>JAIRPG010000116.1 GCA_031257105.1 Treponema sp.
AGACACATTATAGATCGTACCGAAGGTACGCGACTACCTTAAAATAGCATTTTCGTAGTCTTTAGACGAGAAAATGCAAGGTCTGTCCACAAAGTAACCGACTTTGTGGACAGACACTAGATAATAGTATAGTGAGGTTACCGGTATGCAAAAATTTGTAGGTTCAGTGACGATACTGCTCTTGATGGCGGCGTGCGCCGGCAGTGACAACACGGCGGCGGAAAAAGCCAATGCGCGGCGGCTGGTACAGGTAGTGCCCGATGAGCGGCAGATCGCCTGGCAGGAATTGGGGTTTACCGCCTTTCTCCACTTTGGCCCCAATACCTTTACCAATAGAGAATGGGGCGACGGGAAAGAAAATCCGGCTGTTTTTAACCCCACCGCCCTGGATACCGATCAGTGGTGCGAAACGCTGAAAAACGCCGGGTTTAAGGCCGCCATATTAACGGCCAAACACCACGACGGCTTCTGCCTGTGGGATACCAAAACAACCAGCCACAACGTTATGCGATCCGCCAAACCAGTGGACGTGGTTAAACGGTTTGTGGACTCCTGCGAAAAGTACGGGCTGCGGCCCGGCCTGTACCTTTCACCCTGGGATGAAAACCAGGAGCATTTCGGTATCTATGGCGACAATAAAGCCCCGTGGACCGGGCCGGACGGCGTTGTGTACCAAAACTATTCCGAATTCTTCATCGCCCAGCTTGAGGAACTGCTGGGTACCGACGCAAACGGCGAATACCGGTACGGCAAGATGTATTCCATGTGGTTTGACGGGGCCAAGGGCAGCACGAACCCCCAGACCTACGACTGGCGGCGGATATTTGCGCGGGCCCGCGAACTGCAGCCCGACTGCGTACTGACCAACGTCGGCCCCGACGCCGGCTGGATCGGCAACGAGGCGGCTGAGGTTCTGCCCTCCCACTGGTCGGTGCTGCCGGCGTGGCTGTCCTACGCGACCTATACCGCGTCGGTTTCCCAACAGCAGGCGGGGCTGCCGCCGGTACGCAAGCTGGACCCGGCGCTGGGCTCCCGCCGCTACATGGAACAGATCATAGACCTGCGGTGGTTCCCTCTGGAAGCGGATGTCTCCATCAGGCCGGGTTGGTTTTTTCACGCAAACGAAAGTCCCAAAGATCGGGAAACCCTGCTGAACATATACGAGCGCTGCGCCGGGGGCAATGTGCAGTTGCTGCTCAACATTCCCCCGGATACGGAAGGTAAAATCAACGCGCTGGACGCCGCCTCGCTGAACGGACTCGGCGGGCGGCTGCGGGCCATTTACGGCGCGGACGTTTTTCCCGATGCGCCGGATACCAATCTGCTGAGCATTGCGGGAGTAACGGTACGGGCCGATTCTTCCGACCCCAAACACCCGGTGGGGAATATCCGTACCCGGGACGAATCCTACTGGCGGCCCCGAGGCGACCGCGAAACCGCCGCCATTACCGTTACCTTTCCCGAAGCGGTCAGCCTTACCCACATTCTGCTGCGGGAACAGACGCGCTTAAGCCAGCGTATCGAAGGCTTTACCATCGAAGTACGGCGGCAGGGTTCCCGTTCCTGGGAAGGCGTCGGCGAAAACAGAACCTATACGGTAGACTCAGCGGGGCAGCCCATTGCGGCGGTAACCGGCAAACAGTACAGCCGCAGCTACGAGCAATACACCTATCCGTCCAATTATCCGGGCGGCGCCGGCAATCCCGGCCCCGAAGAAATCGCCCTGCGGGATACGACCATTGCGGTACAGCGGGCTGTGGGGTTACAGCGGATATGCCGCTTTCCCAAAGAAGACAATGTTACGGCGTTGCGCATAACGATAACGGGAAGCCGTGTATTCCCCACGCTCAAGTATGCCGCGGCCTACTGCGACCCGGAATAAGCGGAAGGCGCCGGCCCTGCCGCAAATTCCAGTTGACAAGCGGGGCCGGGCAGACTACCATAATATATAGAGTCTGTCTATAATGTAGACACATTATAGACAGACTACCTTAAAATAGCATTTTCGTAGTCTAAAGACTGCGAAAATGCAAGGTCTGTCCACAAAGTAACCGACTTTGTGGACAGACACTCTCTAGACATCGGCGGAAGCCGCTTCCGCAGCCAAAGCCCCGGCATCCACCGGAAGCGGCGTTCCCGGCGTCCGCCGGCGTCCATCCTGTTTCTTCAACCGCTCCCGCGCCGCTTTCTGATCCTCCAGGGCGAGTTTTGCCGAGGCGCATACCGCTTGAGCCGCGGCGAGGGGGATCTTGCAGCGTTCCGCCAGGGTTAGAGGCGGGGCGGCGGCAATGTTCTCCACCGAAACGAAAGCCTTCATAATCGCCGCGGCCCGTTTGGGGCCTATCCCCTCCACCGATTCCAGGATGGGGAAGAAGAGATCCCCGGATCGCAGTTTTTGGTTAAAGGAGGTGGCGAAACGGTGGGTTTCGTCACGGACAAACTGGAGCGTCTTGAGGGCTTCCGAATCCCGCGAAAGACGTATCGGCTCCGCCGTATGGGGCAGCCAGAGTTCTTCATCGCGCTTGGCAAGGCCCGCGACATCGCAATCAAGCCCCAATTCGTCCAGAACGCCCCGGGCCGCGTTTACCTGGCCGATACCCCCGTCCACCAGGACGAGATCCGGCAGTTCCAACCCCTCCCGGATAAGCCGGGAATAGCGGCGGCGCACCGCCTCCCGCATAGCGGCGAAGTCGTCTACCACTCCTACCACGCTGCGGAGTTTGAAGTACCGGTAGTTCTTCCGATCCGGCATCCCGTTCTTAAAGGAGATGAGCGAGGCCACCGGATGCGTGCCGTCCAGTTGGGCAATATCGAAGCCTTCGATCCGCTCCGGTCTCGCTTTGAGGCTTAACGCCCGGGCAAGTTCGTCGAGGGCGGGGCCGGCGCCCCGTTCTTTGAGCCTTTTTCGCAGATCCTCCTGGGCGTTCTGCCGCGCCATGGCCAGCGCCGCGAGGTGCCGTTTTTCATCCGGAACACGCAATTCAGGCGTATAGCCGAAGTTTGTGGAAAACCACTCCGCAAGCGCGCCGCCGGATTCAAGGCTGTACGGCTCATTCCCCTCCCCCGCGGGGAGAAAGATCCGCGCCGGCGGCGGGCGATCCGGGGAGTAGTAGACGGCGATAAAGGTTTCCAGGGAATCTTGCTCGTCCGCCGCGGAGCGGGTACGGAATAACTCCCGCCCGGTCATCTTGCCGCCCCGCATGGAGAAAACCGTATACGTCCGGAAGACGCCTTCGGCGGCCCAGGAAATGTAATCCCGGCCTTCGGGATCAAAGTCCACCACGGCGCTGTTTCCTCCAGAAAAACCTTCGAGCGACTTGATGGCGTCGCGGATATGGGCGGCTTGCTCAAAGCGCAGTTTCCTGGCGGCGTCGTGCATCGCGCCGGTTAACTCTATAATGAGGGATTCGGTTTCTCCGGAGAGGAGCTTTTGCGCCCGTTCCGCGTGGATGCGGTAATCACCGGCGCTGATTCTGCCGCAGCACGGCGCCCGGCAGCGGCCAATATGGTAGTACATACAGGGGCTTTCCCTTTTTTTCAGCGTCCGGCACTTCCGCAGGGGAAAAAGCCGCTCGATGAGTTCCAGCATAGCGTCCAGCGCGCCGATATTCGGGAAAGGCCCAAAATACCGGGAGCCGTCGTCGATGATATGGCGGGTACGAAACACCCGGGGGAAATCACCGGTGGTAAAGCGTATCACCGGGTACGTCTTCCCATCCTTCAGGTTTATGTTGTACTTCGGGGAATGTTGCTTGATAAGGGTGTTTTCCAGGAGCAGCGCCTCGTACTCGTTGGCCACGATGATCGTTTCGATAGACGCGGCATGGGCCAAGAGGGTGGCTGTCTTAACGTCCTTCTTCCCGGAAAAATAGGAAACAAGGCGGTTCCGCAGAATCCGGGCCTTGCCCACATAGATAACGCGGCTTTCTCCGTCCCGCATAAGGTACACCCCCGGTTCCAGGGGGGCGTCTCGGGCGGTCTTTTTGAGGAATTCTAAGCTTTCGGCAGGTTCAGCCTTCATTGCTATCTATTTTAACACAGGTTATGATATTCCCGCGATAGACCGATACATAAACAACCGTAAATGTAGGAACGATATGCGAAAGAGTACCCTTGGGGCCCTTTTGGCGGGGTTTCTGAGTATCAATACTGGAAATCTCCAGGCCATTGGGGAACAGACCATCATCTTGGGCGGAGCCGCCCAGTGGAACGCCGCGGAAAACCGCCGGGGAATTATTGAAGTTACCTCGGTACGGCCCTACCCTGTACTGGCCTTGTCTTCCGAGCGAAACGGGGCGGAACAGAGCGACCTGATGACGCCTCCCCGGCGCGCGATTCAAGGCTCCTTAGATTTGGCCCTTTCCTTTGACGAGGGGCGGACGGATTTATTCCGGGATGAAACCGGTCATTACGCGGTGTCCGTATCACAGGCGGTGACCGCCATGGGTCCCCGCTGGGCGCGGGTGGGCTTGGGGGCGGCGTATTTTCAAGCGGGGAATTTGACAAACAGCGCCGTTTCCAACGGGTTGGCGGACGGGCCGGTAGTGGTAATCCCTCAACGGCAGGACGCCCTCTTTTCCGAGGGGCAGAGCTTCAAGGACTTTAGCGTTGAATTCTGGCTTTACCCCATGAATATGGAAAACGGCGAGCAGATCCTCAGTTGGTCTTCTTCCCATGAGGCGTTAAGCGGGAAGCGCGTCTCCAGCCGTATCCAGTGCGCGGCTTCGCGGAACCGGCTTCAATGGACATTTTCCGATTTCTTCACCGCTCCGGGAAACGGGGCGCGGATCTCCGTGTCTCTCACCGGCCTGAGCCCCATCATCCCCCGGAGTTGGAGCCACCACCTCATACGTTTTGATTCAACAACGGGCCTTCTTGAATACCTGGTTAACGGCTCGCTTGAATGTGTCCGTTACGCCACCGCTTCCGGACGGGAAGGGGCTGAGGTTTACAATCCGCTGGTTGGCGAAGGCAACTCCTTGATTCTGGGGGGGCGTTATACCGGCTTTATCGATGAATTCCGTGTGTACGGACGCTTTGTGGAAAACCCGGAACTGCGAAAATACCCTAACCAGGAAGGCCGCGTAGAGACCCGGGCCATTGATCTGGGGGAAGGCCAAAGCAGCGTGCTCAGGATAGAAGCCCTGGGAGGCCGCGCTTCCATTCGGGGAGGGGCGATTGTAAACGAGTACGGCGGGGCGGGAAAATACCGCTTTGCCGACGATTCGGCGCTCCAGTTCTTTATCCGTACCGGGGATTCGCCCTATCGCTGGACCGATGCGGACTGGCGGCCTTTTGAACCGGGCGTGGATTTTTCCAACCCCATCGAGGCCCGGTACGTACAGCTTGCCGCGGTGTTTTATCCTTCGGGGGATGGGGAAACGACGCCCTATCTGGAAGAACTGCGGATAGTCTACCGGGCGCATGAGCTCCCCCGGCCTCCCTCCCTGGTGATCGCCGTGGCCCGTGACGGGGCGGTGGATCTCTCCTGGCGGGGAAGTCCCGATCCGGACGCCACCGGGTACCGCGTGTACTACGGCGTTTCCAAAGGGGAATACTTCGGCTCCGAAGCGATAGAGGGGGCGTCGCCGATAGATGCGGGAAACCGCGCCTCCATTCGTATCTCGGGCCTGCGAAACGGGGTTCTGTACTACTTCGCGGTGGCTGCGTATGACTTGTCGGCTTCGAGCCGTATCGGGGAATTTTCCCGGGAAGTAAGCGCCCGGCCTCTACGGACGACGGGTGAATAACCCGCTTGGGCTTTAACCGCCTGGGCGATTATCCGCCTGGGCGGTTGCGGCCAGAAGCGTCTTGGTATAGGGGTGGCCGGGATTCCCGAAGATCGCCGCCGCGCTCCCTTCCTCCACCACCCGCGCGTCCCGCATCACGTAGATTCGATCCGCGATATGGCGAACGACGGCGAGGTCGTGGGTGATGAATAGAATGGAAAGCCGCCGGGTTTCCCGTAATCTGGAAAGCGTGCGGAGTATCTGGGTCTGTACCGCCGCGTCCAGAGCGGACACGGACTCGTCGCAGAGTAAGAGCCGGGGCCGGGGGGCCAGCGCCCGAGCAATGGCGACGCGTTGGCGCTGCCCGCCTGAAAGCCGCGCCGGTCTGCGGGATAAGAATTCCGCCGGCAGTTCCACGAGTTCAAGCAGATCCGGCGCTTCCTCAGGGGGACGCCCTCCGGCGAAAAGGGCCTCCGTAAGGATACGCTTCACGCTCAGCGCCGGATTCAGTGATGAATAGGGATCCTGAAAGACCATCTGAGCGTTGAACGGGGCTATTCGCTGAGGGCGTGTTTCCGGGGGCGAAAAGACGATCCGTCCCGAATCGCTCCGGGTAAGGCCGATGATGCACCGGGCGAGGGTAGTCTTCCCGCACCCCGACTCACCCACAATGCCGACACATTCCCCTTCATAGACATTGATGTCCACCTGATCCAAAGCAAGGCGCTTCCCATAAGATTTTGAAAGGCGGTGGACGGCGAGCAAAGGCGGAGGGCTCCCCGCGCCGCCTCCCGCGCCGCTTCTCGTGAAGTTCCGGGCATCGAGGAGCAGCCGCGTGTAAGAGGAACGGGGATTGGAAAAGATCTCCCCGGTCGCGCCAAACTCAACGATGCGTCCCCGGTGAAACACCGCCGTATAATCCGTATGCTTCCGCACCACTTCCAGATCGTGACTGATAAGGATGAGGGACATACCCCGGGCGCGGCGCAGCCGCTCGATCAGATCCAGAATTTCTTTCTGGGTGATACCGTCCAAAGCGGTAGTGGCCTCATCGGCAATGAGCAGACGGGGCCCGCCGGCCAGAGCCGCGGCGATACCAATCCGCTGCCGCATTCCCCCGGAAAGCTCAAAGGGGTATTTCCTCGCCGCGTCTTCGTCTAGACCGACCTCCGCCAAGGCGCGCTTTAGGTCAAATTGCTTCGCCTGTTTCCCCGTGAGGGCGGCCAGAATCTGAGGCCCGCATTTCCGCGTCGGATCCAACGACGAAAAAGGATCCTGCATGACCAGGCCCAGCAAACGCCCCCGGATATTCCCCCAGCCCTTGCCGTCCAGAGGAACCGGCGAACCGTCCAGCGTATACGCGCCCCGTACCGCGCTTTCCGGGGGGAGCAAGCCCATGAGCGTCCGGGCAAACAGGGTCTTGCCGCTGCCCGATTCTCCAACCACACCCAGGGAACTTTGATCTTCCACGGCGAGGCTAATTCCCGAAAGAATCCGGGCGCCGCCTATGTCCAACTCCAAGTCGGATACGGCGAGTTTCATAGGGGAAGCGCCTTTTCTTCCGTGATCCGGGCGCCCATAATGTTGATAGACGCTGCGGTAAGGATGATCGCCAGCCCCGCGCTCAGCGCCGACGCCGGGTTCTGAAAAAGCAAAGCCCGTCCATCCGCAAGCTGCCGGCCCCAATCCGGGGCTCCCGGCGCCGCGCCCATTCCCAGAAACGAGAGGGACGCCATAGAAACCATTCCGTAGGCGATGTTTAGAAAGAAATTAACCAGGATAAGGAGCGTGATATTCGGGAAAATATGCCGCGCAAGGATTCGCGCCGGGGAAAGACGCTGCGTTATGGCCGCCTCGATATAGGGCTTGCGTTTCTGCGAAATGACTGCGGAACGAACCAGACGGATATCGAACGGCGAATAGAGCGCGATGAGAACCGCAACGCCCACCGAATAGCCGCCTCCCATGATGCCCGCCGCGACGATAGCAAGGAGCAGAGACGGCATGGCCAGGGTCAGATCCGTGTACAGGGAGATGATCCGGTCAAGGGGGCCGCCGAACCAGCCGGCAAGCGAACCGAGCAGGACGCCGATAAGAAGCGAGCCCCCGGCGATACAAACCGGGCCGGCGAGCGCGCTTCTGGTTCCCGCGGCGGTCAGCTTGAGCACATCCCTCCCCAGCGCGTCTGTTCCCAAGAAGTGGCCCTTGGAAAGCGGGGGCAGGCCGCTGTTCAATAGGTCCTGGGCAAGGGCGTCCGGACCGAGAACGCCGGGGAAGAGGGCAAAGAACGCGGCGACGCCGAGCGTAATGAGGGGAAGGGTGATACCGGCGCGTCCAGCTTTACCGTTCATCCCTCCTCCCCCGCGCCCCGCTGAGGATCGAGGAAGTAAATACCGATGTCCACCGCCGCCTGAGTCAGGCAGATAAAAAAGGCCAGCGCGAGGGTAAGGAACTGCACCACCGGAATATCTTTGAAGATCACCGAGGAAGCGAGGAGGCCGCCGATACCGGGCAGCGCGAATGTGGTCTCCACCAGCACCGTTGAGCCGAACAGCGACGCCAGCAGCAGCCCTACGCCGGTAAGGATAGGCCCCGAAGCGTTGCGAAGCTGGGCAAGGGTCACCTGAACGTTTGATATTGAACGGGCCCGCATAAAGACGCCGTAATCCCGGTTAACTTCGCTGAGCATCGCCGCCCGGGTAATCTTGATGAGCATGGCGCTGATACCGCAGCTTAGGGTGAGGGCCGGCAGGGCCAGATGCCGGAGGGTCTCCACAAACCCGCCGTTCCCTATACCGTAGACCGGAAACCAGCCCAACAGTACGGCAAAAACATACAAAAACAGCAAGCCGACGGCGAAACTTGGGGCGCTCGTACCGGTAAGGGCCGCGAGGTTGACCGTTTTATCGAGCAGGCCGCCCCGCCGCGTTGCCGAAACCGCGCCTAAGATGACGCCGCTCGAAACGCTCACGGCAAGCGCCATACACACCAGCGTTAGGGTGGCCGGCAGCGCGGAAGCGGCCATCCGGGTAACGCGATCGCCGGTACGGATGGCGTCGCCGAAATCAAGACGCAGGGCCTTGGTAAGCCATATCCCATATTGGCGCAAAAGCGGTTCATCGAGGTGATACCGCGCCCGGATAGCCGCCAACGCTTCCGGGTTCTGCCGCCGCGTACCGAGCAGTACTTTGGCCGGATCGCCCGGCGCGAGGTAGAGCAACGAAAAGGTAAGAAACGAAAGGACGGCCATGGAAACCGCAAGCTCCGCGAGCCGTTTGAGAACAAATCCCAGCGCAGCCATAGCGTCCGCCGGCCTTACCATTCAAACAACAACGGCCATACCGAAAGCAGCGTAAACGAAGTATAGGCCCCCTCTTTGAGGCGCAAACCCTTCGAGAAAGCAACGGCGGTCTCTCCCCAATAAATAGGAACGTAGACGGCCTCCTCCTGGGCGATGTTGTTCGCCCGGACAACCAGATCCGCCTGCGCTTCCAAGGTCTCGGCGCTCCGGGCCTCGGCGGTAAGCCGCGCCGTTTCAGGGTGAAACCAGTTCGCCGGGTTGAATCCGCTTCCCCGGGCATCGAGCAGCCAGTGGGTTATCTCTCCCGGTTCGCCGGTCGTGGGAACATAGATCATCCAGGCGACGCCCTGCGCGCCGTTTCCCACTTCGTTGACCCAGAGTTCCAGGGGAATTTCCCGCGCCTCTACGGTAACGCCGATCGCTTTCAGGTTTTCGGCAATGGCAAGAGACGCCCTGCCCAGGTTCTGATAGGCGCTGGGGTAACTGATGGTCGTGGTAAAGCCATCCGGAACCTTAGACTGGGCGAGTTCCGCCTTTGCCTTCTCGATGGAATACTCATAGTGAAAGACTCCGGCAAGCATATCCTGGGCGGCGGCCTCATCCATCACCGTGGTGAACTGCTGCGGCGACGGTATAGCCGTGGCGGTCTGGGCGTGGCCTTTGAAAATACCGGCGACGATGCGGTCTTTATCAATGGCGGAGGCAAAAGCCTTCCTCACATGGGGATCGTCAAAGGGCTCCACATTCGGATCAAAGGTGAGCCCCTGGTAGGAACGGTCAAGGATGAACTCAAGCTCCGCGCCGTTCACCTGTTCCCACCGGGCGGCCTGATCAACCGGTACGTTCAGGGCGAGATCGACCGCCCCCTGCTGGAAAGCCAGGAAGCGGGTCTGATCGTCTTCGATAAAGTCGAAGCGGACGGCTTCGATCTCCGGCAGGGGGCCCCACCACGTATCCACCCGCTCAAAGAGGGCGTGGGAACCGGGGACAAATTCTACCGCCTTGTAAGGGCCGGAACCGAGGACGAGATCCCCCGGAGAGCCGGGAACCTCGGCGCTCTCGATGAATTGCCGGGACGTGACAAAGAGCCCTCCCGCCAGGGCCCAGAGGAAGCCGGCCCGGGGTTCCGTCAAGGTAATCGTGATCAGGCGCTCGCCGGTTTTTTCTATTGATTCGATGGATTCTTCAGGAAAATAGAAGCTGGTACTCGGAGAAAGCAGGGGATCCCGGGCGCGGTTGAAGGAATAGATAATGTCCTCCGGCGTTACCGGGCTGCCGTCCTGGAATTTCGCGTCGCTCCGCAGGAAAAACCGCCATACCATCGCGTTTTCGTCTTCCCAAGATTCGGCCAGCGCGGGGATGATTTTACCTTCGTTGGAGATGGCAACCAAGCTTTCCTGGGTAATGGCGGTAACATAATAGTTTAGGATACCCCCTTCCTGACCAAGATCCAGGGTAGCGATTGAACCGGGCAGGGCAACCCGGAGCGGATTTACCGAGGGGCTTCCATCGACGTTCCGGGACTCCGTTCTGGAACAAGAAAAAAGCGCCAAAGAAACCGCTAAGGCCGCCTGTACTATCATACAACGCTTCATAAACGCTCCTTGCGCCGGGCCTGTAGCCCGGTATCATAGAATTTACTTAGGATTAATAAGATATAGTACGGGCGGTTTTCTCTGTCAAGGCGCCGGTACCGCGGTACCGGGGAGTTGATCCAGTTTGAACATATTGGGCCGGGTTTCAATCTCGATGCCTTCCCCGGCGCTCTCGTAGTAAGAGAGCCGCGCTTGGGGGTTGATCCCCGCCAGCGCTTCGGCGGCGATGTTTACGGCGATACGGTTCTGTTCTTCCGGGGAAAAGGCCCGGCAGGTAGGGCACGCGCACCAGGTATACTCAAACCCTTCATCAGGCCAGAGATGGAAGATTCCGGTATCCGGATAGGCGCGAAAGAGGCGTTCAGCTTCGGCCCGCGCAATGACGATAGTATCGGGATTGGTAGGGCAGAAGTGATGTTCCTTTACCCGCTTGCCCCGCTCCATGCGGAATAGTTCCCGGTGGAACAGAAAATACCGCCGTGGAAGAAGGCGGGACAGTTCCCAGCCGCCCCGTTCCACGGCAAGATCGTAGGAAGCCGCCGGTAAGAGGGATGATTCCAAGCTCCCGGCGGTACTACCGGCGGTACTACCGGCGGGAGTACCGGACGACGAGGTAAAGGCCCGGTTTATTTCCACCAGGGGAAACACCACCGCGTCTATCTGATTCCGCGCCGCCCAGACAATAGCCGCCTTTCGTTCCCAAGGAGATTCCTTTCCGGTAAACACGATCCGCCGCGCCGGCCCCGGATCGGATTTTTTATGCCCTCCCCCGTTCCGCAGAACATACTCCCAGCGAAAATTCCGCCGGAAATTCTCCGGAAATTCCGCTTGAATCTCGCCCTCCGCTCCCGGCGAGGGCCAGCGCATTCCCAAAGCGGCGAGGAAGTGAAAAATCCCATTGCAAAGCCCGCGCCCGCTGTCGCCGTAGATTTCCAGCCGCTCCTGACCCAGACGCCAGGAAAAGCCGTTACGCCGCCCGCCTCGCTCGGCGTTCAGCACGATAAGAGGGCCCTCCGGAGACGCTCCGGAGGCGTCCGCTATGACCGGGGGGGCTATCGTAAGCCCCGCGAGTATCCTCATCCGCTCAATGGCCAGGGAAAGTTCCTCCCCTCCCTTTAAGGCGGCGGGCGCGTCCAAGGGAAGGATGATCGTCCACGTCCGAGATACATCGAAACAGATCATGGAGTCAGTGTAACCATTCCGGGGGAGAAAAACAATCTGGCGGCTTGCGCGGTTTACCGGCTCGCGCCGAGAATCTTCCGCTTCTTTCGCCCCGGCCTCCCGCACGGGATTAATCATTAAGCACTGCGGCCTCTTGACAAGCCGTTGATTATGGGGTTGAATGAACATGAATTAATTGTAATGTATCAACAAAAAACTACTTTTTTTGTGTGATACACGGGCGCGTAGCTCAGCTGGTTAGAGCGCCACGTTTACACCGTGGATGTCCGGGGTTCGAATCCCTGCGCGCCCAAGAAAACCCCACACTGAAACAAAAGCAGGGATGCGAACCGGAGCGCCCGCCGCGTCAGCGGAAAAGCCGCCAGGAGGGCGGCGGCAGGGCGCGGAGGCGGCCTGGAGCGAAAAACAGGGATGTTTTGAGCGGAAGGCGAATCCCTGCGCGCCCAAGAAAACCCCACACACTCTAAAGCATATACTATTGCTTTATTGGCAATTAGGCTGACGAGATGGAAAATATTAGAGAAATATTGGTAAACAATTTACGGGAGAACCGGCGGCGGATTGGCTTATCCCAGCCCAAATTTGCGGAATTGGCGAACTTATCAACCCATTATGTGTCCATGATTGAATCAGGGCGGAAATTTCCCACCCCCGAAGTGCTGGGTCGGCTGGCGGCGGCATTGGAGGTTGAACCCCATGAACTTTTCGCGGCTCCGCCCACGCCGGAATGGGCCTTAGAACAGGTACGTCAGGAAGTCATAGCCGACATTCGGGCGGTTTTAGCTGATATTGAAAAAGTAGTGGGCAAAGCGGTAGAAAAAGTCCTTACCGACAAGGGCAAAAAATAACCCCGCTCCCTGCTTGTTCCTTCCACTATCGGGGAAAAATAGAGTTATGCGCCATACACCCCTAAAACCTCTGAAGGCATAAAATTGGAAATATTAGTATAAAAAAGGATACATTTTATTGAATTTTCTGAAAAAATCGATTGAAAATTCTGATAAAATCCTTGACATTATGGTAAAATATATATTATACTCCTTAGCAAGGAGAAAAATATGCTGGTAGAAACTAAACAAATGGTTCCCATAACCAGGCTTCAAAAAGAACTCACCCAGACTGTCCGAGAATTATCTGATTCAGGCCAGGCTGTATATATTCTAAAAAATAATAATATGGAAGCGGTATTGCTTTCTTATGATGAATATGAATATTTAAAAAACATCGAGGAAGTATTTGAACTGTTTGAAATAAAAAATATTATTGAAAAAAGATTGGAAAATTATGATTCCAGGAATAATGTTTCATGGGAAAGTATTAAGGAATAGGCATGAGTTTTGAGATTCAATTTATTCCAGAGGCTGTTAAAGATTATGCATCCCTTGATGG
>JAIRPG010000120.1 GCA_031257105.1 Treponema sp.
TTAATATGTACGGTTACGTGTACATACGGAACCTGGTGGAAAAATACAAGCTCCAGCCGGTTACTTCGCTGGAAACCTGGGAAGCCTACATGGACGCGGTGGTACAAAATGAAAAATTCACCCCCCTGAACGGCGATTCCAACGACGCCAATCACCTGTACCGGCTCTTTGTGGCAAGTACCGGACGGTGGTACGACGCGCCGGGTATTGCCTTCAGCCAGTTGTACCTGGTGACTACCTCCCCTGACAATTTTAGGGAGGTGATCCACCCCGCTTTTACCGAGGAATTTATGGATTGGGCAATTCGGATGCACCGGTGGAACGCCAAGGGGTATTGGCCCCGGGATGTGCTCTCCGCGTCAATTTCGGCAAAGGACAATTTTAAAAACGGGAATTCCGGGGGCTTTATAACCCACCAGCCTGACTGGACCGGCTTCTACGGCGTGGTGCAAACGGATCTGCCCGGAGTAATCACCGACTTCTATTGTCCCGCCGAAGTGAACGGCAAACTGGTACGGATGCCGGCGGTTCAGGATATTACGGGTATCAGCGCGCTTTCTAAAAACGCAGACCGGAGCCTGATGGCTATCGAAAAATTTATGACCGACCGGTCCTACTATGAATTGGTGCAGTACGGCATTAGGGGCAGGCAGTACGAGGTCGTAGACGGCGTTTCCGTGCAGCCTGCGGGTTATGATAACGAAAAGGACTCAGGCGGTTTTGCGGCCTGGGCACTGCGGAATTCAAAGTTCAATATCCCCTACGCCAGCGAGGATCCCCGGCGCTATACCTTGAATGACGCTTGGGACAAAGTGGGAAAAGATGATCCCTACATCGGGTTTGCCTTTGATCCCGCCAAGGTCAACACGGAAATCGCCGCTATTTCCAGCGTGAATTCCCAGTTGGGAATCCAGATCATGCTGGGCAAGACAAGCGATCCGGAGGCTGCGGTGGAACAATACCGGCGGCAGTTAACCCAGGCGGGCATTGATAAGCTGATCGCGGAAGTAGAAAGCCAGCTTGCAAACTTTACCCCGCCGGGACAATAGGAGCTTCTATGAAACAGGTTGATTTTGACGCAATCTCGAAAAACTTTGAATATTTTTGGAACAACGAATATTTTGGCCGCTGCGCCGTGTGGATCACCGCGCCCCGGAGCCGGAACTCTGTTGAATTCCCCCGTCCGGAGACCCCTGAAGATCTGGTACGGGAATGGACCTGCGGGGAATGGATCCTGAAAAAAAACCGGATCTGGGCGGAAAACACCTATTACCGGGGGGAGGCTTACCCTCAGATCATCCTGAATCTCGGCGCGGCGGGACACGCGGGTTTTTTTAACAAGAGCCGGTTTCAATTTGCCGAGAATACGATTTGGTTCTTTCCCCTGGACGAAGGAGAAAAACTCGTATTTTCCAAGGATACGTTTTTATACAAGGCCACCGTTGATTTGGCGCGGTATTTGGCGGATAACAGCAACGGTGAATTTATTATCTCTATGTCCGATTGCTGCGGCAACGCGGACGCCCTGGCCCACCTGCGGGGCAGCGAACAACTCCTGGTTAATATGCTGGACGATCCCGATACGGTTAAAAAAGAGCTTGCGGTTATGGAAACGGCATGGGAAGAAATTACCCGTGACGTGTACCGCGCCGTAAAAGACAATAACCGGGGAGGTTCGTCTATCGGCTGGATGGGTACCTATGCCCGGGGCCTCCACGCCCAGATGCAGTCCGATATGGCGGTGATGCTCTCGCCGGATCAATTCCGGGAATTTATTCTGGACGAATTGGTCAGACAGTCTGATGTTTTGGAATATCCCTGCTACCACCTAGACGGGCGGGAACAGATGCGGCATATCGATATGCTGTTAGGCATAGAAAAACTACGGATGATCCAGTACACCTTTGTCGCCGGACAGCCTTCGCCCCTGGAACAGCTTGACGCCTTAAAAAGAATTCAGCGGGGCGGTAAGCTGCTCCTCCTGTTCCTTGATCCAAGAGACATAAAGCCTATTTTAGAAAATCTTTCCGCCCGGGGACTTTTTATCCATACCTGGTGCGATGATCCGGAAGACGCGGAGAGGGTTTTTAAGCTTGTTCAGGAGTACAGCAGGGAATAGTTACGCCGCACGTTATTGGCGCGCCAGTTGGCGCGCCGGCGCGCGTTTAGTGCAGCATGACTTGGCCGCCGGTAACCGGTACCGCCTGGCCGGTCTCGTACTCCTGTTCGACGATGTAGTAGATCGCCCGCATCACGTCGGCGCCGGTACAGCCCCGCTTCATGGGAACCTTGGCCTCGTAAAACGCTTTTACGTCGGCGATGGTCTGCGCCCCCGGCACTTTTCCGGCGGCGAGGTACTGAACGAAAAGCCCCTTTTCCGGATCCGACCAGAGGGGGCCGTCGAAGAAGTTCCCCGGACAAATGGCGTTGACCTTGATGTTGTAATCTACCAGTTCCAATGCGAAGCTCGCGGTCAGGCCGATGCCGCCGAACTTGCCTCCCGCATACGCGCCGTTTTTGTTGGAGCCTTCCAGCCCGGACTTGGAGTTGATCTGGATGATGTCGGTTTTCCAATCCTTCGCGGTGCGGTACTGCCGCCGCAGGAGCTTTGCCGCGTGTTTTGCCACGATAAAGAAGCCCGTGTAGTTGATGCCGGTGACGAACCTGAATTCTTCCAGATCCTGTTCCAGGACGCTGCCCGCCCGGAGTACCCCGGCGTTGCTGACGCAGAGATCGAGGCCCCCGGCAGTGTCCGCCACAGCTCTGAACATCCCTTCCACCGATGCTTCATCGGACACGTTCACCGCCGCCGGAATCGCGGCGGTCCGCTTTTCAGCGGCGTTGATTTTCTGGGCTAAGGCTTCCGCCCCCGCATAGTTGAGATCGGCGATAAAAACGAGCGCCCCCGAAGCGGAGAGGCCCCTGACGATTTCCTCTCCAAAGCCCTGGGCTCCGCCCGTTACCAAGGCGATCCGGTTTTTCACCACCCCGGCGCGGAGGCGCGCATCAAGCCCCAAAGCGCCGCATGAGGAACGAGGGGAGCTTAAGAGGGCGGCGTTTTGTTCGCGCATCCGTTTCCAGGCGGCGTCAATATCCGCGTCTATCCAATAGAGCGCCAAGACGGTCTCGGCCTGGCGGATGATCACACAAGAAGGCAGTTTTTTCAGATTCTCCGGTTTGGTAACGGCCTCGACTCCTGAGGGGGCCATTTCAAATTCCCACGCCGCGAAAGCCTCCTGGAACAGCTTTGCCGCTCCGGCCTCATCCAACGTTCCGTTACTCCAGGCTGCGCCGATGTCCACCGTAATCGCTTCCGGAGGCGCTTTTCCGTCATCGCCGCGCACCACAATCCAGGGGGTCTGGGTGGCGCAAAGGTACTGCCCCCGAATGATAGACGCCATTCCCGCATAATCAAAACCACTCATTTTACTACCTGCCTTCTGAAATAGCTTTTTTTATCCTGAAAATTGATTCTTCAGGGTGTTTCAAATCCAAGTCGAGCCCCGCCCGGGCATAGACCGCCAGACGTTCCCCCAAAGGGGCGTTCTTTAACGGGTTCTCCGGCGAAAAAAGCCCGTACCGTTTATCCTCCGAACTGAGCCGTTCATGGGCGATGAGCGCCCACGTGGTATCGATAAGATGCCGGAATGGCGGAAGTAAGACTTCGGGGCAGTTGAAGGACTGGCGGGAACTGTTGATGTCTACCCCGGAAATTTCCATAAGCCCCCATTCCGCGCAGAGGCGCTGAACCCGCCGGAGCTGCGCTTCCGTGTTCCGGGGAGGCATATAGGTAACCGCCCGGTAACCGAGACGGACCAGCGCTTCGAAGAGTTCGTCCAGATAGGCGTCTTCAAAGCGCTCGGCTTTCTTGTCCCCGGTCGGAGACTCCCCCACATCGCCAAGGTATGCGTATGCGGGAATGGCCCCGATGCCATTCGCAAAGGCCGTTACCTGTTCCACGGGGATCGCTTCCGCTTCCCCCGGCTGGATGAAGATCCGGGGGAGGAAGCCCGGCTTGAGGATCCCCAGCAGATCGTAGAGGTAATGAGGATTCCCCGCATCGGCCAGGAGGGACGCGATCTTCGGCGGCGCTTCCAGCCCCAGATGCTCCCGCAGCCCCCGCGTGATTTCCCTTCCCTTTCCATATTTCTTGATGAACTTTTCCGCCACCGCCGCCAACAGGTGCCGTTCAGTGATCTCTCCCCCGCGGGCGGCCATGGACTTACCGTAGACATCCCGGTCAAAGTCGATGGGCTCAAGCCCGGCCTCCCGGAGGATCTGTCCGGCGGCGTCGGCCATGGCCGCGGTTCGTTTTATCCGTTCCTCCTGAATAGGCTTTAAAAAATCCCTTACCCGGCCTTGTTCCTGCCGGGGGATCCCCTGGACGGTCATGTAGGCGATCCCCTCCGAATCGGGGTTATTGAGCTTCCTGCCGGCAAAGGCGCCCGCGCCCGGGCCGGTCGCAAAGCTCGCCCGGACTTCAAAGCCGACGCAGCCCCCGATGCCCACTATGGCGCAGGCGGCCAGCATTTCTTCCGCGGCGGCGGCGGAATCATGATCCACCGACCCTGCGGCGCTCAAGCCCGCGTCCCGCCCGCGCAGGGCCGCCATACTGGGTGTGTAGGGGCTAAAACTATAGACGGTATGAATATGGTTGTTGATCTCCCGCGCCGCCCGGGGAACGGATTCGCCGGCTATCCCCGTTTCAATTGCCGATCTTTCCGCTTCCAGGAATCGTAGGCTTTCCAGCCGTTCTTCCATGGTTACTTGAGGGTTCTTGATGGTCTCTAAATGATCTTTCATCGAATTCCTGCGTTAAAGTCTTTTCATCATTATATATCAAAACCGTTTTTTTGTAAAATACCACGCCCCGGACAGGCAGGGCGGCGGAGTTTACCCGCCGAAGAGGGCCTGCGTGAGGAAGCCGTCATCCAAGGCGGCCCGCATCATCCTCGTCCGTCCGCTGTACCGCCGCCGGGGATCCCGTATCCCGGTCAGACTGGCTCCCATCCGTTCCAGGTGGACAGACTCTATAATGTGTCCTGTTACATGACAGGTGAACCTCGCAGTATTTAGTCATATCAAGACAGTCAAGCGTGTTACAGGTTAAAACACGGTCAACAACAAAGATATGTTCATCTTTCGCGTTGCGAACCTCCAGCGAATACCGGAATATTTTCGCGTTGACATTACCACAGCGCAGCGTTACTTCGTAATGATCCGGATAAACTTTCACATTTCTTTCGGTTATTACTTTTTCGCGGGTACCAAACCACTTCTCGCTGCCATCGGGATAAATATTGTAAATCGCCCGGTTGTAGACATAATTATCATCCCTCTGAGTCGAAAAGTAAAACGACATACAGTCTTCAAGAAAATAGTTCTTATCAAAGGTTATGGTAAAAATCAAATCGATCCTATCGTAATATACGGTATATTCAGGATAACGGTATGTATTGAGCGTATGCCCGTCATGGGTAAAAACAATCTTTTCCGTAAACTGATTAAGCCAGAGAATAGATTCGGGGATGACGGAGAATAGGCGGGATTTTGGGGTATTTGGCGGGATTTACCGGGAAGGCCGATTGTAAGGGGCTTTCACATAGTGTAATGAAAAAGCCGGGGGTATTCTCCGCCAGGGTTCAGCGCGGACGGCCCGGCAAATACGAATACGTGTTCGTATTTGCCACCGCGAGGCTCCCGGCCATAGCCCCGGCCTGGCGGAGAATACCCCCGCGACCGGCCAGCGTCTCCAGCCAATCGGAGGGAATCCCCTCAACTCCATAGCAAAGCCCGGCCAGAGCGCCGGTTACCGCCGCCGTGGTGTCGGTGTCATCGCCCAGGTTGACGGCTTTCAGGACGGCGTCCCGGTAGCTGTCCGTGGTCAGGAAGCACCAGAAAGCGGCCTCCAGGGTATCAATGACAAAGCCGCCGCTCCTGATGCCGGATTCCGGCTGGGCGCTGATGTCCGCTTCCAAAATCCGGGAGAACTTGCCGAGTACATCGTCTCCGATATGGGGGTTGCCGGGGCGGAACTCATGACGCAAGCCGGTATAAGCGTTCACCTTGTCCCTGCCGTTCAGGAGTTTCAGCAGATACTCTAGATAGATAAAACAAGCGGCCACAGACCAGGGATGGGCGTGGGTGATGGATGAGGCGGCTCTGGTAGCGTTGAAACGTTCCGCTTCCGGCCTGCCGTTCAGGTAGAACACCAGCGGCGCGATCCGCATGAGGCTGCCGTTGCCGTTCTCGTTCACTCCGGCACATCCGGCCTTTTCCGGGGTAACGCCCGCCGTGAGGCGGCTTATGGCTTTCTCGGTGGATATGCCGATGTCAAACACTTCGCCGTTGGCCGTGAAAGCGCCCTCATCGCGCCACTGTATGAAGTTCCGGGCCATATCATCCGGGGCAAAGCCGCGAGAGAGCGAATCCGCCAGGCACAGGGCGAGGGAGGTATCGTCAGACCAGGTGCCGGGCGGCTGGTTATGGGAGCCGTAGCCCCGCATACCGTCTACCCGGAAGCTGCCCCGTGGCCGGAACTCTACCGGGACACCGAGGGCATCGCCCACGGCAAGGCCGAGGAGGAGGGAGGATATTTTGTCCGTAAGGGGTCTATCGCTCATTCGGCCCTCTCGTAGTATTCGCAATCCGCGCCGTTGTAAGCAACCTCATTCGGCTTATCGCCAAGGATACTTCCACGTTCATAAATTTGACAGTTTCCCTTGTCCGGGGTATCTGCCCAGGGAGGGTCTCCGTGAGCGAACATACAGGTCTGGCACATTTTATTGTCCGCAAACACAGGGGTAATAACCTCCTCCTGTATCCTGTTGATAAAGCTCTTTTCCGCCATTTTCAAACCTCTTTACTTGAAGGCTTCCCTACTGCCTTTCCAGTCGCCCGGATTTTGCTGTATAAGGTCGTATCCCTTTTCAGGATGCACCTCAATATCCATAAATACCTGCCCTCCCTTTTTTTCAATCTTTGTTATTTTATACCTTGCGCCGCGCTGGATAATCATCTCAGCCTCACCCCCAAACTGTTTCTGCTTGCTGATGCCATCCCATGCCAAACCACCCCCGTTTCCATACGCCGAGAACGGCTCCGCATACATCATTTGGGTGCCTTTCGGAGCATAAATATTCCAAATAACATCACCGCTAAACCCAGCCCCTTTATTGACCGCCGAAGATGTGAACGCATAATTGGTAAAATCCCTGCCAATAAATTGCTGGAGTTCCTTTTGGGTCATTTTTGAAAGGGCTCCTGATGATAACCCCAAATGCGATTCAAGCGCATTATAGCCACTGCCCCGCTGCAACCAAACATCAATATCGTACTCCGAGCGCCCTATCAGGTTGGTCATGGCGCGGATTTCATCCCCCGCGCCTTCAAAATCGATCCAGACCCTGTTGACACCCTTGAAGTATTTTGGCTCCCAGCCATTGCCACCCTCATTATAAGGCTTCCTGAAACCGCTTAACGGACGATTGAATCTTCCCGAACCTTGGGTGTAATGATAAATTGCGTCTTTTTCCGCATCTGTCCCTTTCCGCCAGACTTCTCCGCACACATCCCGCAGGGCGGTATCAGCTTCCCTGGTGGACTTTGCCCACAGCGCCGCGTCTTTCCGGGCCTGTGAAAAGGCGTCATCCAGTGCAACGTTAATCATACCGCCTTTCTTCAGCGCTGTCAATTGGCCCTGAACTTTCTCCAGGGCGGCCTGGATTTCGTGGTAACGCTGGCCTTCAGCGGCGAATTCATCAAGGTCTTTTATAAATTGTTCATATTTGGCTATATCCCCGGCTGTCAGACCTCCGGCGTTCAGCTTGCCCTGGAAATAATCCTTTTTGGCCTGGATGCTCCCGGCCTTGTCCGGCCAGTCGGCGGTGGTAACGTCATCCTTCCAGATACCACTGTAGGTTTTGACCGTAAGGCTGTCGAATTGTTTTTGAAGGGCGGCCTGTTCCTTGACCAGTTTTTTCTTTTCCGCCGCCAGCGTTTTCTTGTCAAACAGGGCTTGGTATTCGGCTTT
>JAIRPG010000140.1 GCA_031257105.1 Treponema sp.
GGGATAGCCCGTGCGGGGGTGGGGGCGGCGGTGACGCTGTTCGTGATGGTGGTGCCCCTGGCGGTGTTCATCATCACCCAGAGCAACGTGCTCCAAACCATGGCCAATTCGGGGATAAAAGAATGAAAAAGACCGGGGAAAAACCATTTTTCGCGCTCCTTTTTTTGCTTTTTACCGGGGGGCTCTTCGCGGAGAACGCGAGCTACACCTACAACTACGACTGGTGGACCGACTACCAGGCTTCCCCGGACGCCTACGAGGTGGGGGCCTACATCCTGGGAACCCGGTTCGGCATCGGGGACTTCCGGGATCCCCAGGGGCTTTTTATCCGGGAAAACCGGATCTATATCTGCGATTCGGGGAACAACCGGATCGTGCTGATCGAGGCCCTGGAGGACGGCGGCTACGAGCTCAAGACCGTGGTCTCGTCGGTCAGGATCAACGGCGCGGAAAGCCCCTTCAACTATCCCCGGGATATTTTCGAGACCCCCGAGGGGGAGATCTACGTCGCCGACACCAACAACCAGCGGGTTTTGCGGCTTGACCGGGACTGGGGCTTCCTGGCGGAGATACTGAAACCGGAAAACGAGACCATCGACGAAACGGCGGATTTTTTACCCTCGAAACTGGTGGTGGATTCCGCGGGGCGGCTCTACCTCCAGGCGGTCAACGTGAACAAGGGGCTCATGGAGTTCGACGGCCGGGGCGTTTTCCAGGGATACCTGGGGGCCAACAAGGTGTCGGTGAACCTTATCGACTTTTTTTGGAAGAGCATCGCCACCAAGGAACAGCGGGCCGCCATGGAGCTCTTCGTTCCCACCGAGTACAACAACCTCTACCTGGACGGGGAGGACTTTATCTACGCCACCACCCGCTTTTCGATGTCCGCCCTGCGGAACGGCGCGGATGTGGAGGGGGAGATGAAAAAGACGGTGCGGCGGCTTAACGCCACGGGGAAGGACATCCTCGTCCGGAGCGACGAGTTTCCGGTCATCGGGGACTATCAGTTCGCCAATGGCCAGACTTCCCAGTTTATCGATATTACGGCCCTGGAAAACGACAGCTACGCCTGTTTCGACCAGAGCCGGGGCCGGATCTTCGTGTACGGCAACCAGGACGCGGGGAGAATCCTCTACGCCTTTGGGGGGCTCGGGAACCGGGAGGGTTATTTTTCCGCCCCCGCCGCGCTGGATCACCTGGGTTTTTCCCTCTTCGCCCTGGATGCCCGGATGGGTTCCCTGACCCGCTTCGATCTGACCGGCTACGGCGAACTGATAAACGCCGCCCTCGCGGAGTACAAGGAGGGCCGCTTTGACGAATCCGCCCGGCTCTGGGAAGAAACCCTCGTGGTGAACGGCAATTACGACATAGCCTACATCGGGATAGCCCGGGCCGCGCTCCAGAAGGGGGATTACAAAAAGGCGATGGACTATTTCCGCCTCAAGCGGTTTGATACGGGATACAGCAAGGCATTCCAGGCGTACCGCAAGCAATGGGTGGAGGAGCATTTGAGGATCATCCTTATCATCCTGGGGCTCCTCATCGTTGTTCCGCCGGCGCTGCGGTTTATCATTCAATTCAAACGGGAGATTCAGGAGCCATGAGCGCTAAAATGTTTGAGCCCGCGGGCAGGGGCGGCCTTTTGAATTCCCTGCGTTACAGCCTCTACGTCTGCGTCCACCCCCTGGACGGGTTTTGGGATTTGACCCACGAAAAACGGGGGAGCCTGGGGGCGGCCCACATCATCGTGGCGGCCACGGTGGCGGTGCAAATTTTCAAGACGACCATGACGAGTTTTTTGTTTTGGAGTTTCCACGCGGAGTACTTCAACGCCGCCATGATGGGCCTCCAGGTGATCGTGCCCCTGCTCCTGTGGACGGTGGCGAACTGGAGCCTTACCACCCTGATGGACGGCAAGGGGCATTTGAGGGAGATCTACATGGCCACTTCCTACGCCCTCACCCCCTATTGCCTCATCACTGCGGCGATGGTTCTGTTCAGCCGGATCATCACGATAGAGGAGGGGGCGGTGTATCAGGTGTTCAACACCTTCGCCGTGGTCTGGACGGCGGTTTTGATCATGGCGGCGATGATGATGATCCACGATTACAGCCCCGGCAAGATGCTGTTTTCCAGTTTCCTTTCGATTGTGGGAATGGGGGTGATGCTTTTTATCTTCCTCATTTTTTTTATGCTCATTAGCGATTGCTTTGCCTACGTTGTGTCGGTGGTCAAAGAAATCTTGTACAGGATGGATTAGGATGCGGAAAGAAAATTTGGGGGGCCGAAAGGCCCCCCAACCCCCCCGGAATTGGGGGTGGAGTACGCTTGTTTGCCTTGTCCTGGCCCTGCTTTCCTGCGGGGACGAGGCGAAAAGCGGAACCCGGCGGATGGCGGCCTATTCCCAGGGGGAAGGGGGAGGGGGAGGGGCGCCGGTGTTTCTTGAAAACGACGTCCTCTCCCTGGAATTCGACCCCGCCACCACGGGGATAATCCTCCGGGACAAGGCCGCTGGGACGGAATGGCGGAGCAGCCCGGAAAACGCCGCCTCCGACCCCCTGGCGGACACCTACTCAACCCCCCTGCTCCAGTCCCCCTTCCTCCTCACCTACGCCAACGACGCGGGGATCAAGGTGAGCCTTTCGGCCTTTGCGGACAGCATAGAAAAGGGCCAGTACGAGTACGCCCTGGCGGACGGCGGCCTGGAGGTGAACTACACCGTGGGGAAGGTGGACCGCACCTATTACATCCCCCCGGCGGCCCCGGAAGCGCGGTTCAACGCCTTCCTGGACAAGATGGACGGAGCCGGACGGAGCCGGGTGCAGGGCGGCTACCGGCTCTACGACATCGACAACCTGGTGCCCTCGGACAACAGGGGCGAACTCCTGCGGGATTACCCCGATTTGGCGGACGGGAAGGTCTGGATATTGCGGATAATCCCGGAGTACATGAAGACCCAGTTCGAGGATATCTTCGCCGCGGCGGGCTATACCCCGGCGGATTATGAGGAAGACGCTTCCCGCTGCGCGGCGTTAGCCGTGGCGGAACAGCCGGGTTTCAACCTGACCCTGCGCTACGAACTTGACGGCGGCTCCCTCCTCGTGAGCGTTCCCTTCGACCGGATCTCCTACCGGAAGGGTTTCCCCCTGACGGATCTGACCGTGCTCCCCCTGATGGGCGCCGGGGGGCTCGCGGATCAGGGCTACGCGCTGGTTCCCGACGGATCGGGGGCGTTGGTCCGGTTTAACAACGGCAAACAGAGCCAGAACGCCCTGGAACTGCCCCTCTACGGCTGGGACGAAGGGCAGTACCGGGCTTACCGCTACATGGACAACCGGGCCTCCTTCCCCGTGTTCGGCATCGAGAAAAACGGCGAAAGCCTCCTCTGCCTCATCGAGGAGGGCGCGCCCTACGCCTCGGTGCTGGCGGACGTGTCCGGCAGGAACAGCTCCTACAACAGCGTGTCCGCCCGCTTCACCGTGGTCCACGGCGGGGAGGTGGACATCACCCGCAAGGGCCGGACTTCCAGCGGGCTGGCGCTGTACCGCTACGAGGCGGAACCGGCGGCGGGGGAGGGGATCGTCCTCCGCTACACCCCCTGCGCCGGCGGCTACGTGGGCATGGCCAAGGCTTACCGCTCCTACCTCCGGGAAAAATACCCCGCCCTGGGGAAGGGGCGGGGCGTACGTCCCGGTGACGGAAGCCTCCCCGTGGCGGTGGAGATTCTGGGGGCGGTGGAGAAGACCCAGCACATCGTGGGCCTCCCCTTTGTCCTGCCCCTGCCGCTGACGGGGTACGCCGAAGCGGAGGGGATGATCCGGGACTTCGCCGCCTGGGGCTGGGAAAAGGCCCGGATAAAGCTGAACGGCTGGTTTAACGGCGGCCTCACCCACAGCCTCCCCGTCCGGATCCGCCTGGTTGACGAACTGGGGAATTCCGCCGCCTTTGAAAGCCTGCTTGCCGCCGCCGCGTCTTCGGGCTACGAGGTCTACGGCGAGGCGGACTTCTACCATATAAAGAAATGGGGCCCCTTCGACGGCTTTAACCTGAACCGGGACACGGCCCGCCGGATAACCCGTGAACGGGCCGTCCTGCCCACCTTTAGCCCCGTCTGGTTCTTCTCCTATGGCCGCAATGACAAGGAAAAGAGTTACCTGGTCAGGCCCGCCTATTTCACGGAGCTGGCCCGGAATTTCGCCGGGGAGGCGGAAAAACGGGGGATACGCGGCGTCGCCTTTAGAACCCTGGGGAACAGGCTGGCCGCCGACTACCGGGAAGACGATCCCGTGAGCCGGACAGCGGCCATGAACATACGGCAGGAACTGCTCGCGGAACTGGCTGCGGGGGGGACGGGTATAATGATAAGCGAAGGCCACGATTACGCCGTACCCTGGGCGGACTTTATCACCGGTATGCCCCTCTCCAGCCAGGGTTTCGGCATCTGCGACGAGGCCGTGCCCTTCTACCAGATCGCCCTCCACGGCCTGGTACCCTACACGGGCAAGGCCGTCAACCTGGCGGAAAACTACACCCGGCACCTGCTCCAAACGGTGGAATCCGGGGCGGGGTTGTACTTCAGCTTTATGACCGAACCCGCCGCGGTGCTCCAGGAGACCCTCTACGTGGAGTATTACTCCAACGAATACGGCCAATGGGCCGCCGCCGCCAACGATCTCTACCGGAGCTTCGCCCAGGACTTTGACGGCCTCTGGACGGAGACCATCGAAAACCACGAAATCCTCGCGCCGGGGGTCACCGTAACCGGTTACTCAAACGGCGTACAAGTCTATGTCAACGCAGGGAGCGAACCCTACCGCCGGGACGGCGTGGAGGTGGGGGCGAAAAGCTACACGGTCATCAAGGAGAGACTACCATGGCAAGAATAGAAGGGAAAAAGCTCAAGCTGACCCTCAAGGACAAGAACGCGGTCACGGGGCTGCTGCTCCTGATTCCCTTTCTCTTTGGGTTTGTGATGTTCATGGCCGTGCCCCTCGTGCAGTCCCTGGCGATGGCGTTCAGCTCCGTCACCATCGACAGCCCGAACCACCGGTTTGTGCTGAGTTTTTCGGGGCTGGAGAACTTCAACCGGGTGTTCCGCGTGGATACGACCTTCAACCGCCTGCTTGTCGAGGAAACGGCGCGGATGCTGGCGGAGGTGCCTGCGGAGATCATCTTCAGCATCTTTATCGCCCTGCTCCTGAACCAGAACTTCCGGGGCCGGGGGCTGGTGCGGGCTATATTTTTCCTGCCGGTGATCCTCTCTTCCGGGGTGATCATCAAGATTGAGATGGCCGCCCAGCTTTTGGAGCAGATGATGAATGCGGCCCGGGAAGACTTCCCCGTCAATACCTCCCTTGTTTGGCTTTTGCAGGAGATTTTTTCCTCCGGCTCCATCTATATGGCCGTATTTTTCGAGTACGTCATCAGGGTGGTCCAGGAGATTTACACCGTCGCCATGGCGTCGGGGGTGCAGATCATCATCTTCCTTTCGGCCCTGCAGACGATCCCGGAGAGCATGTACGAGGCGGCGAAGATCGAGGGCAGCACCTCCTGGGAATGTTTCTGGAAGATCACCTTTCCCCTGCTCACCCCCCTGATCCTGGTGAACGTGGTCTACAGCGTGGTGGACTTTTTCCTCCGCACCGACAACCGGATGATGGGGAAGCTGGAGAGCACGACCCGGGCGCTGAATTACGGCTTTAGTTCCGCCATGGCCTGGGTCTACTTTCTTTCGGTCATGCTGATCCTCGGCGCCGCGGTGGCGCTTATTTCAAGGAAGGTGCACTACGATGTCTAACGTTAGCTTTATCCGTTTCCGCCGGAACGCCCTGAAGGGGGCCGGAAGCATCGCCTATAAAATTTGCCGGGCGCTGCTCATCATCGGGCTCTGCTTCCTGATCATCCAGCCCCTGTTGAGCAAGATCACCACGAGCCTGATGACCCGGGATGACGCGTACGATCCCACGGTGATCAACGTGCCCAAGCATTTTACCCTGTCCAATTACCCCGCCATCGCCAAACGGATGGATTATTTCCCCGTGATGGGCCGGACTTTCCTGGTGGTTTTTTCCGCCACGGCCCTGCAGATTGCCGCCTGCCTGCTGGCGGGCTACAGTTTCGGGCGTTTTCAGTACCCCCTCAAAAAAGCGCTGTTCTTCCTGGTGATCATCATCATCGTGGTGCCGCCCCAGACCATCATGGCCCCGTTGTATCTGAACTTCCGCTATTTTGACGTGCTGGGGATTTTCCGCCTCTTAACCGGGGAGCCGCTGAACCTGCTGGGGAGCCCCGCGTCCTACCTGGTGCTGCACGCCACGGGGCTGGGGCTTAAAAGCGGGCTCTACATCTTCCTGCTCCGCCAGTATTTCCGGGGGGTGCCCCGGGAACTGGAGGAGGCGGCGTATGTGGACGGCTGCGGCAGGATGCGGACCTTCGGGCAGATACTGCTGCCGGACGCTCTGCCCATGGTTACCGCCTGTTTTCTTTTTTCGTTTGTGTGGCAGTGGACGGATTCTTTTTACTTTAACCTGTTCATGCCCGCGGTAAACATGATGTCAAGCGCCTTGGCGGGGCTTACCGGGGGGGCGGAGGGCCTGCGAACCTACGATCCCTACGCGCAGGGGCAGATATACACGGGCATCCTGCTGACCCTGGCCCCGATGGTGCTTATCTACCTCTTTGCCCAGAAGACTTTTGTGGCGAGCCTGGCCCACACGGGGATAAAGATGTAACCCATACAGAGAGTCTTAGGGGGCCTTTCGGCCCCCTAGAAATATTTTTGTTTTGCCGGAGGTAAATCATGGCAAGAAAGCGTTTTGTGACAGCCGCCGTCGTATTGATGGCGGCGCAGGCGGTCTTCGTCTTCGCGGGTGGACAACAGTCCTCCGCCAAGACGGGGGGAAGTTCTTCCAAAACTGATCTGGGGGGTGTGAAGATCGTGCTGGGCTTTGACAACAAAGACCGGAACTACGATACCAACACCTTCGTACCCACCAGCGCGTATGGGGAGAAGCTCCTCGCGTACCGGCGGCAGATCCAGAAGGATTATAACTTCTCCTTCAAGGAAGACACGACCTATCACTGGGATTATTACTTTGACCAGTGGCAGGCGGCTATGGTGGCGGGGAAGCCCCTCTCCGAGATCGTCTACATGTACGGCGGGATGATCCTCCCCTACCAGAAACAAGGCTGGCTCGCGCCGATGCCCGCAAGCATCGATTTTAGCAAGAGCGCGAACGGCCTTTCCTGGAGCCGGGAGGTGGCCCGGGCCATGACCTGGGGGGGCAAGACCTACGGGTTCACGGTGAACCCCGGCTCAAGCTGGCGCAACAAGGGGCTCGTTTTTAACAAGCGGCTCCTGCGGGATGCGGGGATTGACCCCGAGTCTATCTACGATATGCAGAAGGCGAAAACCTGGACTTGGGCCAAATATGAAGAACTCGTCAAAAAGCTGACCCGGGATGTCAACAACGACGGCAAGATCGACGTGTACGGCGCCGATCAATTCCAGCACGCCCCTTTTGTATGCAGCAACGGCGGCCAGTACATCGACTTTGACGCGGCCACGGGCACGTTCGTCAACGCCACGACCCGGCCCGAATGGGCGGAGGCCTGGAACTTCGCCAATTCGCTGAGGCCCTATGCCGGCGGCAACTTCCTGCAAGGCACCGCGGCCTTTGGAACCATCGATGAGGAATCGATCAACTACGAAGGTTCCGCGTATCTTACCTTCGCGGACGACTGGGGCTGGGTGGTGTATCCCATGGGCCCCCGGGCAAAGGATTACTATGTTTACGCCCGGGACGACATTTACTGCATCCCCAGCACCTTCAGCGCCTCCGACGTGGACAAATTCATGACCGCCTTGCAGCTCTGGATGACCCCGCCCCAGGGCGCCGCAGACGGCTGGAAGGAGGATCAGTACCGGTGGTACAGGGACGAGCGGGCGGTGAATGAGACCCTGCCGATCATGCGGAACCCCAACAACTGCGTGTTCCCCATCATCTATTTCACCGAGTTGAACGAGTGGGATATGCAGGGGGAGACGGCTCAACAGCAGATCGAGTCGGTGCAGGCCGCGTGGGCCTCCAAGCTGGCGGAGTACAACGCGATCGTTAAGAAGTAAGAAAGGAGGAGGCCGGGGGCTCCGCTCCCGCGCCCCCGCCGGGGCTTATGCCCGGGCGATATATTGATTTTACCAGGAGAAATATCATGGTAAGAAAACGTTTTATAATAGCCGCTATCGTGTTGATGGCGGCCCAGGCGGCCTTCGTCTTTGCGGGCGGACAGCAGTCCTCCGCCAAGACGGGGGGGAGCGGGGAGGGGGGCAGTTCCTCCAAAATCGATCTGGGGGGCGTGAACGTCGTGCTGGGCTTTGACAATGTGAACCGGAACTACGACACCAACACCTATGTGTCCGCCAGCGCGTATGGGGATAAGCTCCTCGCGTACCGGCGGCAGATCCAGAGGGACTACAACTTCACCTTCAAGGAAGATACGCTCTACCATTGGGATTATTACGGCAGTCAGTGGAACGCGGCCATGGTGGCGGGGAAGCCCCTCTCCGAGATTTTTTATTTCCAGGGTGAATTTCCGGCCTGGTACCAGAACGGCTGGCTCGCGCCGATGCCCGCGAGCATCGACTTTTACAAAAGCGTGAACGGCCTCTCCTGGAGCCCGCAGGTGGCCAAGGCTCTCACCTGGGGGGGCAAGACCTACGGGTTCGCGGTGAACCCCGGCACGAGCTACCGCAACCCGGGCATTATGTTCAACAAGCGCCTGCTCAAAGAGGCGGGCTACGATCCCGACTACCCCTACGATCTGCAAAAGGCGGGAACCTGGACCTGGGAAAAATTCGCGGAAATCTGCAAAAAAGTGACCCAGGACAAGAACAACGACGGCAAGATCGACATATACGGCCATGCCGGGCTCGACATTACCGCGGTGGTTACCAGCAATGGCGGCCAGTATATCGACTTTGACACGGCCACGGGCAAATTTGTCAACGCCACGACCCGGCCTGAATGGGCGGAGGCTTTTAACTATAACAAGTCGCTGGACCCGTATAAAGGCGGCAGCTTCGAGCAGGGGACGGCGGTTTTCAGGGACCGTAATGAAGAATCGCTCAACCGCGCCGATTCCCAGTATCTCAGCTTCGCGGATGACTGGGGCTGGGTGGTGTATCCCAAAGGCCCCCGGGTGGACGATTACCTGGTCTACGCCCGGGACGACGTTTACTGCATCCCCAGCACCTTCAGCGCCTCCGACGTGGAGAAATTCATGACCGCCTTGCAGCTCTGGATGACCCCGCCGCCGGAAGCGGGGGTGGATGGCTGGAAACAGGATCAGTATCGCTGGTACCGGGACGAGCGGGCGGTGAACGAGACCCTGGCGATCATGCGGAACCCGAAGAACTGTGTGTTCCCTATTATCTACCTCACCGAGTTGAGCGAGAATGATCCCCGGGGTGATACGGCTCAACAGCAGATCGAGTCGGTGCAGGCCCCGTGGGCCGCCAAGCTGGCGGAGTACAACGCGATTATCGGGAAGTAGGACATGGTTTCCAGCGCCGGGGCGTATGCCCGGGCGATGTATGTTGTTTTTCCAGGAGGTATACTATGGTAAGAAAGCGTTTTGTGACAGCCGTAGTCGTGTTGATGGCGGCGCAGGGGGCGCTCCTCTTCGCGGGCGGACAGCAGTCCTCCGCCAAGACGGGGGGAGGGGGCGGTTCTTCCAAGGTTGATCTCGGAGGGATTTCGGTTACTATCGGCCGCGACAGCATCCGGCGGGCCTTCGATACGGAAACCTATGTGCCGATCAGCATATACGGGGATCAGCTCCTGACCTACCGGCGGCAGATCCAGAAGGATTATAACTTCAAAATGAAGGACGAAATGGTTGTCCCCGACCACTACAGTGAACTGTGGAATGCGTCCATGGTGGCGGGCAAGCCCCTTTCGGAGATTATCTATATCTACGGAAGCATGGTCTTCCCCTGGCAGAACAACAAATGGCTCGCGCCGCTGCCCGCAAGCATCGATTTTACCAAAAGCGTGAACGGGGTGTCCTGGAGTCCGGTCATGGCCCGGGCGATGACCTGGGGGGGCAAGACCTACGGGTTCGTGATAAATCCCGGTTTCGCCAACCGCAACAAGGGCATCATGTTTAACAAGCGGCTCCTGCGGGAAGCGGGGATCGATCCCAACTATCCCTACGAACTGCAAAAAGCGGGAACCTGGACCTGGGAGAAATTCACGGAACTCTGTAAAAAGCTGACCCAGGACAAGAACAACGACGGCAAGATCGATGTGTACGGCCTCGACCAATTCCAGCTCGCCCCTTTTGTATGCAGCAACGGCGGCCAGTTTGTTGACTTTGACACGGCCACGGGCAAATTCGTCAACGCCACGACCCGGCCCGAATGGGCGGAGGCTTTTAACTATGTCCAGTCGATGAAGCCGTATGCCGGCGGCAACTTCCTGGAGGCCACCGCGGCTATGTCGCAGGTGGACGAGAACTGGCTCACCGGTGGAGACGGGCCTTTGTATATAAACTTCGCCGACGACTGGGGCTATGTGGTGTATCCCAAGGGCCCCCGGGCGGAGGATTACTATGTTTACGCCCGGGATGACATTTACGCCATCCCCAACATGTTTAGCGCGGAACAGGTGGAGAAATTCATGACCGCCCTGCAGCTCTGGTACGCGACGCCCCCGGAAGCCGGCCCCGACGGCTGGAAGCAGGATCAGTACCGTCTTTTCCGGGACGATCGGGCGGTGAACGAGACCCTGGCGATCATGCGGAACCCCAGAAACTGCGTGTTCCCGGTTATTTACCTCACCGAGTTGAATGAGTGGGATATGAAGGGGGATACGGCTCAACAGGCGGTCGAGTCGGTGCAGGCGGCCTGGGCTTCCAAGCTGGCGGAGTACAACGTCCTTATCGGGAAATAGATGGAAGAGCAAGAAATACTCTGTACAATTTACCAAGAGGTGCTGAGCATAACGCCCGAATGGAAAGCAATGGGCGCCTGGAAAGACGATGAGCGTAGCGATGTGCATATCCGGGTCGAGTACGCGAACCGGTATGTATGTCCTGAATGTGGGAAAGAAGCGAAGCTCCATGACCACAGGATACGGCGGCTTCGGCATGTGGACGCCTGCGGCAATCAAATGATACTGGAAGTAAACGTTCCTCGGATAAAGTGTCCGGAGCATAAGGCGAAACAATTGGACGCGCCGTTTGCGGAGAAACATTCGATGTACACCAAATTGTTTGAAACGCGGGTAATAGAGTGGCTCAAAACGATGAGCGTCAATGCGGTGGCGAAGAAAGTAAATATAGGCTGGGACGCCGTAGACAACATCCGGAAGCACGTGGTAAAGCGGTCTACGGCGTCAGCGCCATATCGGCCTGACGGACATACCAGCCAATGATCGCCTCCGCCCTGGTGGAAAAAGAGTCCCCTATCCGCCGGCTCATACCGGGAAGAGAAACGGCTTTGGCTATGGACGCGGCGTAGAGTAACAGGTAGTCGCCGGCGTCAATGATCGTAACGATGGATCGGATTTTTTCCTTCGCCACCGCAGGGATGATCCCAATGTTCAGAGCGGTCAGGTTGGTCTGAACAAAGATAAGGGCATCCGGCTGAGCATAGTAATCGTAGCGGTAGATATTGTCCCCAAAGGTCAAATCCTTCTGACGGGCGTAGACGGTCAATTCCGGTGGAGGAACGGCAAACGCCGGATCAGCCGCCGGACGGCGGGTTCCCGGCCCGTCAATGACGGTGGATGTCTCGTAGAAAGTCCGCATGGCGTTCCGGCTCGTGGAAAAATACTGCAAGCCCGCCAGCGTGCTTAGAGCCAGCCCCGCATTGTACAGCGCCGTCCGTTCCGCATCGCTCCAGAAACCGGCGGACGCTCCCGCAGGCTTCCGATACAGGAAAAGATTCTCCGCCAACAATGACGCGTCAAGCGTTCGCAGTATGTCTTCGGTCAACGTTCTGGTCGCGTCATGCCGGGGCGCCAAAACGAGCGCCGGATTTTTCTGCTGAACCTGGGTTATCTTCCCCTGTTCCAGGAGTTCTACAGTCAGGTCAACGCCGATAAGCTCCCGCAAGGCGTCTGAAATATCTACAGCGGCGAACCCCGGCGCGGCGTAAAACGCCGCCATTAAAGACAAAATACATAGGTTCCGTTTCATTATGGTATTATTCAATAGGTCTTAGAGCTTGTCTATCAACATAGAGCATTTTCCCGAAGGGATGGGCAGCGTTTTCTTCTTCTTTCCCAGAATATTGATAGTAAAGTAGTAGAGTTTCTCGCTTTCCATGTGAATCTCCCAGCCTCGTCCGCTTTTGTTGGAAAGGATGGTGATCATGTTCTTTTTGAGGGATAGATTCTCCACTCCCATGATCTCCAGGTTAGGGATGATCCAGTCTACCGTCTTGCGGGGAAGAGAGATAAAGAGGCCGACGATGTTTTCGATGGTGAGACAGATCGTGGACAATGCGTCAAATGTAAGGTACTGAGGCCGGGGGAAGCCTTCTTTTTCCGGCCATTGGGCGGGCCCCTCTTTAAGGGGAAGGTAAGCCTCCCAGAGGTTTCCCTTGTGGTGATTACCGTCCGGGCTCATGGAATCCAGCACAAAGTAGAGGTGCCTGGTGGCGCACTCCCGCGCCAAATCCCAGCGCTGATACCGTTCAAGCCCCTTGATCACCATAAACGTAAGGTGGGGATACACCGAGCCCTGGAAACCTTTGCCGCTTTCTTCAAAGTCCCGCTCGTTTACCGCCATAGAAGGAAAAGGGTGGGGAGAACCGAAAAACCGGGGATCCGAAAGTTTATCGATGATTCGCTCCGCTTTGTCGTCGTTGGGAATCTCCGCCAAAAGAGGCCAGTACCCGGCAATGGTCTTAACGGGCAGCTTCCGTTCCTCTTGGTCAATATCGTAGTAGAACCCGTCGTCGTTATCCCACATCAGGCGGTTGATTCTCGTTTTTAGGGAAAAATACTGCCGCTTATACTGAAAACTGGTTTCTTTATCGTTAAGAATATCCGCGAGGGCGCTCATGTAAAGCCCGCTTACCGCCATTGCGGTGTTGAAATCTACCGGGTAGACCGTTCCTTCTCGGCAGGGGCTCGGCATACCGGTGGCGGCCAGCGGGACTTCGTACAGGCCGTTAGGCCGCCTAAATTCCCCATCAAGCCACTGCATATACCGGTGGAGTATGGGGAGTACATCTTTTACCCGCTTCTTATTCGCCGTCTTGTGGTATAGGTTGAATTCAGCCCAGGAAAACAGCGGCAGGGCCAGTCCATCGGGGTTGCCTAGCTCCGCCTCGGGCATCCCGGTCTCTATGTTGTAGGCCGATCGGATAGCCCCGTTGGGCTCCTGATGTTCGTAAAAAATATCCAAGGTGGGATGGGCTTGGTAGATTCGGTTGGAATAGACCAAAAAGAAAGACGAAAAGATCGCATCCGCCTGAAGCACCATGGGACTACCGGGATAGGAAAAGAATTTTCCCTGGATAGCGCTTTTTTCACTTCCCCCGTTCCAACAATCCTGAATCCAGGCCCAGGTTTTATCGTAAATATCTACAAAATCCTGATCATAGAAATGAATCTTGGGGAAATCACGCTTTACCACACCGGCTCCTTTGATTTGCCTCACAATGCCTCTCCCATTCTGCGCTTTATTCATGTACGTCTAAACGGGTCGGCGCTTGTTTCCGGCTTTTTTTATTCTGGCTTTCTTTATTATAAGGTCAAATCGTTTTTTTTGCCATTTTTTTTTCATTACAAGAAAAAAAACAGAAAAAAAACGGATCTGAAGGCTAGTTCCGGGGATAATAAATCGTAATATGTTCTACCCGCTGCCTGTGTTTCATTTTGAGCAGCAGTCCCTGTTCGGCGGCTGTGTAAGACCAGCCGGATGCGTTGTAGCTCTCGAACTTGGGATCGGTCTGGTAATCCATGTTGTAGAGCTGTATCTTGGAAAAAGGCGGAATTCCCCGGATCATCATGTAATGAGTCTCCCCTTCGGGGAAGGTAACGGCTATATCCAGTACATTGTTTTCCAAGGTTGCCTGCACGTCGAGGGCGGCGGTCCATGCCCAGACGCCGCTTAAGCGGGCGCTTAACCGGGCGGCGTGAGGATAGGCGGGAGCGGCAATATAGCGGTATATCCCCGCGGCGCTGATGATCCCCGGATTTTCCGCGGAGTCCTGGATGTCCCCCTCCGCGGTAAGGCGCAGTTCTCGGGGAAGGTCGCCTGAAGGCTCGGCTTGGGCGAGACAAGACAAGACCACGGAGCGGCCTAAACCGGCCCAACCGGGCCGGCCCATCTGGGAGCCGTAGTAATCGAGGGCCAGTCCCAAGCGGAGGTTGAATTCCAGATCCGGCCCGGCGTCATATACCGCGAAGATCCCGCCGCTCTTTTCCCGGCGGATTCCCTCCGCCGTAAGGGCCAGCGCAGGTTCAACGAGCGGGGTAAAGGGGTTATCGTCCTTAGAGCGGTAGGTATTCCAGTCAATACAACCCTCCAAAATGCCCGGAACAAGGGCGGGAACCAGCTCTTCGGGGGGGAGTTTTTGGAGGAGCGCCGCCGTGCGGTCGAGATACTCTTCGTAGCCCCGGATGCCGCAGTAGTCGATAATCCGGTATCCCTTGAGGTAATCCAGGGACTCTTCCTGCGTAAGCCGGGCGAGGTAGGCCGATTGTTCCTCTTCAAAAGCGGAGAGGAGCCGTGTCGCCGCGTCGAGGGAACCGAGGTAAACCGAACTTTGAAAGCTCTTCAAATTTCCCTGGCGGAATTCCGGGGAAATGGCGGCGACAGCCGTTCCATAGTTTCCCTTGGACGCCGCTTCCGCCACATAGGCGGTGATGAGGTTTTCATCTACCGAAGTTCGGAAAGACCCGCTCCAGGAAGCAAAGAGATTATCCCGCCATTGAGCCAGAACCTCCCGGTACCGCTCCTCCCGCGCTTCGGGAACCAGATAATCATCGGGTACAAAAGTCCGTTTTTGTTGTATGGCCCCGTAAGATACGGCAATTCCCGCCTGTTTCAGAAGCAGCATACCCCGGCCCGCGTCTAGGGGGGAGGATTCAAAGCTGTAGTTGATGCCATTAGAGGAAACGACAAACGCGCCTTCTCCGGTATTCCTGATCCGGGAACTCCGCAGGGGCACAAAGGGAATTTCCAGCGCCGCCATATCCTCGGTGAAATTCCCCGTGATCCGCAGTTCCGGCCCGGCGGGGGATGTGTACACGGCGAAGATCAGTTCCGCGCCTTGGGAAAGGCGGAAGATCACGGCGCCGTCCAGTACGATAAGGTACTCGGGCAGTAACTCCTCTCGTTCGCCGCCGGCGCGCACGAGCCCCAGACCGCCGCCCAGACGGAATTCCATGCCGCCGAAATAGACGCTTGCTTCTCCGGTAAGGAAATGGGCGTCGACGGTAGGATCGCTTACGGCTCCCTCTTGAGCGCTATAATGTCCGGAAATAGTCATGGAATCGATATGCCGGGTAAAGTTCCGCCGTCCTGAAAGTTGTATCATTCCCAAGAGGACAAATACGACGGCATAGAGGGCAAGCAACCCGGCGATACGGGGCAAAACAGGCTTTCTCATCCTTTCAAAGATATACTAAAAAGGAAGCTAATTTCAATGCGCCGGATGCACGATGATAATATATGAAGAATTTTATCCACAAGCCGGTGTTTTTCGCGGCGGGCAGGCTGTTACAGAAGCCGTTATTCGTCGCCGTTCTCCTCGCGGGGCTCTGTGCCGTCCCATCCGGGGCGCAGCAGAGAGCCGGAGAACAGGCCGGCGCCACGACCCAGAGTATACTCCAGCGGGTCACGCAATTGCTGGATCAGGGAAAGACAACTGAAGCCCTCGCTCTTTTTAACGAGATAAACCAGGCGGAAGCGGAAAGATCCTCTATTCAGCTTCTCCGGGCATCGATTTTAAGTTCCGCGGGTATGCGGCTGGAAAGCCGGGATATTGTGAACCGCATCATCTCCCGGGAACCGAATAACGCGGAGGCCCTGTATGTCCGGTCTGTCCTCCAGGGGATCGAGGGTCAAGAGAGGGAACAGCGGGCGACCTTAGAGTCCGTCATTAAGATAAACCCAACTCATCTGGCCGCCCTTATCGAACTGGGGCGTATCGCCTTCCTGGGCAAGTCCTACCGAACCGCGGCGTCGTACTTTGACCGCGCCCTGGCGGTATCCCCTGATGACGGGGACGCCCTGGTTGGCCGGGCCGGGGTTCACCGCGTCGCCAAAGAGACGCAAAAGGCCGAAGCGCTGCTCAACCGGGCTATAGAACGCTACCCCGCGTGGGTTACCGCTCGTACCGAGCGGGCGCAGCTCTACCGGGAAGCGGGGTTCCCGCAAAACGCCTTGGATGATCTGGACGCGGCCCAGCGGCTTGAAGGCGATAATTACTGGGTGTATTACGACCGAGGCAACGTTCTTCTGGATCTGAACCGGCGGGAAGAAGCCTTGCGGGAATTCAACCGGGCCGTCAGCCTGAACCCGGATAATTTCCCGGCGTATGTGTTTACCGCGGGGCTCAAAGACGACATAGGGGACTTAGACGGAGCGGAGCGGGATTACGAGCGGCTTACCAGGCTGCGGCCCGATTACTATTTCGCCTTTGAGGGATTGGGGCTCCACAAGATGCGGAAAGGGCTTTGGGCTGAGGCCAAGGACGCTTTTTCCCAAGCGTACGCCAAAGCGCCCCAGGAAACCTCCTATGCCCTGCTCGCCGCGGCTTCTTGGATGCTGGCGGGGAGGCCCACCGATCCCCGGCAGTTTCTGGAGATCGCCATGCGGAAGGTAGCCAGAGACAGCCTGGCATGGTATATGTTGAAACTCTACCATGATCTTTCAGGCGATTTAGATGTAGCCCAACGGGTTGAGCGGGAACAGAACCCCGGTATCAAGGCTCAGATGCTTTTCTACCTGGGCCTGTACTATGATGTGAGAAACAGCAAAACCCTCGCCAACCGTTATTTTCTTCAAGCCTATGATATGGCGCAGAAGAACATCCTGGAGCGCCGCTTGAACGAATGGATCGTTGCCGGGCGGAATCTAAAACCGAACTGAACAACGCGAACGAATTGAGAGGAGCGCCATTATGCCCGACACCCGGATGACCATTACTTTAAACGAGCGGGAGATCATACTCATCGGAACCGCCCATGTATCGCGGGAGAGTATCGAGGAAGCCTCCGCCGTAATCCGGGAAGAACGGCCCGACATTGTCTGCGTGGAATTGGATGAGGGCCGCTATCATTCTCTGGCCCAGCAGGAACAGTGGGAAAAGCTGGATGTGGCGAAAGTCTTCCGGGAGGGGAAAGGGTTCCTGCTCATGGCCAACCTGGTACTCTCCAGCTTTCAACGGCGTATGGGCCAGGAACTGGGAGTAAAACCCGGTGAGGAAATGAAGGCCGCCGTAGAGACCGCCGTAGAACTCGGGATTCCCTACGCGCTCTGCGACCGGGAAGTGCAGACGACGCTCCGCCGGGCATGGGGGCGCTGCGGTTTTTGGAGCAAATGCAAGCTCCTGGCGGCCCTCGTTTCCAGCGCCTTCACAACGGAAAAGCTCAGCGCCGGCGAGATTGAGAATCTCAAGAAACAGAGCGAATTGGACGGTATGATGACGGAGCTTGCAGGCTATCTGCCTCAAGTGAAGGAAACGCTTATTGATGAACGGGATCGCTACTTGGCCGCGAAGATTTGGGCCCCCAACGGCAGAGCCGCGCCGGGGAAAAAACTGGTAGCGGTGGTTGGCGCGGGCCACATGTCGGGAATCAAAGCCCACCTTGAACGGATTGCTTCCGGAGGCGCGGCGGAATTACCCGATATAAGCGCCCTGGAGTCTGTTCCCAAGGGTTCTTTCCTTTCCAGGGCCGCCGGATGGCTCTTTCCCCTCTTGATAGCGGTCATGGTTGTCCTGGGATTCTTCCGGGTCGGCGTCGACGCCAGTCTGGAAATGCTTTTCCGCTGGCTGTTTTTCAACGGTTCTCTGGCGGCGCTGGGGGCGTTGGCGGCGCTCGGGCATCCGCTCTCGATCCTCATATCCTTTATCGGCGCCCCTATAGGAACCCTCAGCCCCTTCATCTCTGTAGGCTTCTTTTCCGGCATCACCGAGGCGACACTACGGAAGCCGCGAGTCGCCGATGCCCAGAATCTTTCGGATGACATCACCGGTATCCGGGGCATTTACCGCAACCGGATTACCAAGGCCCTCCTCGTCTTTTTCCTCTCATCCATAGGCGGCGCTATAGGGAACCTTATCTCCATCCCTTCGCTGATAGGCATCCTCTTTAAAAAGTAACCGGCTTTGACGGCCTCTAGTAATAGCCGTTTATTACCAGGTAGATGCCGATAACGATGGCGATGGGAATGAGGGCAAGGCCCGCCGCGGTAAGGCCCCCGCAGAATTTCCAAAAAAAAGCGGCGTCCCGCAAGGCGTGTTCCAGTTCGGCGCCGGCATAGTTCTGGAAAAAGCCTCGGAGCCGGGCGCCGGAACCGTACAGGAAGCGGGCGGGAAAGAGCAGCGAGATAAGTCCCATGACCATAAGCCCTATCCCCAGGAAAAGGCTTTTCCCTTCCATAAAGAGCGGAACCGCCGTCAGGACAAGTCCCGCAAGTATCATCAACGCGGCGGAGATATACGCGACAATCCCCATAAAACGCAGCCAGGGGAATACATTCCGCAGAGAGGTCATCATTTTTTCATTTAAAATTATCGGGCTGCGAGTCGGGCCATGATCGGACATAGAGGATTCCTTAAGACAATCCGGCGGGCAGCCGGAACCTTTCCGGCGGGGGGGCCGTGACGCTGAGACCGGCTTCCGGCGTATCCTGGGGAAAACGCAGAATCCATGCGTGGAGGAAGAAGCCTCCCGGTTGAAAACCGCCGCCGTATTTCCGGTCTCCGGCTAATGGGTGGCCGTGCGCGGCGGCCTGGGCGCGTATCTGATGTGTCAGGCCGGTGTGGATCTCCGCCAGAATGAGCGTACGCCCCGCCATGAATGTCAGAGGCCGGACCACGGTGACGGCCGTTCTTGCTCCGCTCCTGTTTCCGGCGGACGGGCTGGTTTTGCGGCGGTTTTTGTCCCGTTGGAGCGTATCTTCCCAGGTTTCCATCGTTTCGACACGCCCTTCCGCCAGGGCCAGGTACTGTTTAACGAGCCGCCCTTCCCGGAGGAGATTGCTGAAACGCCGCGCGCCGGCAAGGGTTTTTGAAAAAACGATGACTCCGCTGGTTGGCTTATCCAAGCGGTGGAGCGGCCCGGGTTTGAACGAGAGGGAAGGGGGAAGCTTGCCGGCCAGATAGGTTTGTACCAGGGTATCCAGGCTTCGGTATCCATGCGCGGCAAGGCCCGAAGGCTTATTAATAAAGAGAAGATCCTCCGTTTCCCAGAGGATTTCCAGATCGGCTTCCGGCGCCTCGACAGGTTCCGCCGGGAGTCGCGCCGCGGGCGGTACAGCGCCGCCAACAGCGCCGCCAACAGCGCCGCCAGCGGCGCAGTTTTCAATGACGATCCGCTCCCCCGAGGTTATCCGAGCGTTTCCCCGGCCCGGTTTTCCGTTAACCAGTACCCGGCCTTGCCGCAGCAGCCGGTGGATCGCGGACAGAGAAAGACCGGGGAGGCTTTTCCGCAAGATTCGGTCAAGCCGGCGTCCGTCATCATCGGCGGCGGCGGTCATCGTTACTTTTTTTTCCGGCTTTATACGCATAATCATACCGCGGCAATAGAGTTGTTCTGAAACTTCAACCGGATTGCCGCGGAAGTCTAGTATAGCCGGAGGCCGGAAAGGGGTAAAGCGCCATGCCCGCTTCCGGCATCCTGATGGGCCGATGGGCGCGGCCATGGGTTGACTTAATATGGTATTCTGTTATGATAACGTAGTTTTACTTAAGCTTCTTACAAAAAAACAAGGGGAAGAGGGTATGAAATTCCGGTGCGGTTTTGTTTTGTTTTTACCTATTATATTTTGCGCCTTTCTTATGCTGAGCTGTCCGCTCATACCGCCGGAAAAAGTCCGGATTGTCGCCTCTCCGGAACTCTACCTGCCGCTGGGAAGCCCTGATGCGTTAGGCGACTTTGATTTTGATCTGAGCGCCCTCGCCAGTGTAGGGACCGGCGACATTGGGGGCGGCGGCGGCGAAGACGAGCCCGAGATGGTGATCAGCGATTACCCGGGCGGTTATCCCGACACAAAGGCTTTTGTGATCAAGGTAAAGCTGATAGATTGGCCGCTAAGTGAGATGCTGGACTCGGTGAAAACGCAAATTCGGGAGACCGCCGGTTCCTTGTTTTCTGGTGATGAGCTGGAAGCCTATGTAGGGCGTCAAAAGATAAATATAGCCGATAAGATGGAGTCGCCGACGCAAGATTCGACGGATCAGCGGCTTTCTATCGCCTCTATCACCGAGCCGTTAAAGGACTATTCCCTCCAGTTTTCTACCTGTAACGCATACCTCTACGTTGACGGCCCGCCCACGCTGTTTGCGAAGTCCGCAACGGACGCCGGAATTGAGCTTAGTTTCACGATAAAGGCCCTGGACGATGCGGATAACGAATTGCCCAAAAAATATGAGATGGATGAGCGTAACAAGCGCCTTCCCCGTATGGCGTGTCCCGATTGGCCCAATGGTGAACCGCTCACCAAGGTTCTTGACCCTAAGCCCACGCCCATGCCGCTGGCGGATGTGCTGAACCAGCCCGGCGATAACCGGCGGCCTGTGGCGTTGTCAATCGATTCGAGCTTGACCATCCCCTCCAAAGAGATCACGATCGCTGAAATAGAAGCGCACCCGGCTTTGAGCGTTTATATGGTGCTGGAATTACCCCTTGAGTTTGACATTACCGACGATTTTGCCATTCCCGTTGATCCGGACGCAGAGGATGAGGAGGCGCGAACCAAGATCGTTATCGCCGAGGATGACTTGTTCGGCAGAACCGGGAACTCAGGCGGCGGGGATATAGAAGACATCATAAACCGGCTGGAATATATCACGATAGAAGCCAAGGCGAAAAATAACCTGGGGCTTTCCGGGCATCTGGAACTCAACACGTCGTCCTCGACACCCCCGCTGGGTACGGTCAAGTTTGAGGGGGCCTCGGTTATCCGTATCAACAAGGAAACGATCATCCCCGATCCTCCGGTTCCTGAAGATTTTAAGTTCGATTTATGGGCAAGGGTTATGCTGCTCAAAGGCGGCAAGATCAAGATAAAACGGCAAGCCGATACCGGCGGTGAACCCCCCGCCCGTCCCTTGGAAATCGCGTTGGGCGTTTCCATTAAACTAAAGCTGGACGAAGCATTTTAAGCGAGGCGGATGGTATGGTAAATAATCGGGGGAGGCGTTTCTTTACAGTGATTTTATTTGCGGCGGTCTTTTTTGTGACGGCGGCCTTTCCCGCCGCCGCTCAAGAAGGACCCCACCGGATAGTAGAAGTCGGATTTGATCTTGACGTGGCGCTGGCCAATAACATGGCCGGCCTGGGGGATGTTTTTAACGCCCGCAAAGCGGTGGTTCTGGATTTCCGAAAGCTCCGCGTTACGGATATAACGGCGTGGGCCGGAGCGGAAGCGGGTTTTTTTGTTAATGTGAACCCCCGCGATTCCCTCTCATTCGGCGTGTTTGCCGGCGTAGACGGCGCGGGCGAGTTGTGGCTCTCGCAAGATTTAGTACGGCTCCTTAAAGAAGGCAATTTCCGTACCCGTTCTATAGAAGGTTCCATGACGTTAGGCGCCGCCGCTTTTGCTCAGGCGGGGCTTAACGCGGCGTTCCCGATCAAAAAGCTGCGGATAACGGTTCGTCCCGAAGTCTATATGCCCCTTTTCTACATACCGCCGCCTGACTTCTCCTATGCGCTCACCATGGACGAGGATACCGGCTCGATTACGCTGGCGGTCGGGGGCGGCGCCGAGCTGTATTCCGCGATGTCCCTGGAAGAAGGCGCCGGCATGGATATTTTTGGGAGCGGCGCCCCGTCTATAGGGGCGGATCTGAGCGCCGGGGTGGAATATTCCCTGTTACCGAAATGGGACGTTGGTTTGACGCTTACCCATATCCCGGTTGTGCCGTCCAGCCTTAACCACCGGGCGCGGATCAGCCTTGAACTTACGAAAAAAGATTCTGATGAGCCGTATCAAATAGACTCGATTTATGACAGCTTAACGGGCGATAGTTTAACCCTGCCCGATTTTAAGACGAAAACAACCTATGACGACCGTTCCCTTACGGTGCTGCGGCCCCTGCGGCTCGATCTTTTTGCCGAATACCGGCCCTTGGGAATCGATCTTTTTACGGTTAGGCCCAACATCGGGTTATCCTTCCTTACCATTTACGGAGGAAGCCACATATCCGTTAATTTCGGGCTCGAAGGCAGGATAAATCTGTTGAGGTGTATTTTCATAGGCCTCTCCACCGCGCTGCGGGAAGAGGTGTGGCGGCAGTCGTTTTCTTTCGGCCTGAACTTCCGCGCGGTGGAGTTCAACCTGGGCCTTTCTCTGGCGGGGACGGATTTCCTCAGCAGCTTTAACGGCAAAGGGGTAGGCGTCCGGGCCGGGCTGCGGCTTGGCTATTAAAACTTTAAACAACCGCTGAGTTTTTCAGTGGAAAATATTTGTATGTAATGTAAGGAGGGTTCTTATGAAAACAACAAACAGGAGATGCCTGTTGTGTCTGGCGTTGGCGCTTGTGTCTATTCCCCGGTTGATCGCCGGCGATTGGGTTGATGAATTGCCAAATGGCGGAAATCTAACCATCGATGCGGCGACCTTGCCCGCGCCGCTCCCGCTCTATTCGCCCCGGTCGGCGCTGAACAAGGCGTCTATCGGCGGCCTCGCGTCGAATATCGATTATTTTATGTCCCCCTACCATTTCAACAAGCTCGACATGGAAAAATCCTTTGTGTTCGGCGGGGTTGATGAATGGAAGCTTAACCTTGGGCTTGGCGCGAACTTCGGCGCGCTGTATGTGGGGGTTTCCTATGGCGGCAGCCTGGTAGACGAACTCTTCAAACGGGTTACCAACCAGGAGGTAGACTCGATGTTCAAGAGGGACGAAACGACCACCATAGGGAAGACATCGGTATCCGACTTCAAAATGGTGGATTCAAACGGGACGCGCCTGGTTGGGGAAAACGCCAATACGAACACCCTGCAGATTCTGTTGGGAGCCGGCTCATTCGGCTTTAAATTCGGGCTATCCCAGTACCTAAACAGCGTCCAGGTGGTAGGAACCGATATTTTTGAATTCAGCATAAAGCCGCTGGCGGAATTGGGCTTTCATTTTAAGGCGGGGCCGGTCGGCGTTATAGCGGGTTTGCGGGGCGCGTTTGATTTCCACAACTATTCATCAAAGATAACGTCCCTGGTGAACTATGTTGAGTTCGTGCCTGATCCTATTGAGAAGCTTAAAGGGACTTTTGTCAAATATCCGAATGTCTCTATCACAGAAGAAAAATGGTTTGACTTTAATGAGCTTTCCGTGGGCTTTACCCTGGGCTTTGATTTTTCCAATACCCCCTCCACGGTGGCGGAACTTGATTTATCCGCAGACGGCGCGTTACGGTTCTACAATAACAAGGATGAGAACAGCGCCAACGCGAAGTTCACCATTGCCGCCGATCCCGAGATCAATCTCACTGGTATAGAAGAAAATATTAAAGGGGATATTACATCGGATCTGCGGATTTCCGGGAGCCCTTCGTTTGTGTACCGGTCTAACCTGAGCGATCTCTTATCGCTCGGTCTTAAGTTCAACCTGGGCTTTGGGTTTGACCAGCTTGTGCTTGACTCCTCGGTTAATGATGGTACCTCGATAACCCATGAGAGCTCAACCTTCCGTTTTGTTCCGGAAATGGGCGTGGGTTTAAACGTCAAGCTGCTGCCGGATCATTTTGCCATTTACACCGGCCTGGGCATAGAATATCTCTCGCTCAAGACCACGACAGATAAAACGAAAATTAACGGTGAAGACGCAACGTTTACTACCACGACAATGGGATTACCCTCGGTACGGCTGGGAGCCGGGTTTACGTTCAACTTTACCGCCAATACCGCTATGGAACTGTTGGCAGTCTCCAAAAATCTCGATGTTTCAGAAACCGTGCTCACGCTGCTTCTGACGGCTAAAAAATAAAACACAAAACGGCCGGAGGAGGCGTAAACGTGAACAAGAAAGGTTTATTTCGGATTATCGCGGCTTTTTCTTGCAAAGTCGCCTTTCTGTTTCCACTGTCGAACTGTTCGAGTGTAAAAGAATACTGGCGCCCTTCTGACCGTTCCGTGACGGAACCGGGCCCCGAAGAAGAATCGGGAAGCCGAGAGGAGAACGCGGAAAGTCAGGCGGAAGCGGAGGCGGCGCAGCAGGCAGAGGCGGAAGCGGCGCAGCAGGCGGAAGCCCAGCGACAGGCGGAAGCTGAAGCGGCGCGTCAAGCAGAGGCCCAGCGACAGGCGGAAGCCGAAGCGGCGCAGCAGGCGGAAGCCCAGCGTCAGGCGGAAGCGCAACGGCAGGCCGAAGCTGAAGCGGCGCAGCAGGCGGAAGCGCAACGGCAAGCCGAAGCTGAAGCGGCGCGACAAGCTGAAGCCCAGCGTCAGGCGGAAGCGGCGCGTCAAGCGGAAGCGGCGCGACAAGCGGAAGCGGCGCGACAAGCGGAGGCCCAGCGACAGGCGGAGGCCGAGGCGGCGCGACAAGCGGAAGCGCAACGGCAGGCGGAGGCGGCGCGACAAGCGGAAGCCCAGCGGCAGGCGGAAGCGGAGGCGGCGCGACAAGCGGAGGCGCAACGCCAGGTGGAAGCGGAAGCGGCGCAACAGACGGAGGCCCAGCGCCAGGCTGAGGCGGAGGCGGCGCGACAGACGGAAGCGCAACGCCAGGCGGAAGCAGAGGCGGCGCAGCAGGCGGAAGCCCAGCGCCAGGCGGAAGCGGCGCAACAGACGGAAGCGCAACGGCAAGCGGAAGCAGCACAGCAAGCGGAAGCCCAACGCCGGGCGGAAGCGGAGGCGGCGCAGCAGGCGGAAGCGCAACGGCAAGCGGAGGCGGCGCAACAAGCGGAAGCCCAGCGCCAGGCGGAAGCAGAGGCGGCGCAGCAGGCGGAAGCCCAGCGCCAGGCAGAAGCGGCGCGACAAGCGGAAGCGCAACGGCAAGCGGAGGCGGCGCAGCAAGCGGAAGCGCAGCGCCAGGCAGAGGCGGCGCAGCAAGCGGAAGCAACGCGGCAGGCGGAAGCGCAGCGCCAGGCAGAGGCGGCGCAACAAGCGGATACGGAGCGTCAAGCGGAGGCGCAGCGCCAGGCGGAAGCCCAGCAATTAGCCGAAGCGGAGCGTCAAGTGGAGGCGCAACGCCAGGCAGAGGCGGCGCAGCAAGCGGAAGCGGCGCGGCAGGCGGAAGCGCAGCGCCAGGCAGAGGCGGCGCAGCAAGCGGAAGCGGCGCGGCAGGCGGAAGCGCAGCGCCAGGCAGAGGCGGCGCTGCAAGCGGATACGGAGCGTCAAGCGGAGGCGCAGCGCCAGGCGGAAGCCCAGCAATTAGCCGAAGCGGAGTCGCCGGCGTCAACAGAGTTGTCGGCGTCAACAGAGTTGTCGGCGTCAACGGAGTTGCCGGCGGAGGAAATTGCCGCCTGGGAAGCCGCTCAACCGCAAACACCGCCGCCGGTTAGCCCAGAAAACCGTCCCCCGCTGGTAAAATATTATGTGGTTCAGCTTCATGATACATTGACCATAATCGCGGCGAATCCTGCGGTTTATAACGACCGGTTTCAGTGGATACGGCTCTACAACGCGAACAAATCCAAGCTTCCAAGACCGAATGATCCCAATTTGATTTATCCCGGCCAGATCCTGGAAATTCCGAATCTGGAGGGGGAAGACCGGCAGGGTACCCTAGATAGAAGTCGTTAGGGCTTACCGTCAGATTTAGATAGTGTCTGTCCACAAAGTCGGTTACTTTGTGGACAGACCTTGCATTTTCTCGTCTAAAGACTACGAAAATGCTCTTTTAAGGTAGTCTGTCTATAATGTGTCTACATTATAGACAGACAC
>JAIRPG010000006.1 GCA_031257105.1 Treponema sp.
GTTGTTCGATTTTCTGGAATGGCTTAAAGAACAGCCCTTCTACGAAAATACCACTGTTGCTGTATTGGGGGATCACCTGTACATGGATTATTCTTTTTTTCCGAAAGATTTCAACAAGGACGGCGCGAACCGTTTTCCATTCAACATTTTCCTCAACTCATCTTTGTCAGGCGAACATACCAAAAACCGACAGTTTTCGCATTTCGATATGTTTCCCGCCCTGGTCGATTCCGTTGGCGGCGTGTACGACGCGCCGGGGCTGGGGCTTGGACGTTCGATGAACAAGGGATATCCGACGCTAATTGAAACCCTGGGCGTTGACACAGTGAATAACGCCCTGGGGCAAAAATCAGCCTATTACAACAAAATGTGGATAGACGAAAAAAACGATGAATAATACATGGCGCAACGGCAAAATTCAAAAATTGATCATAGCGGTTTATGTCATTTTGAGCATACCGCCGGTGCTGTATGTTTCGTACAAAATGATTGGCAAAATAAAAATTGCCACCGAAAACCGCAACGGCGATTTTATTCTGGCGGATGAGACGGGGGGGGGGGGGGGGGGTAAATCCCTTTGATTTTACGCTGGCCGCCCCCGCCGGCGGGGTGCTGTTTGACCGAAACGGCGCGATGCTCACGTATACCAACTCGAAAGAGGCCATTGAACAGAATTACCGCCGTGGACACCGCGTATTTGAAATTGATTTTTACCTGACACGCGATGGACGCCTCGCGGCGGTTCACGACTGGGAACACGGAAAAAATATCACCGGCGAAAATTGGATGGAAGCCCCCTCGCTTGCCGAATGGAAAAAATCAAAAATACACGGCGAATACACGCCCCTTGATGTAGACGATATTATTGTCCTTTTAAATATGTATCCAGATATGTACATCGTAACCGACACCAAAGAAACCGACCCGGAATTGATAACCAAAGAATTTGCCGAAATTAAACGCGCCGCGCAAAAGGTAAACGCCGCGCTGCTGGACAGGATTATTCCGCAGATTTATTACCCGCGAATGTTGGAAACAATTTACGCGCTCTATCCATTCCAGAATGTTATCTACACCCTGTATCAAAGTTCCCAAACCGATGACGAGGTTCTGCGTTTTGTCCAAAATCATCCAAGCGTCAAGGCGCTCACCATGTGGCCCGACCGGGCAAGCGCCGGTTTTGTAGAAGTGCTAAAAAAGCTGGACAAAAAAGTATATGTCCACACGGTAAACAGGTTTGAGGAAGCGTATCAGGCGCGGACGCGGGGCGTGTTTGGTTTTTATACGGATTATTTGTTTTAGCGGCGGGACAATGGTGAAGTGGGCCGGCCAATTGGCGTATTTTCCGCCTTCGTAGTATACTGAGGGTATGGTTGAGTATGTGGTACCCGGTAATATCGATGACCGAATCCTGGAGAGGGGCGCGCGGATTCTGGCCGACGGCGGTCTTTTGGGGCTTCCAACAGACACCAGTTGGAGTTTGGTTTGTTCTTTTCAGTCAAAAGAAGGAATTAAACGGCTCAGGCGGCTTTCCGGCGAGCGGGATGAGCGGCATTTTACCCTCCTCTGCGCGGATATTTCGCAGTTTGGAGAATTCTGCGGCATGGATAACAGCCGTTTCCGTATCATCAAACGGCTTTCGCCGGGGCCGTATGTGTTTATCCTAAGAACCCTTCTGGGTACCGAAAAGGCCCTCGGGTTGCGCCGCCGGGAGATTGGAATCCGTATTCCTGGCCATCCGGTTCCACTTAACCTGATAAAGACGCTCGGGCAGCCCCTCTACGCAATCACGGCGAAACGAGGAATGAGCGCCGGGGCTCCAACGCCGGAAGAGCCGGACGCCGGTGAGCCCGGTCAGGAAGACGCTCTTCCTCCTATTCCGGAAGAAGAACTCTTTGAAGGGGGCTGGGAGATGGATGACATACCCGACCTCGACCTGATCTTAGACCCTGGGGAAGAGCAGATGCGGATTTTTTCCACGATTCTCGATTTAACCGGTGATGAAATTAGGCTCGTCCGGCAAGGGGCGGGGGTCTGGCCGGCGTAAGGCGGAACGTCTCTATGATCGATATGACAAAACAGATGACAAAACAGTGGGTACGGATTGTATTCAAGCGGCGGGTCTTTGTGATTACCATGCTGCTTGTACAAATAGGGATTCTGCTTTCATTGATCGCCGGTTCATCTTTTTCTTTTCGCTATGTGAGTTGGATACTGAGTATGTTAAGCGTTGTGGTGAGCCTTTACATTCTCAACAAATCGGAGAAGCCCGCATATAAACTCACCTGGATTTTTCTTATTCTGCTGTTTCCCATTTTTGGGGGTATCATGTATATTCTCTTTTATTCCCAGTCCAACTCCAGGAAACTGCGCCGGATCGTTGCGGGAATTAACCGGGAATGTGATCCCCTGTTCCCGCTGCCGGGAAATATCCTGCCTTTGATAGCGGAAAAACAGGAAGCCTGCCTGCTCCAGGCGAGGTATTTGCAGGAATATGCCGGCTTTCCCATCTATGCCCATACACAGGCCGAGTATTTTGATTCTGGAGAGGCTTTTTTTAAACGGCTGCTGCCGGAACTTGAGAAGGCTGAACATTATATTTTTATGGAATTCTTTATCCTTCGGCAGGGGAAGATGCTGGATCCTATACTGGACATCATGGAACGGAAGGCCCGCTCTGGGCTGGATGTGCGGATGATTTATGACGATTTGGGATGTTTTATGTCTCTGCCGCCCGATTTTAAGCAATACCTCAAAGCGCGGGGGATTCAGTGCGTGATATTTAATCCCTTCAAGCCCATTCTCTCGTCACAACAGAATAATCGAGATCACCGGAAGATCATTTCTATAGACGGCAAGGTGGCTTTTACCGGCGGCATGAACCTGGCTGATGAATATATCAACGCATACGAAAAATACGGCCATTGGAAAGATGCGGCAATTATGATTGAAGGCGAGGCGGCATGGTCACTGACCCTGATCTTCTTGAAGATGTGGAATCTGGAGAAGGCGCGGATAGCGCTGCCCAAGGACGATTTCGCGGCGTTTTATCCCTGGAAAGATGAACCGTGTTCAGTTGAATCTGACGGTTATGTGCAGCCTTACGCGGACAGTCCCATCGATGACGAGAATGTGGGAGAGCACGTGTACATTCAGATTATCAACAACGCGAAGAACTATGTGTATATCAATACCCCTTACCTCGTGGTGGACGAAAACCTCCTTTCGGCGCTGACCCTAGCGGCTAAGAGCGGCGTGGACGTACGCATCATCACTCCCCGCCGTTGGGATAAGAAGGTTGTACAGATAACCTCGCAGTCTTACTATCGTCAGCTTATTTTAGCAGGGGTGAAGGTTTACGAATACTCAAGCGGTTTTAATCATGCCAAGACGTTTGTTTCCGATGATACGGTAGCGACGGTTGGCACCACGAACCTGGATTTTCGGAGTCTGTACCTGCATTTTGAATGTGGTGTATGGATTTACAAAAACCGGGCTGTTCAAGCGGTAAAAGAAGATTTTTTGCGAACGGTTCCTGTTTCCCACCGGATAACTCCGGCGGACTGCGCCAGAAACGCCGTTCAGCGCTTCATTCAGGATGTGCTGCGCTTGTTCGCGCCGTTGATGTAGGCTCTTATCCGCGAATATTCCGTCAAAAGGCTTGTTTTAGAATATCATAGGCATCTTCGATAGTGACCGTCCAGGGACAATGCGATACAAAGGCAAGGTTTCGGGCGGCTTCGGCTATCGGAACCAGCCGATCCAGAGAAAGGTTAAAATCGCTGAGTTTGGAGGGAACTTGCAAGTTTTTCATGTGGCGGCGGATCGCCTCAACCGTCAAATGAGCGGCTTCCACGGTCGATGCCCCCGCAACACTCTCGCCAATGAGAGCCGCGATTTTCGCTATTTTTTCAGGCCTGGCCGACATGAGCCGTTCCAGAATAAAGGGGAGGAGCACCGTGGAACACCAGGATTTTTTCACGGGAAAGCGTCCGTTTAAGGCATAGGCTAAGGCAGTACCAATCCCCGGAACGCTTACCCCCGACGCCAGCGCCGTTAGAAAACCCGCTTCGACCGCAAGCTCTTGTAGACCATCGAACTGTTCCGCCTCGTAGGAATCCATGAGCCGGGCATATACGCGGAAGGCCCTTTCCAGGAGTGTATCGGATATAAACTGAGCCTTCGTGGAACAGTATGCCTCGACCGCAGTGCAGAATCCATCAAAAAGCGGGGCCGCGATGTATTTTTTTGAAGGGGATTCGGCAAGGCTGCTGTCTATGATCGCGGTAACGCAGCGGTTAGCGGAGGCCGGCGCCAGCTTTACCAGGCGATCGCGGGAGTCTACCGTAACAAAAGCATTTGAAAAGAGGAAGGGATCCCCAATCACGGTGGGAATAGTGATATAAGGAATCGGCTGCCCATTGGGTATTGCGCCATCTAAAAACTCGCTGGGTTTAAGCTTGGCTGGGGTAATAATCGCCGTCAAACGGGTGATAGCTTGGGTGGTAGAGCCGCCGAACCCGATTATGGCGGAACAACAGGATCCCCGGACAAGTTCTGCGGTAGTCTCCGCTATATCGGCGGTTGTCAGGGAAGAGATTTCGTCAAAGACAATGGCTTCCACGCCCGAATCAGCCAGTATAGAATTGAGCCGTTCAATGCTTTTGTTTTCGTACAATTTTTTCTCGGAGATAAGCAATATCTTGTTGCCTTCTAAAGCTTTGCAGACCGTTCCGGTACGGTTTATTGTTCCATTACCGATAATAATTTCTGGTTCCAGCTTAAAAACAATATCCGTCATAACCTCTCCCAGCCCAAATAAGCAGAAAAAAAAAGCGGAACCCCGGGACATCCCGTCCCCTGGTCCCGCATATTCAGTGCCACATTATGGCTTATAAGCCAAAGGCATCTATAATTTTGTCCGCTATAGCGTTAATAATAGCCTCGTTTATATACGAAGGATCGTTGATCTTTTTCTTTAAGTCGGCAATACGATCAACCCGTGTATCAGGGGCGGCGGAAACCAGCTCAATCCCTCGATACAATTCCCCTTTTTCCATCGCCTCAGAAGAGACAACTATAGAATCGGTCTTTTCAAAAGAACCTATACGATTATCTTGATTAGACTTTTTACCAGCCACAAGGGGATCTATCGAACTTATCTTGTTGACTGTCATACTCATTTCCTACCTACTCCTCATTATCGGCATAACTCTAACAATAGTTTACCCGTTAATCGGCTTTCTTACCAGATACGTACACCGAAAATTCACCCATTTGCGCTTCTTTCCCGGCAAAATACACGCAAATTTCCGCCGCGCTGCCCCTGATGTACTCTTCATGAATTTTTGTCATTTCCCGGCCTACGCACACATACCGTTCTCTCTCAAGTTCGGCTAAATCCTCTAAAAGCTTAAGTATCCTGAAGGGCGATTCGTATAAAACAAAGGCCGTATCCAAGGTCAGAAGTTCTCGCAGTCTGGAACGGCGGCGACCCGCTTTGGGGGATAAAAAACCCTCAAAGATCACGGTTTTATCCATACCGCCGGCCACGCTCACCAGCGAGGCAAAGGCTGAAGGGCCGGGGATGGGAATAACCCTATGGCCTGCCGCTGTCGAAGCTCTCACCAGGGCCGCGCCGGGATCGCTGAGGGCTGGAGTTCCCGCATCGCTGGCATAAGCGGCGTCTTTTCCCGCATCGAGCAGGGCAACTACCTTACCCGCGGCGGACTCTTCGTTTCCTGCCCGGCAGGAAAGCAGTGACGTCCGTATTCCCAGGTGGCTCAGGAGCTTGAGCGTCCGGCGGGTATCCTCGCAGGCCACCGTATCGACTTTTTTTAGGATCTCCACCGCCCGGAAACTAATATCTCCCAGGTTTCCTATCGGTGTGCCGATAATATACAACGTTGCCACTATGGAAGTATACCCCGCGTTCATAAGGCCGCCAAGTATCGGTATAGCGAAATGGGCTTTGCGGGAGGTTGCATGATTACTATTGAATCCGTTTTACAGGTTCTGGTGTTTGGTATCATTGGACTTGTATTCCTTTGGGTTGCTTCAACTATTTTTTTTCGCGCAGACCGGAAGCGGGAAACGCAAGAACGGCGCGAAAGAAAACCCGCGAAGAACCGCCTGCTCAAAACCGGCGCTCCCCAAAAAGTTTCCGAAGGTTCAAAGACCTGTCCGGTTTGCTCATCAAAGCTGCCCTCCGAAGAACGGGTGCGCTCCGCAGTGTTTCCAGGGAGTTCGCATCAGGGCAGGTTGATGCAAATTTTTGGCTGTATTTATTGCTTGAACGAAGGCCGCCCCCGGAAGTGTCCGGTCTGCGGGGCAGCCATAAAATCTGACGAGTACCTCATCGCCCGGTTATTTGAAAAGCCGGATCGTTCTCATGTTCACGTTCTGGGCTGTAATAGATGCCGGGGCCCTGGGGCGGCTCGACCCGCTCCCACAGGCTCTTAGAGTACAATGGATCGCCGGACATCCACAGGAAAAACCCCAAACAGCCGATCCAGAGAAGAAGAGGCCGTATAGGAGGTGCCGGCGGCTTGATTATAGGCTTTTACCACCAGTTCCATCTCCGCCGGATCCTTTGAATAAACCGCCGAGGAATACGCCGCCCGGAAGAGACCTTGTTCAGCCAATGTTCCGGTACTCATGTGTCCGTACCGCCGTTTAGCCTGACCATCCACCACTGCGGCGGGGCCATCGTAACCTATCGTAAAGACAAAATCTTGCCGGGACAGCATAACTATTCCTCCATTTTTATGTTTTATACAGCGGGAGAAAATTGATCTTTACCCACTCCGCAAAGAGGGCACACCCAATCCTCAGGAAGATCCTCAAAGGGTGTACCCGGCTTAACGCCGTTATCAGGGTCTCCAATGGCAGGATCATAGGTATAACCGCAAACGTCGCAGACATATTTCTTCATAATTGTCTCCTCATCATGATGCTCGAACTTTTACCAGAGTTCTTCTATAGTATTGATAACTTCCAAAGGTTTTGCAACAGGCTCACTTGATAAACACCCGCCCGATAGAGTACAATACGGTATCATGATATTTCCCATGGAAGAACTTATTAAGTACGATCAAAATATGTACGAGATTACCTCAGCGGCTTCGCGGCGATCATATCAGCTCTCCATGCTGAAAGACGAGAAAATTGAAGAAAACGACGGTAAGGTAGTGTCTCTTGCAGCCCGGCAAGTGTTTACCCGGGAAGTCGAATTCCGGCTTGATGCCGAATAATGCGCTGTCCATTCCGGTACTGATTCTGTTTGGCCCTACCGCTTCGGGTAAAACAGGCTTGTTGCTGCGTCTGTTTGAACCGGGAGTTTCCAGCCTCTGCGCGGCTGAGGTTGTATCGGCGGATTCTATGCAGGTCTACCGGGGTATGGACATCGGTACTGCAAAGCCTACAATTGAAGAGCGAGCCGCGCTTCCCCATCATCTGATAGACATCCACGATCCCCATGAACAGTTTAACGTGGGCGATTTTGTACGCCGCGCCGATGCGGCGTGTGTTGACATTGCCCGGCGTGGACGGCTGGCGGTTGTTTCCGGCGGCGCGGGCTTTTACCTGAAAAATTTTATTCTCGGATTAAGCGAAGCGCCTCCTTCTGATGGGACAATTCGTCTGCGCCTTAAACAGGAATTGCGGGAGCGGGGGGCCGCCGTGCTGATGGAGGAGCTTGCCCTGGGCGATCCGGTGAGCGCGGGAAGAATTCACCTCAACGATGAGTACCGGCTGCTGCGGGCGCTGGAGGTGCTGCGCCTCTGCGGGCGGCCTCTGAGTTCGTTTCAGGCGTCAGGCGCGGGGACGGACACGGATGGCAGCGGCAGGCCGGGTTATCGCTTCCTGATCATCGGGCTTTCCCGGCCTCGGGAAGAACTGTACCGCCGCATAAATCTGCGCTGTGCGGCTATGTTCCGCGAGGGACTGCCCGGCGAGGTTCGCCGTTTATACGAAGCGGGGTACACTCCCCTGGATCCGGGGCTGCGGGCCATTGGCTATCGGGAATTTTTTGTTGAAGCCGCCGAGGGTAAAAACGGCAAGGAGCCGCCGGTCTTTCGGTTTTTGGAAGATTTCGCCGGTGTGGAAGCTCTGGTTGCCCGGAACAGCCGCCGGTACGCCAAGCGGCAAGCCGTTTTTTTCGCCTCAATACCGGGTGTACAGTGGGTAGAGGCGGGAGGAGAGGCGGAAACAGCGGAACGGATTCGGGGGGCATTGGAACGGTTTTTGTGACGAGAGAGGCTCTATCCTAAAGCAGATCCTTGTATCCCGAAGAGAGCGCTCGAAGGATACGACGTTTGACGGCCCCTGAATTGCCGGTGAATTCGGCGATGCGGCGGCGTATATCCCGCCGCCTGGAATTGATTCCGTATGGGCAGGTACAGGCCGCCTTGAGTATGTTTTGTTCTTCGGCGCAGGCGATGACCTGCCGTTCTTCCAAGTAGCCCAGGGGCCGGATAAGGCTTACCGGATATTTGCGGTAGGTCAGAAGCATGGGCATAGTGGAAAGCTCTCCCTTGCTTGTCATGTTCATAAAAAAGGTTTCGATGATGTCGTCAAGATGGTGTCCCAAGGCGATTTTGTTGAATCCGTGTTCCACGGCGTATTTGAGGAGTTCCGTCCTCCGCTGGGTGGAACACCAGTAACAATTCATCCGCTCCCCCGCCTTGAGCCTGCCGATGATGGGGACAAAAAGATCGGTAAAGGGTATTCCCCATTGTTGGAGCCGCTCTGAAAGGACAGATTTCTTGCAGCAGGCGCAGAAATCGCTGGATATGTGGATCGCCTCCAGGGTATAGTCCCTTTTCAGCGCCCGGCGGAGATCCGAGAGCGCCCAGGCCATGACGGTGGAATCCTTGCCTCCTGACGCGGCGATAAGGATCCGGTCGCCATCTGAGACCAGGTTTCGTTCAAAAATCGCCTTGGCAATGAGTTTTCTCGCCGCTTCACTTGCCCCGGCTTTGCGGAGAAAGCGATCAGCCATGGGAGTAGATATCCTGAAGTACCAAGCCTGCCAAGATCATCCCCGCAGCGGCGGTAACGGTGACGGCGCTCCCGTTGATCACCTTTCTGGAACTACACCATTCCACCGGCGCTCCCGGCTCATCTCTGTTCCGGACGGCGCAGAGGCAGCGGGTTGAACCGCAGGCGGAAGCAATCTCACCATGCAGGGGAAGCCGCTCGGCGCTGTATACCGTGGTAAAACGCCCCTGAAAATGGCGTTTCCGTAGTCCTTGCCGGACAAGACGCGCCAGAGGGCAGCCCTGAGTCTTCCATATATCTGCGGTCTTGAGCCGGGCAGGATCCAGCTTTTGAGCCATTCCCATGGAAGAATAGAGTACCGTTCCCGCCGCGTATGCCTTTTCGATGAGGTCGAGTTTGCAGGTTAGGCTGTCTATGGCGTCTATACAGTAGTCCATAGATTCCCAGTCGAATTTTTCCGCAGTCTCCTTAGAAAAGACCATGCCGAAGGTTTGTACCGTACACTGGGGATTGATTTCCAGCAGCCGTTCTTTGAGAACCTCAACCTTAAAGCGGCCAACCGTCCGGCTTGTGGCCTCTACCTGCCGGTTGATGTTGGTTACGCAGACGGTATCTGAGTCAACAATGCCGATCTGTCCAATCCCTGAACGAACCAGCGCCTCGGCGCACCAGCTTCCCACGCCTCCTAAGCCAAATACGGTAACATGGGTTTTTTCCAGGGCGTCCAGTGTTTCCGCGCCGGTGAGGAGGGCGAGTCTTTGAAAACGGGGATTGATAGACATTGAATGGTATTGTAGTGCCCCACGCCGGGTGTATCAACTACGGAATCGCCCCCTACCTGGGTACGAAGAGGCTGTTGCACTATAAAAGACTTTTTCGGTAAGATAGAAGGCACAAAACAGGTTAATTCTCGCCTCCTGGCGGGAATAACTTCAAACTAAGGGAGGCTTTATGACAATAGCCGATATGCTTGGTCAGAGCGGTGTTCTGACCCTATTAGGCATGGGAATTGTGTTTAGTTTTTTGATCATTATGATCATTTCTATCACGCTGATGGGAAAAATTGTCCACGCATTAGGGCTGGACAAGGATGTCGCGCCGGCCAAAGCCGGGAGCGGCGCTCCGGCTGCCGGGAACAATGCTGCTGGCAGTGCCGCCGGCAATGCCGCCGTTACCGCCGCTATTAGCGCAGCAGTTAATGAATATCGCAAGAAATAAGGAAGGTTGAATATGCCGAAAGTAAAACTCACAGACCTTGTACTGCGGGACGCGCACCAGTCCCTGTTTGCCACCCGTATGGTTACCGCCGATATGCTGCCCATTTGCGGCAAGCTGGACAAGGCGGGCTT
>JAIRPG010000111.1 GCA_031257105.1 Treponema sp.
TCCCTGCTCCACTTTGGGGTATCCGCATGAGGGAACTCTACGCCCTCCGGTTCAGCGCCTGGGCCCCGGGCATGGAAGACCTTGCGGCCTGGCAAGACTGGGCTCTGGGGAAGCGGGAAATCCCCGAAAGCGCCGGAAGCCCTTCCCTGGATTCGCCTGACTTCGGCGGCGCTGAAGTCAGGCGGCGCGGCATCGATCCGGGGGAATTCAAGCTGTTTACCCGGCGGCTCAGCCGGTTGTCAAAGATGACGATCCGGGTGATCTACGAACTCCTCCCCCTGGGGGAGGCCCGGATAGCCTTTATCTCGTTCAGGGGGGAAATTGGACGGCAGTTTACCATCAACCAAACGGTGATACAGGAACGGGCCGTGATGCCCGCCGCCTTTTCCCTCTCGGTGTTCAATACACCCCCGGCGGCGGCGGCCGTCGCGCTGAAGCTCCACGCCGGGTATACCGCCCTCTACCCCGGCAACGGACGTTTCGGGCCGGGTCTTTTGGCGGCGGCGGCGCCGGTATTGAGCGGCGCGGCGGAAGAGGTCCTGCTGGTCTATGCCGACGAGACGCCGCCCCCGGAATACGGCGCTCTCAGGCCCCCTTGCCGGCCCCCGGCCTTTGCCGCCTTACTTTCCCGCCTGAACGGGCCGGGTTCCGTGGCGCTGGACGCGGACGCTTTCCCGGATGATCCCGGCGGCTTTCTGCGTTTACTCATACAGGCCGGCGCGCCCTGGGGAGGGCTCTTATGAGCGCCCCTGATCTACCCCCGGTAAAGAACCGGCTTCTCTATATATGGATGGTTTCGGTAAAACTGCTCTCTTTCTTTTACTTTAGCTTGGGGACGGTCGCGCTCGTTACCGTATTCTTCCCTCTTATGCGGCTCTTTCTGCGCCCCCGGAAGCGGTTCCGCCGTTACGCCCGCCGTTTTGTGAGCTTCCAGTTCCGTATGTTTCTTACGGCGCTCAAGGTTCTGCGCGTTCTGGAAGTAGATGTGGATAATAGAGAAGCTTACCGGAACCTTTCATCAAAGATCGTCGTGGCCAACCATCCTTCTCTGCTGGACGTGGTCGCGCTGATCTCCCTTATCCCCAACGCGGATTGTATCGTTCAGGGATATACCTCCAGAACCATTCTCCGGGGGGTAGTCAAACAGCTCTACATCCTCAATACGCTGGACTTTTCGGAGCTTTGTGAGGCTTGCGAGCAATCACTGGAGGAAGGGAACTGTATCATCATTTTCCCGGAGGGAACCAGAACCCCCCGCTCCGGGCTTATGACCTTAAAAAGGGGCGCCGCCCGTTTATCTTTGATTTCCGGATGCGGCGTTATTCCGCTCCATATCGGCGGTACCGATAAGTATGGCCTGGGAAAGCGGGATCCCCTGCTGGCCTTTAACCCCACGGAAAAGTACGTCTACCGGATCAGGATGCAAAACGAAATTTCCCCGGTGCGGTTCGCGGCGTTGCCCGCGCCCCAGGCTGCCCGGCGTTTGACCGCCTATATAAAAGATCAACTCCTGCATTTATCATGAGTGAACAAGTTTCTATGAGTAAGCGCGTGGAGATGAAGCAGCGAATGTGTGTTCTGCGAACCGGTGTTCGCAGAACCGGTGTTCGGAGAACTAGCGTTCGGAGAACTAACGTTCTCTTGCTCGCGGCGCTGGCGTTCTGGAGCGCCGGTGTTCTGGGGTGCCGGACTATCAACGGGAGCCGGGACAGGCTTGGCCTTCCGGAAGGGGTAGTTATCTTCTCTTTTGATGACGGCCCCAATCATTTTGAGGATACCACCGTCCGGCTTCTGGAAACACTGGAAAAATACGAAATCCAGGCCCTCTTTGTGCTGTTGGGGGAAAATTCCGCCGCGAATCCTGATGTGGTTCGGGCTATCGCGCAAAAGGGGCACCTCATCGGCAGCCACGGCTACAGCGGGAAATGGGCGGTGTGGATGGATGAGAAGCGATTTCGGGACAACTTGATCCGCTGGGAAGACGCCATAGGCGCGGCTCTGGGAGAAGAGCCGCAAATTCGATTTTACCGCCCCCACGGGGGATTTTACACCGCCCGGCAGGAACGGATCTGGCGTGACGCGGGGTACGCCCTGGTTCCCGTTACCGCCCGGGCCTATGACGCCGTTTTGGGGGAAGCTCGGCGCGAAAAGGCGGTGTCCGCTATCGTCGCCGCCGTGGAGAAACAGCGGGGCGGCGTCATCTTGCTCCATGACGCCAGGGATTCCCTCGCCGTAGCGGAAAAACGGCTCGCCCAAGATCCCGTAGGCCCCTTTAACCGTTCCTGGATTCCCGGCGCGGTGGAGGAGATCATCCTTATCCTTGAAGCAAAGGGCTTCAAGCTCCGAGGTTTTGACCTTTTTTCGATTCTCGGCGCGATCCGGTAAACCGCGCAAGCCGCCGGTTGCGCCTTAATATGCGCTTGCAAGCTTAATCACCCCCCGCGGCTTCGGCGTCAAAATAAAACCGCGCCTGGGGCAGATCTTTTAGAAGCGATGCGGGAAAATCCGCGCCGGCAGAGGATTCTCGAAGTCGTTTTACGACCGGCGCTTTATGAGCCCCGGTCACATTGACCACGATATTTCCGGCGGCCCGGATATTTTTGAGCCCGAGGGTAAGGCCCCCCAAAAGCGTCTGGGTATGAGAAAAATATTTTTGGCCTGTTTTTTTTGTTATTTCCGAAAGTTCAGTCAGATGGGCGCCGCCGTTTATATCGCAGCCCGGTTCGTTTAGGGCCAAGTGTCCATTCATGCCGATGCCCAAAAGCATAAAACAGACGCCGCCCCGCGTATCAATAAATTGTTCAACGGCTTCACATTCAGCTTTCAAATCAGCCGCCCTGCCGTCAAAAAGTTTTATATGTTCAGCGGGAAAATCCAGCGGCGTGAAAAAATTCTTTTTTAGAAAACCGCCGCAGCTCTCTTCGTCATCGGCGTTCATCCCGGTCCATTCATCCATAGCGACAAAAAAATAATCGCTAAAATCGAAGCCTTGTTTTTTTCTTTCCGCCAAGGCCGCGAAAACCGATAAAGAACTGTGTCCCGCCGCAAGACAGATAAGGGGGGCTTTTTGTGTCTTGATAAGATCACAAATCTCCGACGCTATGACCGCCCCCATCTCTTCTCCATTTTGAAAAATTGTTTCGTTCATTATGTTTCCTTTGTGAATTTCGGCTGCTTAAACCGGCGGGCGTTAACCTGATTGCAGGGATCGGGTAAGACCTTCCCTCGCTTCCCGGTAGTTGGGATCGAGCCGCAGGGCCTGCTCGTAGGCTTCGACAGCGGGAGCGCTATCACCGGAGGATTCCCTAACCTGTCCGAGCCGGTACCACCAGAGGGCGGAATTGGGCTCAAGTTTCACCGCGGTGGTGTAAGCGATGTCGGCGAGGCGGAACTTCCCCTCGAGCCGGAAAATTTCCCCGATAAAAAAGAAGGCCACCGAAGCCCGGTCTCCCCGGGGCAAGGCATTGGTATACCGCTCCATGTACCGGAGCGAATCCTCATAACGATCGAGGTAAAAAGAAGCCTCGCCCATGATCTCAATGAGCCGGTAATCGGTACCGCCCGCCCGTAATCCCCGCTCTCCCCAGGCAATGACCTCTGAATATTTGCGCTGACGCTGCAACGTCCAGGTAAGTACCGCATAGGCGTCCATGTTTACGGGGTTGCGGGCTATTTCCTCGATACAAATCCGCGCCGCCTCCTTGTAGTAAACCTCGGCGTCGTCCCGGCGGCCCCGGTATTCCAGATCCCTGCCGGCGCGGTAATTTTGCAAGGCGTCTGTGCGGGAGGGCCCTGTCGTCTCCTGAGCGCGAAGCGGCGCCGGCAGAATAAAGAGAAAAACGCAGATACAGCTTGTACAGAAACGCATGTCACTATAGTATGATTGATGTCGCTTGCTTTTCAAGATGACTAGACCTATTACATTGAGGTTGTTGCAAGCATTCAGTTTTGCAACAATAATCGCTGAAAATCGCAAAAGCCCGTGTATCGAACCGAAGTTCGCACCAACCGGGTTTTGCACAGGTTCCATTTAAAGAAAATATGCGAAAAGGACTTATTTCCAATTTCTTTCAAAAATCAGACGCTCTCTACCTGCTGGTCTTCTTTCTTGCGGTTATTGCCGTGGGAACGGCGCTTCTCCTCATTCCCGCCGCCTGGTCTCCTTTTACCCCGGAGTTGGGGAACCTTAAACCCTTGGACGCATTGTTTACCGCCACCTCGGCGGTGTGCGTCACCGGATTGGCGACGGTGAACATCACCAACTTCAGCAGGCTGGGACAGATCATCCTGATCTGCCTGGTACAGGTAGGGGGGCTGGGGATAATCAGCGTAAGTTCCCTCCTGATGACTATTCCCGGATGCCGGCTTGCCCTGTGGCAGCGGAACGTGATCAGGGGCTTCTACGTG
>JAIRPG010000002.1 GCA_031257105.1 Treponema sp.
CAAGGTTTCTCCTTCGCCGATTAAGGTATTCGCTTCCACGCCGATTAACGAAAGCAGGCGTTTTATTTCCCTCAAATTGCCTTTATAAAAGACGTCGCTTCCGGGAATTATCCCGAAAATATTCACTTTTTTGTTTTTCTTTTTTTCCTGTTTTGTACTATATTCCCGGACAAGCAGTTCAAGGGCCAAATCATAGCCGTAATAAGCGTTGCCCTTAAAGCTCGGAGTGGGTACGGCCAACACTTTTTGCGGAACATCCAGCCGGTCAGCCACGCTTTTTATATCGTCCCCTATCATCTCCACCATGCAGCCTGAAATTACCAGGTAGAGATCCCCGTCCATGATCTCAATGGTGGACCGGATCTGTTCCTCAAGGCGGTTTTCGCCCCCAAAGACCACTTCCTTTTCCGATACATTCGTTGAGGGGAGTGAAACCGCTCCGCAGTAACCGCCGCCCCAATAACCGGCTCCCGCATTGCCCCCTATATAATAATTATACGCGCAGCCTTTTGAGGCGTGGGTAATGGGAATAAGCCGCGGTATGGCTCTAGCCAGCGCCAAAGCGCCGCCGATTGCGCAGTCATACCGGGGTCTGTCAATAACGCCGCTCATATATGCTCCCTCAATACCATATCGTGTTCTTCTGTTGGCTCAAATTCTGCCAAAGCGCCGTGGAAAGATACCGTTCTCCGGTGTCAGGGAGTATGGCCGCCACGGTTTTTCCCACGTTTTCGTACCTCCGGGCGATCCGGGCGGCTGCAAAGGCCGCAGCTCCCGATGAAATACCCACCAGAAGTCCTTCTTCCCTAGCAAGGGTTCGGGACGTTTCCACCGCTTCTTCATTCCGTACTCTGAAAATTTCGTCAATCAAGGTAAGGTCCAGGACATCGGGCACAAAACCCGCTCCAATGCCCTGGATCTGATGGGGCCCCGGCTTACCCCCGGAAAGCACCGGCGAGGCGTCAGGCTCAACCGCAATAAGATTAACGCCCTTTTTCCTTGATTTTAAAAATCTTCCCGCTCCCGTAAGGGTGCCTCCGGTTCCGACTCCCGCAACAAGGACATCGATCTTACCGCCGGTATCCTCCCAGATCTCGGGGCCCGTGGTTTTTTCGTGAATTGCCGGATTTGCGGGATTCGCAAACTGCTGCAGAATGACCGCCCCGGGTATTTGGGCTGAAAGCTCCTCGGCTTTAGTAATGGCGCCCTTCATCCCTAAGGCTCCGGGAGTAAGGACAAGCTCCGCCCCCAATGCGGCCAGGAGCTGCCGCCGCTCAATACTCATGGTTTCGGGCATGGTAAGGATGACGCGGTAGGCCTTGGCCGCGGCCACAAAGGCCAGTCCTATCCCCGTGTTCCCGGAAGTAGGCTCAATGATTACCGAGCCTGGCTTCAGCCTTCCCTTTTCCTCGGCCTCTTCAACCATAGCCTTCGCTATCCGGTCTTTAACGCTGGAGAGCGGATTAAAGCATTCGAGCTTGAGGAGCAGATCCGCCCCGGTTATTCCGGCCAAGGCCATAAAGCGCTTTGGCCGGAGCAGGGGCGTCCCGCCCACAAGATCGACTAAGCTATCAGCAATAATAAGGCGCCTCCTTTGTTTTTATAAAACATTATTCCAATATGTTTAATAGGATATAATTCGGCTGCAAGTTTGTCAATAGGGAATGCAGGTTTTTCTTTACAAAGCCCAATGTTTCAAGGGCAACCGGATTATGGGGACAAATAGGTATTATTCCGCTCCGGTTCCCCCTACCGCATATAGAGAAAATATCAGCACAAAGAAAAGCCTGTTCCCTCAAAGGAATCTATCATTTTTAACATGCTGCGCTGCGCTTTTCTTAGCCCGTCATTGCTTTCGTGTTTTCCAGAAACGATGTGATACTCCCGCTGGCAACCTTCACCTCATGGGCCCGACTGGTTACATCCTGGGAAATCTGCCGCAGCTTTGCCATCTCCTCCTGTATCGAGCCGCTCTGCCGGCGTATCATACCCGCGCCGTCCCGCACCTGTCCGGTCATATCCTGAATCGTCTTTAACGCGGTAAGAATCTGGGAACCTCCCGCAGCCTGCTCTTCTATCGCCTGGTTTACCTGGGTGAAAGAATCGTCTATCGCCCTGATTTCCGTGAACATCGTATCCATAGACCGGACCGTTTCATTGGAAACCTCGGTTATCCGCTGGATTTCCTGTTCTATCTTCTTTCTCTCTTCGGAAATCGCATTGGATTCTTTTCCTGAAAGTTCCGCCAGTTTCCGTATCTCTCCGGCCACCACCGCAAAGCCTTTCCCGGATTCTCCCGCGTGAGCCGCTTCAATGGCGGCATTCATGGCGAGAATATTGGTCTGTCCCGCCATATCCGCAATGGTCTTGTTTGCATTTTGCAGCGTCGCTGACTGTTCCCGAATACGGCTGATCTCCTCCGCGAGTTTAACCAGCATGGAATGTCCTGAAACGGAAGACTTGCTCAAGGTATCGGTGGTTTTCGTAACCCCAGAAACCACCGAGCGGATAGAAGCGATATTCGCCACCATCTGTTCAATCGCCGCGGAAGATTCGGTAATATGGGCCGCTTGGGTATGAACCGCGTGATCCAGGAATTCGAT
>JAIRPG010000096.1 GCA_031257105.1 Treponema sp.
CACAAAGTCGGTTACTTTGCGGACAGACCTTGCATTTTCTCGCCTAACGGCTGCGAAAATGCGTTTTTTAAGGTGGTCTGTCCATAATGTGTCTACATTATGGACAGACACTATTTAGAGTCTGTCTTTGTGGACAGACACTATTCAGTGGTTCCCTAGGAGTTCGATGCGGGCTTTGATATAGTCCAGCCGATCCTGGTTGAGTACTGCCCGCCGGTAGGGGGTTTCTCCAAGCTTTTCCAAGGTGTAACGGCCCCGTTTGATAAACTTCCGGCCTCCCCCTTCAGGGAACCAGTACACCAAGGAGATCCCTTCCCGGTCAACCTCGATAGCGGTGATCCCCTTTTTCCCAATAGCGTGCCCTGAATTAAAAAGGCACGGTACCGGCATTTCGTCCCCGTAAAGGCTCTGCCGGAGTACATCACGCCGCTCGGAATGTTTGAGCTTTCCTAACTCTCCTCGCAGGGCGTGTACCTCGGCGGCAATCCGCTCCCGCTCTTCCGGTGCCGAGGCGGGATAATCCCGGCAGAGTCGTTCTATCTCGAACTTGATGTAGTCAAACCGTCCGAGTGATTCAAACAGCGCTCGATGAGTATGGCCTATCACCGAGATACAATTGTTTTCCATAGAAAAGGCATAGGCTTGGCGCTCCACAGAGAAACGGCGGTAGGGACTGCGGGCGGAAGAGATGTTGCGTATCCCGATGGGTTTAAGGATATACCGGAGTCCCGCCCGAATAAGGTTCTCATACCGTGTATAGAACCGGGATGATTGATGGCCATGGTACACGTAAAGGGGTATCAAACCGGTCTCGATGCGAATGACCTCGTACAGCGGGTAAGGGTAGTCCTTCTCGAAAATGAGTTCCGCATCATGGTTGCCCAGTGTTTTGAAGAGCCGGTTCTCCGCAGCAAAAGCGTTAAAAATCCGGTACAGATAGGGCCATTGCTTGCGGATACTCCCGAGGGAATACTTCTGTAGTTCTTCAATGTCCCCGTTCAGAACGACATACCAGCCGCCGGAGAGGTAGTATTGTTCCAACATCGCCGTGAGGAGGGGCCCATTATAGGCAAGGTCGTCCCGCCGCCCGCTTCCCATGTGCAGATCGCTTATGATAAGCGCCTTACCGCCGGTGGAGAGATCCAGCACCGCCGCCGGGTCGAAGCGAGAATTGACCATATTGGAGAAAAAAGCGTATTTCTTCATGTTGGGCGCATCCGCGCGCTCCTCCGCCGCCCTGTAGGGCAAGAGCTGATGTATTGACCAAACCTACCCGCTATCTTATTCTATACAACAGGGGATAGAAATATCTCAGCATAGAAATTATATGTAAGGAGCGTTACCATGACAACGTATAAAGAACTCGGTCTGGTGAATACGGTGGATCTCTTTAAGAAGGCGGTGAACGGTGGTTATGCTATACCGGCCTATAACTTCAACAATATGGAACAGTTGCAGGCGATTATTCAGGCTTGTGTGGAGACCAAATCACCGGTGATTCTTCAAGTCTCATCAGGCGCCCGGAAATACGCCAACCAAAATTTATTGAAGAACATGGCGCGGGGCGCGGTGGAATACGCTCATGAGCTTGGCTGCGACATCCCTATTGTGCTTCATTTGGATCACGGCGACAGCTATGAACTTTGCAAAGATTGTATTGAAACCGGTTTTTCATCGGTGATGATAGATGGATCCCATCTGCCCTACGACGAAAATGTGGCTCTAACCAAGAAAGTCTGCGAATTTGCCCATTCACAGAGGGATTATGTGTCTGTAGAAGGGGAATTAGGGGTTTTGGCCGGTGTGGAAGATGATGTATCCGCCGAACACAGCCACTATACGCAACCTGCGGAAGTGGAAGATTTTGTAAAGAAAACCAAAGTCGATTCCCTCGCTATCTCGATCGGTACGAGTCATGGCCGGGCCAAGTTCAAACCTGAGCAATGTACCAGGGACGCTAACGGCATCCTGATCCCTCCTCCCTTACGGTTTGACATTCTGGAAGAAATCGAAAAGCGAATCCCCGGTTTTCCCATTGTGCTTCACGGTTCCTCCTCGGTGCCCATTGAATATGTCAAGCTCATCGAGCAATTCGGAGGTAAACTCTCCGATTCTGTGGGGATCCCTGAGGAACAACTCCGCCGGGCAGCGAAGAGCGCGGTCTGTAAAATCAACATCGACTCTGACGGACGGCTCGCTATGACCGCCCTGATCCGCAAGGTTTTTGCTGAAAAACCCGACGAGTTCGATCCTCGCAAATACCTGGGCCCCGCTCGGGATGAACTCAAGAAGATGTACGCCGCAAAGAACCGGAATGTGCTTGGTTCAGCGGGACAGGCATAAAACCGGTCATACATTCCGATTAGAGTCTATCCAAGGCTGCTGCATCTGTAGTTTTGCAGCAGCCTTTTTATTCGTGGCGAGGGTTTAATACCCCTTTAGGGCGGGGTTGTTGATTAAAAAACGGCTATCACGATAAAGGCATATTAATCGAACGGGAATACGTAACCGCCAGATTCAGAATCATAGGCAAGCCGGCAATGCCAGCGAGTGAAAAGCCTAGGATGGGGCGATTGGAGAAAAAAGCCCAGTAAGCGCTGGTTGAGAGCAGGGGGAGAGCCGAAATACCTAGAAACGCGGGGATAAGAAGGATGCGGCGCTTTTTCAAGATCATCTTTATAAAGCAGGGGATCCCTACCGCAAGGATTGTCCAAAGCAAGGGCATGAGGACGAGAAGAGAAGGATCACGCCGCCCGCTCCAGAGGATGACGCCGGCAACACCTTGAGGGATAATCCACATTAAAGCAAAAGCAGTGAGACCGGAAGCGCGGCCCCAAGAGACAAGCGGGACATACACTATAAAGGGGAGCAACGCCGGAAAGGCTATCATATCCACCAGGATCTCCAGCCAGCGGGAAACCCCAAAACTCCCCGGTTCGATAAAAGGGCCGAAAAAAAATGGTAACGGCGCCGTGACGCTTCCTAGCAAGAGCGCCCAACCGTTCCCTGAAGCGGTTTCTCCCCGGGCGGGGGCAATGGACAGCCAGAAAAGGTACATACAGGGAGGCCAAAGTAGACAGAAAAGACTCATAATAACCAGCTTAGCATGGTCTATGGAGAGGGGGCAAGCCGCTAACAGCACTCCATGTTCCGCCTTACGTGCCATCTTATATGGCGCCGGCCCTGAAATAGTGTTTGTCTATAATGTAGACACATTATAGACAGACTACCTTAAAACTGCATTTTCGTAGCCTTTAGGCGAGAAAATGCAAGGTCTGTTCACAAAGTAACCGACTTTGTGAACAGACACTATATAGAGTCTGTCCATAATGGAGACACATTATGGACAGACCACCTTAAAACCTGTTGCAAAACGAACCGAGTTTTGCAACAAGCTCAATAAAGCGAGTTTAATTCCATTTTGCGGAGCCGTCAAGGAGAAAAAAATGCATCGCGCGAGGCCGTGAGGCCGTGCGCCGCTCTGAGCGTCGCCGCTCTCTATCTTTTTTAAAAAGATGGTTTATATTTATGTAGAGTCTGTCTATAATGGAGACACATTATAGACAGACTACCTTAAAACCGCATTTTCGTAGCCTTTAGGCGAGAAAATGCATCGGACTAAAGTCCGCAGTCTGTTCACAAAGTAACCGACTTTGTGGACAGACACTAATTAACTATAGAGGAGAAAGCTATGGTAAAGGTAGGAGTGGCCGGGTACGGCGTAATCGGGCAGCGGCTCGCCGACGGCGTTGCGCTGCAAAAGGACATGGAACTGGTAGGAGTGGCCGATCTGGCGCCTACCTTGTCGATCAGGGCGCTCAAGGAGCGGGGGATGCCCTACGATCTCTACCTGGTGGACGGCGCGGACAAGGCGAAGTTCGACGCCCTGGGGATCCCGTACAAGGGGAGTTTCCAGGATCTCATGGGGAAGGTGGACATCATGCTGGATTCCTCCCCCGGCGGCGTGGGGGCGCGGAACAAAGAGCTCTACGCAAAGGCGGGGATACCGGCGGTCTTCCAGGGGGGCGAGAAGAATTCCGTGGCGGACGTGTTCTTCCACGGCTACGCCAACTACGAGAAGGGGCTGGGCGCGAAGTACCTCAAGCTGACAAGCTGTAACACCACGGGGCTCATCCGCTCGGTGGACTGCCTTGACCGGAAGTACGGAGTTGAGCGGGTGGCCATCACCATCATCCGCCGGGTCGCCGATCCGGGGGACTATCACCGGGGGCTGACTAACGCCCTCCAGATGGACAAGGCCCCCTCCCACCAGGCGGTGGATCTGATGACCATCATGCCCCACGTGGAAGCCACGGGCATCTTGGTGCACACCCCCGTCACCCACGGCCACATCATCACCGTGGTGGCCCATGGCAAGAACGGCAGGAAGATCACCCGCGACATGGCCCTGGAAGCCTTCAAAGGCCACGACCGGATCAGGGTAGTCCGCATCGAGGACGGCTTCCTGGGCAACGCCTCGTTCTTCCGCTATGCCCGCGACCTGGGCAACCCCCGTGGGGATATGTACGAGATCGGCCTTTGGGAAGACGGCATTGTGGAAAGCGGCGATGACATCATGTACGCCATCAACATCCCCCAGGAATCGGTCACCATCCCCGAAACCATGGACGCCGTCCGGGCAAGCCTCAAGATGCAGGGCGATTCAGCCTCCGCTACGGCGGAAACCAACAAGTACCTGGGCCTGGGCAGGTGGAAATGAAAATCGATCCCGCGCTGAAAGACCTGGACAGCCTGTTTCCCCCGGAATTTACGGAAGAGCAAAAGGCCCGGGCCAAGACGGCGTTCCTCAAGAACCTCTCGGTGGAAGCCCACCGGTTCTACGGCGGCAAGATGCAGACCGTGCCCCGCTGCGGCATCTACGGCCCGGGCTGGTTCAACGTGTGGTACACGCCGGGGGTCTCCAAAATCTCCACCACCATCCGGGATGATAACGACGCCTCCTTTGCCCTCACCAGCCGGGGCAACCTGGTCGCGGTGGTCTCCGACTCCACCAGGGTGCTGGGCGATGGGGACTGCACGCCCCCCGGCGGGCTGGGCGTCATGGAAGGCAAGGCCATGCTCATGAAGTATTTGGGCGGCGTAGACGCGACGGCGCTCTGCGTGGACTCCCGGGGAGCGGACGGCAAGAACGACCCCCAGCGGCTCATCGACTTTGTGAAGATGGCCCAGCACAGCTTCGGCGCAGTGAACCTGGAAGACATCAGCCAGCCTAACTGCTTCAAAGTGCTGGACGACCTTCGGGAAGCCTGCGACATCCCGGTATGGCACGATGACGCCCAGGGAACGGCCTGCATCATCTTGGCGGGGCTCATCAACGCCCTCAAGCTGGCGGGGAAAAAGCTGGGTGACGCAAAATTCACGCTCCTCGGCGCCGGGGCCGCCAATACTACCATTGCCCGGCTCATCCTCGCCTGCGGCGCGGATCCGGCCAGGATGGTACTCTTCGACATCAACGGCAGCTTCCACCTGGGCCGGGAAGACATCAAGGCCGAGCAATGGGGCTACCGCAAGTGGGAACTCTGCCAAAAGACCAATCCCCGGCGGATCGCCACGATGGAAGAGGCCATGAAAGGCGCGGACGTACTCATCGCCCTGTCCAGCCCCGGCCCGGACACGGTGAAGCGGGAATGGGTTCGCTCCATGGCGGACAAGGCCATCGTCTTTGCCTGCGCCAACCCGACGCCGGAGATCTGGCCCTACGCCGCCAAGGAGGAGGGGGCCTACATCGTGGCAACCGGCAGGGGGGACTTCCCCAACCAGGTGAACAACTCGGTGTGCTTCCCCGGCATCCTCAAGGGGGCGCTCCTGGTGCGGGCCCGGAAGATCACCGACGGCATGGCTATTCGCTGCGCCTATTCCATCGCGGAGTTCTCCGAAAAGCGGGGCGTCAACCCCGGCAACATCATCGCTACAATGGAAGAGACCGAGGTCTTTGCCCACGAAGCGGCGGATGTCGCCCTTCAGGCCATCAAAGAAGGGGTGGCCCGGATCAACCTCTCCTGGGATGAGGTGTACCGCCGCGCCAAAGCGGACATCGCCGCCTCACGGGCCCTCGTGGAGGACATGAAGAAGTTGGGGCACATCCCCGAACCACCCCAAGAAATGTTGGAGGCGGCCCTGTCCAGGGCCATTGCATCGGTATGAAGCTGGAACTCCCTTACCTTGAGAAAACCTTCCCGCTGGAGTTCCCTGACGAGAACCTCCTGGCGGTGGCGGAACCCAATGAGTACGCCGGCGGCGCCGAAAACGGCGGCGCTGAAAACAGCGGCCCGGAAGCGCTGATAGCGGCGGCGCTGGACAAGCCCTACGGCCCGCCGGAGGGGCAGGGCGCGGCGGCGGTAAACGGCGCTCGCGGAAAAGGCCCAAGCCTGGCGGAATTCCTCAACCGGGGCGGCCCGGGGAAGCGGCTCCTGGTGATCATCAACGACGCCACCAGGCCCACCCCGACGGAGGCGATCCTCTCCGCCATGCTGCCGGTCATTGAGCGGGCGGATTTTGGAGGGGATGCGCTCAGTCTGCTGGCCGCTACCGGCGCTCACCGGGCACCCACGGAGGACGAGTACCGGCAGATCCTGGGCCGCCACTACGGGGAGCTTCGGGAACGCTGCGTGTGCCACCAGGCCCGCAGTGAGGCGGATATGGTTGACCTGGGCGTGACGAGGAACGGTGCCCCCATCCTGCTCAACAAGCGGCTGTTTCAGGCCGACCGGATCATCGTCACGGGCAGCGTGGAGCCCCACTACTTCGCGGGCTTTACCGGGGGGCGCAAGGCGTTCCTGCCGGGGATCGCCGCGTACCGGACTATAGAAGCCAACCACAAGCAGGCGCTTTCGCCCAATGCCCGCTCCCTGGCCCTGGAGGGAAACCCCGTCCACGAGGACATGATGGACGTCCTGCCCCTGATCAAAGCGCCGGTCTTCGCCCTGATGACCGTGCTGAACAAGGAACAGCGGACGGCGGCGGCGACTGCGGGGGATATCATCGCTTCCTTTTACGGGGCTGTGGACATTGCCCGAAAGATCTTCTGTGTGAGCGTGCGCGAAAAGGCGGATATTGTGGTTTCCGTGGCCAAGTTCCCCATGGACATAGACCTCTACCAGTCCCAGAAGGCCATCGACAACGGCGCGGTTGCCCTCAAAGACGGGGGAACCTTGATTCTGGTGTCTTCCTGCCGGGACGGCATCGGGGACGAGGCCTACGCGAAGCTCCTGGCCCAGGCGTCAAGCCCGGCGGACGCCCTCCGGCGGATCCGGGAAGGTTACAAGCTGGGCTATCACAAGGCCGCCAAGATGGCGGAGGTCTCCGCCCGGGCGTCCATCAGGGCGGTCACGGAACTGCCGGCGGAACGCCTTCGGAGCCTGTTCATCGAGAAGGCGGCTGCCCCTCAGGAAGCGCTGGACGCCGCCCTCGCCGCCGCCCGGTCAAAGGGGATCGCCGCGCCGAAGATCCTCGTCCTCCCCGACGGCTGCGTTACCGTGCCGGAGCCGCTCCGGTAAAACGCTCGTCCTCTTGGGTTATCATGTTGCGCTTCCACTTCCCCGAAAACAGATACCCAATGATCAGCAGGAGTACCGCGGCGCTGGCTGCCGGAGCGCCCATACCGACTCCGGTAAGCCCCCAGCCCAAGGTGATGCCGAAAAACCAGCACACCGGTACCCGGATTAAGACCGATGATAATATGGAGTTTATCAGGGTAAACGTGGTATGCCCGCCGCCGATAAGGAAGCCGTTGATGCAGAAGATAAAGGGAATGAGCAAAAAATCAACGCTGAAGGGACGGATATAGGTAACGCCGTCCCGGATCATCTGGGGATCGCTTCCAAAAAGCCCCAGGATCTGGGCGGGGAAGAGTTGGACAAACACGAAAAACAGCCAAGTGACTATCACCGAGAATATCGTCCCGAACCGGCAGCTCTGTACAGCCCGGTCGAGCCGTCCCGCGCCGATGTTCTGGGCGCTCATGGCGGATACGGAGGCGCTCAAGGCAATGGCGGGCATGAAGGCAAAACTGTTGAACTTGCCCGCCGCCCCTACCGCCGCAGAGGCGCTCACCCCGCCCACGATGTTCACGATGGCGGTAAGAAACAGGAAGGATACGCTGACGATGGCGTTTTGAGCGCAGGTCGGCAGTCCTATCTTGAGGATTCGGGCCAATTGTTTTCCGTCTATCTTGAAAGAAGAAAGCTTAAAATCAAACTGAAAGCCGTTTTTTACCATATAACCGATACACAGGAACATACTCAGGGCCTGGGAAATAACCGTAGCCAGCGCCGCGCCCAATGCGTTCCAGCGAAAGACCGCCACAAAGAGCAGATCCAGCGCGATATTGACGATACAGGCAACCAGCACAAAGTAAAAGGGGTGCTTTGAATTGCCCATTCCCCGGAGAATCGCGCTGAGGGCGTTGTACCCAAAGATAAAGATAATTCCCGCCACGGTAACGGTGAGGTAACGGTCGCTTTCAACATAGGACTCGTCCGGCGTTTGGATCAGCCGTAGAACCGGCCCTTTGCAGATCAGCATGGCCACGGTAATGATCACCGATGCCAAGAACAGAATGGTGATCAAGGTGGCGGTAACAGCTTTCAGCGCCTTTTGGTTATCCGCGCCGGTATACTGGCCGATCAGCACCGTTCCGCCCATACAGAGGCCTATCACGATATTCGTAAGAATAAAGGTAACCTGCCCGCCGATGTTTACCCCAGACATGCTTTCAGTACCGGCGGAAACTCCGCCGGCGGCAAAATTCCCCACAATGAGCATATCCGCCACATTATAGAACGATTGAACCAAATTCGACGCTAAAAAAGGCAGCGCAAAGAGTATCAATTGGGTGAGGACATTGCCCCGGGAAAGGTTGTTTTCAAGTTTTGCCATATTATTCATATTCCGCATTGCCCAAAAAATATTCTAGTGGGGTGACAGCGGCTTCCTTTTGAACTATAAATACATTCGATGAAGTATCCTCTTTTTATCATCACGATCACCGCTCTGGCGGTGTTCTTTTCCGGTTGTTCCGCTCAGATCGAAGGAAGCCTCCGGCAAAACGGTTCCGCCGATCTCCAGGTGGAAGCGGCGCTCGAACCGCGAATGACCGCCTTGATTCGGCGTTTCCAGGCCATGAGCGCTCCGGAAACCGCCGCCGAAGCGTTGATCCTCGATGGTTCCGCTATGGCTCAATCTATGGCCGCCGCGCCGGGGATTGGGGAGGTTTCTTTCCGCAATACAGCCCCCGCCGCTATCGCGGGGCGTATGGTTATATCGAAAGTGGACGCCTTTCTCGCCGGTCCTTCGCAAGCGGGGAAAATCCCCTTTATCAGCTATAATCCGGGCGGCTCAGGCGGCGGCGGAAAGCTGCGGCTCTTCCTGGATCGTCAGTCGGCGCCCCAGGCGCTGACCCTCTTTTCCGCGGATCTGAGCGGCTACCTCTCCGCGCTTATGGCCCCGGCGGTTACCGGACTCGCCTTGTCCAAGGACGAGTACCTCACCCAGTTGTCCATGATCTATGGCCGTCCGCTGGCGGACGAAATTGCCGCCGCCCGGATTAACGCGGCCATAGATTTCCCCGCCCCTATTACCAGTATCCAGGGGGGAACCGCTCAGGGAGCGCGCGCACGGTTCAGCATACCCCTGCTGGACATACTGACGCTGGAAACGCCGTTTATCTGTGAAGTTCAATGGTAAGATCAGGAATGGCGTTAAGGATCGCTTCGTCAAGCGCGCGTCCGCCGGCGCTTATCCCCAGCTTCCGATCCGGCCCGGCCTCGCCGTGAAAATCGCTTCCCCCGGTAATGAAGAGTCCCAAGGATCTCCCCAGTTCTTCGATGCGTTCAGCCATCCGTACGGTAACGGTGGGATGCCATGCTTCTATGCCGTCTAATCCCTGGGAAGCTAAGTTCTGAATAAGGGCGGGGAAACGGCCCCAAGCAACGTAGAGAGACATCGGATGGGCCAAAACAGCGATGCCGCCCGATTCCTTGATCACCGTCAGCGCATGCCGCAAATCCAGCCCTTGCTTGGGAACGTACAGCGGTTTCCCTTGGCCCAGGTAGCTCGTGAACGCCTGCCCCTGATCCCGAACAATACCCCGCTTCACCAAAAGCGCCGCGAAGTGCGGCCTTCCGATAGAACCGCCGCCGGAAAGAGCGCGGAGTTCCTCATACTCAGCGCGGATGTCGAGCGCCCGCATCTTTTTCAGAATTTCCCGGTTTCGCGCTTCCCGGCGGAGAACCAGATCGGCCACCGCGTCCAGAAATGCTCCACTGGGGCGGTGGATCCCTAATCCCAAGAGGTGGAATTCACCGAGGTGATGCTCGCCGCCTTCCCAGGCTATTTCCAGCTCGATCCCCGGAATAAAGCGGATCCCCCGGATTGCCGCCTCTCTTTTCGCGGGCTCAAGCCCGTCGATAGTGTCATGATCCGTCAGGGCAAGGGCGGTCAGTCCGGCGGCTGCGGCGGCGCGGATCAGTTCCTCCGGGCTCAAGCTGCCGTCGGAAGCGTTTGAATGGGTATGTAAGTCGATCAAGCCTAATACGCCGCCAGGATTTCCAGGAGCCGCTCCCGGTTGATAACGCGGAGGAAGTTCGCCAGCCGGGGGCCCTGATCCTTGCCGATAAGGGCCTGGTACGCGGCGCGGAAGAGCGCCTTGCCGTCCATCTGACGATCCCCGGCGACAGCGTAGATCGCCTCGGCGCAGGACTTGTCGTCCCCGTAGGAGGCGATGTTGGCTACCACCCGATCCCGCAGATCCCGGAGCGCCGCGGCTTCGTCATCGTTCAGGGCGGCCTTTTCCCCAGCTTTCCGCAGGCGGAAGCGGAACTCTTCGGGGGCGCATTCCTCCGCCCAGTACTTGGCACATTCGGCCCGGGCCCGGAGGCCGGGGATCTGCTCAGGCGCGGCGTCTTCCAGGCCGGCGATTGCCTTGTCGATGTCCCCGTCGGCGATCTGGATCAGGTTGCACAGGTGCCGGAAGGGAACCTGGTAGGGCATCATGGCGGGCATACCTTCCACCTGGGAAAGCTCGTAGATCCGCCGGGCCTTCCGGTAGGCCGCCTCGTCTTTGGCCGGCTCCGCGTTCCAGGCGACGCGCTCCAGGCGGTCGTAGTCCTCGTAGATCTTGATCACGTCCAGGTCGAAGGAGATGGTGAATTCCGTGTTGGGCCTGGTTCCGGCAAAGAGGTAGCGGGCCGTCTGGGGGGTGTAGACCCGCAGCAGGTCTTCGATGGTGATCACCTTGCCGGAAGAGCTGGACATCTTGCCCGCCGAACCCTTGATGCCGATAAAGTCGTAGCGGAACGTCACCGGCGCGTCCCAGCCGTACACGTCCTTGCACACGTGCCGGGCGGTGTCGAAGGAGCCCCCCTGGCTGTGGTGATCCTTGCCGGCGGGCTCAAAATCAACCTTTTCGTAGGCCCAGCGCATGGGCCAGTCCACCCGCCAGCCCAGCTTGACCCCTTTTGCGCCGCGTAAATCCACGGTTTCCCGCGCTTCGCAGGCGTTGCAGCGGTAGGAAACCCGCCATTCGCCGTCCCAGCCCTCGATCTCCGTGTCGTCCCGATGGCAGTGATCGCAAAAAACGCTGATGGGCCACCACTCGCCCTGGATCTTGTGCTCATCGTCCCGGAATTTGTCCAGGATGTTCTTGAGGGTTTCCCGGTGTTCCAGGGCTTTGCGAATCCCCTCGGCGTACAGCGAGGCCCGGTAGCGCTCGGCCTGGTAGAGGAATTCCGGGTGAATCCCCAGCAGGGGCAGCATGGTCTCTATATCCACCTCGTGATGCCGGGCGTAGCTGGAGTCCCGCTCCCAGGGGTCGGGAACCATGGTGATGGGGAAGCGCAGGTATTCGGCAAGCTCCTCCCGTTTGGGCATGTTCAGGGGCACTTTGCGGAACACGTCATAATCGTCCCAGGAGTAGATAAAGCGCACGTTCTTTCCCCTGTCCCGCAAGGCCCGCGCCACCAAGTCCACCGAGATGATCTCCCGGAAGTTGCCGATGTGCACCGTCCCCGAAGGGGTTATCCCCGAAGCGCAGGTATACGCTTCCTTCTCGCCTTTTTCTCGAATGATCTTCTGGGCGGTCTCGTCGGCCCAATGGGCCGTTGCCCAATGGGCCGTTGCCCAGTGGGCCGTTGCCGCGCTGAAGGCGGCGTTTCCAGCCGCCTGGTTTTGTTCATGAGTGGTCATAGATAAAATGATACCATGAACATAAAAAAAGCGCCATGGTTCGCAAGGGGTAAAGGAAAGACAGCCGCGCCCGTCCGCCCGGTAAAGGGATATTGGTAAAAAATAACAAAATATTCATAAAGTATTTATTGTTTATATATGATGGCACTATCTATACTAAAGAAGGTTACTGTTATTCAAAAATGCTGGTTACAAGATTTGTAACTGAAGAAGAGAGGCTAAAAAAGCATGGGAATTAGCTTAGACGCGGGTTTACGGACGATACAGAAAGATGAAGATATGTTTGTTGAAATTCTTAAAAAAGCGATTGATCCTGGACAAAAACACATGTCCTATTACTATTCCGCTCTTAATATAATAGAAGCAAAATTAAAGGTTCTTAAAGAAAAATTTTCGTTTAAGCATGAACGAAACCCCATTGATACCATAAAGACGCGGATAAAAGATTTTGAAAGCATCCGCAGAAAATTATGCCGCTTAGGATTTTTTACTTCTGTTGATCCCGCGTCAATAGAAAAAATTATTGATGAAAACATACACGATGTCGCGGGTATTCGGGTTATATGCCCGTTTATTGATGATGTATATTTGCTGGAAGACAGCCTGCTTCGGCAGGATGATATTGCATTTTTAGAACGGAAAGACTATATCGCAAAGCCAAAAGAAAGCGGCTACCGCAGCCTGCATTTAATTATTGAAACGCCGGTTTGTTTACAAAATGAAAAAAAATATATAAAAGTAGAAATACAATTACGGACGGTCGCAATGGATTTTTGGGCAAGCCTTGAACATAGGCTTCTATACAAAAAAGATATTGGTATTGAAACAGTAAAAACAATATCAGCCGAACTGCGCGAATGTGCGGAAACAAACGCATTGCTTGACATGAAAATGCAGAGCATACGGGACTATATCGACAATAGGCCGTTTGAAATAAAACGGAAGGAGACTGCGTGAAACATATAAAGTATACAGGCGCGCAACTAATGGAAAGCGCTCCCGTATCGAGGGCTATCATCAGCCTCGCGCTGCCGATGATGGCGGCAATGCTGGCTCAGTCGATCTATAACATGACCGACCTGTTTTTTATCGGACAGACCGGCGATACCGGCATGGTCGCCGCCATATCGCTTGTCTTTCCCATCTTTATGCTCTCCCAGGCAGTGGGAAATATATTTGCCACAGGCGGCTCAAGTTATATTTCCCGTATGCTGGGCTTAAAAAACAAAGAAGAAGCTCAAAATTCAGGCGCCGTTAGTTTTTATTTTGCGCTGACCTCAGGGATTTTGCTTACCATATTATTGTTGTGTTTTAAGTCTCCCCTGCTTGCCGTTATTGGCGCCGGCGAAAGCGTCTTTAAATATACTGCGGATTATTACGCAATCGTGGCGTTCTTTATGCCGTTCAGCGTTGCCGGAACCGTGTTCTCCGGCCTTATGCGGAGCGAAGGCGCAACCAGCAAGGCGATGATCTTGCAGATCACCGGAATTGCCCTTAATATCGCCCTTGATCCCCTCTTTATTTTAGGATTCGGCTGGGGGACAAAAGGCGCGGCGTGGGCCACTATCGCCGGGCAGTTTGCCTCGTTTGTCTATGGCGTGTGGTATTTCACCGCGGACGGAAATAAATCAATGCTTTCAATAGGGCTAAAAAATAATAAGCCAAATAAAATAATGTTGCGGGAACTATTTGTTATCGGCATTCCAGCGGGGCTGGCAAACGCGCTTATGAGCGTAGCGTCAATACTCGGAAACCGCGTGGCGGCAGGTTACGGCGATTATGTGGTAGCGGGGTTCGGCGTGCAAATGCGGATTGCGAGCCTGTGCTTTATGTTCGTGTTTGGTTTGTCGATGGGGTATCAGCCTTTCGCGGGGTTTAATTACGGCGCGCGTAATTTTGATCGGTTAAAAAAGGGATTCAAACTAACGCTTATCTATTCCTCTATAATTTGCGCCGCCGGTTCACTCGTGTTTTTCTTTGCCGGCGATTTTCTTATCCGTTTCTTTATTAACGATCCGCAAACCATTGAAGCGGGCGCGGCAATGCTTCGGGCGTTTACTCTGGGAATTTTGTTTTTAGGCGTACAGGTAACGCTTACAACCACGTTTCAGGCGTTAGGGCGCGGAACAGCGGCAATGTTTGTTTCGCTCGGACGGCAGCTCTTGTTCTATGTACCGGCCTTGTATATTTTAAACGCCCTCTTTGGATTCAGAGGCTTTATCTTCGCCCTGCCCGCAGCGGACGTACTTACCGCTCTGCTCGCCGTTGCATTCGGTATCCCGCTTATAAAAATTTTACAGCAGCCTATTGAACAGCTTTCTTAAAAAACGGCGATAAAATATCAAGACCCCTGCAAAGCTCCGTTCCATTTCGTACGGCTATCTTACCATCTTCTTCGACTATGTACGTGAATTTTCCTTGAAAGACAGCTTCGAGCAAAACGGAGACGACATTTCCTTCGACTTCCATCATATAGTCCTCAATCATTCCGGAAATAGTAATTATTCCCGACGGGGTAATCGTAAAGGCAGTATAATCGGGGGATTTCACCCTATTCCACGTTCCAATGAGTTCAACCGGAACCTTTGCGCCGGAAGGTATCGCGCCTCTTTTGATAAAAGGCGATGCGTCTTTCATATCTTTAAAATCCCAGCTTCCAGACGTCATGGTAAGCTCGCCTTTTTTGAGTTCATAGTGGAATGAGCCGATTACAGTATCATGACTATCCCGAAAAGAAACATAATTACTCGAAACCAACACCTTGTATTGCGTTGTGCTTCCGGCAATATACCCTTGCCCCTCCTCGGTAATCTCGAAAGAAAAATGGTAGCGGCTGTCGTACCAGCCTCCGGCAAGTTTATAGAGCGCATCAGGGTCGTTTTCTATGCCGGTACACCCCGCTCCAAGCGCCGCCGCCAAGGTCAGTACCGCTAAAAATCCGTTATAGGTGAGCTTATTCATTTCACTTTTATAGTATCTTCATCTATGAGTGTCAATACTTGACACGGACACCCTATAAGAATACCATCAATCAGGGGGGGGGGATATGATTATCGCCGTTGACGGAATCGACGGTACGGGAAAAGGCACGCAGTGCGGGCTATTACGGGCCGCTTTGGAAGGGAAAGGCAAACAGGTCAGGATCGCCTCGTTTCCCTGCTACGCATCTTTTTTTGGTGAAATGATCTCCGAGTATCTGAATGGCGCCTATGGTTCCCTGTATGCGGTAAACCCTAAGCTCATAGCCCTTCTTTTCGCCATGGATCGGAAAGACTTTTTTGAAAAATACGAACCTTCCCAGGACAATATGCTGATCCTTGACCGGTATGTGCTTTCAAACATGGCGCATCAAGGGGTCAAACTCCCGGCGCCGGAACGTTCCCTGTTTTTCGAGTGGCTCAAAAACCTGGAATACGGCGTAAACCGTATCCCGTATCCCGATATTTCTCTTGTCCTGGACATGGACGCCGCCCTTTCGGTCAAAAATGTGGCAAAAAAGGAGCGGCGCTCTTATACCAGCCAAACCTATGATCTGCATGAAAAAGACGCGGCGTATCTACAGGATACCCGGGCGCTGTTTCTGGAATTGGCCGGGAGGGAAAACGCGGCGCTCATCCGCTGCGACGACGGGAACGGAAACCTAAAAAAAGAAGAAACTATCGCGTCCGAAATCGCCGAAACCGTATTGAATAGGTTAGACGGAGACGCAAAACGGAGGAATATATGGGCGCCTTACGGCTGTTGATACCAAAGGGACGGATCTACGATAATATCGCGGGGCTTTTTACAGATGCGGGGTTTCCCATCGGACTGGCCGACCGGACATACCGGCCCGTAATCGGCGCGGACTGGCTGGACGCGAAGATCATGAAGCCTCAGAATGTGGGGGAACTGCTGGAACTGGGGAGCCACGACGCGGGCTTCACCGGCGTCGACTGGCTCCGGGAAAGCGGCGCCGATGTGGAAGAAATCCTGGATCTGGGCTTCGACAAGGTGCGGATCGTCGCGGCGGTTCCCGCGGGACTGGACGAAGCCGCTTTGCGAAAAAAAAAGCTCGTGGCGGCTACCGAATACGTGAACCTCGCCGGACGGTGGCTCCAGACCGCGGGCTACGATTATCGTATCCTCAGAACTTACGGGGCCACCGAAGTCTTCCCCCCAGACGACGCGGACATGATCATCGACAATACCGCCACCGGCCAGACCCTGAGGGACAATGGGCTGCGAATCGTGGATACCGTTATGGAGTCTTCCACCAGGTTCGTGGCCTCTAAAACAGCCCTCGCCAATCCCGATAAACGCCGCCGCATTGAAGAGCTTGCCATGCTCTTTCATGCGGCGTTGGATGGCCGTGAGATGACGATGCTGGAAATGAACGTCACGCAGGCGCGGTTAGACGCCCTTGTGAGAGGGCTCCCCAGCATGAGAAGCCCCACCGTTGCCCCCCTCTTTAACGATGCAGGCTTTGCCGTGAAGATAGCCGTCAAAAAACGGGATGTGCCCGATCTCATCCCGCGCTTGAAGCAGCTCGGCGCCGCCGATATTGTGGAATATGACCTGCGGAAGGTCGTCCCCTAGGAGGAGCGCTTATGAACAGAACCGCCGGAACCGCCCGAACCACAAAGGAAACCGATATACGGATCAAGATCAACCTGGACGGACGGGGCGATGCGCGGCTGGATTATCCCATCGGCTTCATGGCCCACATGCTGGATACCTTTGCCCGGCACGGGCTCTTCGACCTAGAAGTATCCGCCAAGGGCGATCTGGAGGTGGATCAACATCACCTGGTGGAGGATACGGGTATCGTCCTGGGGCTGTGTTTTGCCCAAGCGCTTGGGGAAAAACGGGGGATACGCCGGAACGGAAGCTGCCTATTCCCTATGGACGAGACGCTGGCAAGAGCATCGGTAGACCTTTCCGGTAGACCCTTCCTGGTCTTTGAGGCCGCCCTTTCGGGGATTCCCCTCATCTCCGCGTCTTCTTTTCAGACCGATACGGTAGAGGACTTCTGGCAGGGCTTTACCTCCGCCGGGGGAATCGCCGCCCACCTGGATATCCTCCGGGGGAGGAGCGATCACCACAAGATCGAGGCCCTCTTCAAAGCCGCCGCCAGAGCCCTCAGAGACGCGGTGGAGCCCGATCCCCGGTCGGCGGAGCTCATCCCTTCCACTAAGGGGGTACTCGTATGATCGGCGTACTTAATTACGGCGCGGGTAATATCGGCTCGGTAATGAACGCGCTGGCCCGGCTGAACGCTCCCGCTCGCTTTGTCCGGGGGCCCGAAGAACTCTCCCTTTCCACATCCCCCTTTGAGAAGCTCCTCTTCCCCGGTGACGGCCATTTCGGCGCGGCTATGGAATCGCTGGAAACATCCGGTTACGCCTGCGCCCTGCGGGAATGGCTTGGGGCCGATAAACCCTTCTTGGGCATCTGTATCGGCCTGCAAGCGCTCTTCGACTCCTCCGAGGAAGCGCCGGAAAAAAACGGCGTAAGCGTCCGGGGACTCCAGATCATCCCCGGTACGGTACGGCGTTTCCCCGGGCGTAAGGTTCCCCTGATCGGCTGGAACCGGACTACCGCCCGCCCGGAATCCCGGCTTTTCCGCGGCCTGCCCGAAGGTTCATTTTTTTACTATATCCATTCCTATTACGCCGCCCCCGACGATCCCGGAGTGGCCGCCGCTCAAGCGGAGTACTACCTTTCCTATTGTTCCGCAGTGGAGCGAGGCGCTCTGGCGGCGGTGCAGTTTCACCCGGAGAAGTCCGGAGAAGCGGGCCTCCGGTTGCTGCGGAATTGGGTATAGCCGGCTGCTCCATCCATCGTTCAAGAGGAATTTTTTTACCTTTTTGCGTAAAAAATTGACTGTACAGCCTGAAAAAAAAGAAACTATACTTAATCCTAAGATCCTTTGAACCAAAGAAAGATCGTAAAATGTTTTTATGGAGGAATTTATGAAAAAGATCGCCTTAGGATTGGTGGTGCTTTTTGCGGTATCCACCCTTGCGTTTGCGTCAGGCAGCACCCAGAGCAAGGGAGGAGGGACATCCGGCAGCGCAAGCGTCCGGATTGCCCTGCTCATGCGGAACATGGACGAGCAGTTCTTGAAAGACTACTCCGACAACATTAGAAAGCTGGCGGCGGCAAAGGGCGTAGACCTGAACGTGCAGGATGCCCGGAGCGACAATGCGTCCCAGCTTACCCAGCTTGAAATGCTGCTGAACCAGGGGTTCAAGTATTTCGTTATTATCCCCGGCGTTTCCGAGCTTTCGGAGTCGATGAATCCCCTTATCCAGGAAAAGGGCGGAGCGGCGGCGTATTCCAACATCCAGCCCACCGCCGCCTCCCTCAAGGTGGGGAAGAACTTCTTCTTCGCGTCTTCTCCGGAATTCGTGGGCGGACGTTACCAGGGCCAGCTTATCGCGGACTACTTTGACAAGAACCCCGCCAAAGCGCCGGGTAAGACCCTTAATCTGCTCCAGATCAATGGTCAGTTGGGGCATCCCGCCCAGGTCAATCGCCGGGCAGGACTTATGGCGGAGCTTGAAACACGGGGCTACACGGTAAACATCATCGCCGAAGATACCGCGAACTGGTCCGCCGATCAGTCGCAGCAGAAAATGGACGCATGGATCGCCGCGTTCAAAGGCAAGTTTAACGTAGTCGCCGCCCAAAACGACGACATGGCCCTCGGCGCGGTGCAGTCCCTCATCCAGAACGGCCTCGTCAAAGCCGACGCCGACGACGGCACGATCCTCCAAGTACCGGTATTCGGCATCGACGCCACCCAATCCGCGATCAACTCGATGAAGAAGAACGAACTCTACGCCACAGTGCTTCAGGATGCGGTGGGCCAATCCGCCGCCGCCTTTGATGTAATCTACCAGGTCGCCACCGGCGCTTACAAAGCCGGTAACACCGCCGGGGGAACTCCCGCAGCTACCGCCACGATTGACGAAGCGCCGGCAAATGACGCCTCCATCATCGGCCAGTGTTACCTGGTCCCCTTTGTGCCGGTAGACAAGGATTCCGACTACTACAAGACGCACTAGGAGGGAGTAGTAAGGGGGTAGGGTGACAACACCGCCCCCTTCCCCAAACGGAGAAATCATGGAAAAAGCGGCGTACGTTCTTGAAATGCTGGAGGTAACAAAGCGGTTTCCTGGCGTTTTGGCCCTGGATAAGGTGAATTTCCAGGTAAAACCCGGAACAGTACACGCATTGATGGGGGAAAACGGCGCGGGTAAGTCCACGCTGATGAAGTGTCTCTTTGGCATCTACCGCATGGACTCAGGTAAAATCGTGTTGAACGGTGTAGAACGCCGGTTCAACAGCGCCGCCGATGCCATGCGCGCCGGGGTATCCATGATTCACCAGGAGTTGTCCAACGTTCCTGAGCGGTCTCTTGCCCAGAATCTCTGGCTGGGCCGCGAACCGGTCAACAAAATCGGCCTTATCGATCATCAAAAAATGATCCGGGACACGAGAAGCCTGCTCGAAAGCCTCAAGTATGACTTCAATCCCGCCGCCAGAATGAGTAGCCTTTCCATCAGCCGGCAGCAAGCGTGCGAAATTGCCCGGGCGGTTTCCTACAACGCTTCTATCGTGGTGATGGACGAACCAACCTCATCGTTAACCGAGAACGAAGTGGCCCACCTCTTCGATATCATCAGAAATCTCCGCTCTCAAGGAGTGGCGATTATCTATATTTCCCACAAAATGGAAGAGATCTTCCAAATAGCCGACGCCGTTACGGTCATGCGGGACGGCAGGACTATCGGTACCTACCCCAGCGCCGATCTCTCCGGCGATAAGCTCATCTCCCTCATGGTGGGCCGGGATATAACCCACCGTTTCCCCCCGGTGGAATCGGTGGTGGGCGAAGTATGCCTCGAGGTTCGCAACTTGAGCGCCCAGAATCCCCGTTCGTTCAGAAATATCAGCTTTGAACTTCACCGGGGAGAGATATTGGGCCTCGGCGGACTCGTGGGCGCCCAGCGGACGGAACTGGTGGAATCTATCTTCGGCATAAAACCGGTGGCCTCCGGGGAAGTGCTGGTCAAAGGCGCGGCGGCCAGACCGGCCAGACCGGCTAGACCGGCTAGACCGGCTAGACCGGCGTCAAGTCGTACTGCCCGGGCCGAAGGACTCGCCGTTTTGAAGAAGCTGAGCCCCGAATACGCCATCCGGGCGGGAATTGGATTGGTCACGGAAGACCGGCGCAATACGGGGATCTTCCCCCTCTTGAGTATAACGACCAATACCACCATCCCCTCCCTGGGAAATTACCGCAACAGAATCGGGCTTTTGGATCACAAACGGCTTACCGACGCGGCGGTTTCTCAGAACCAGCAGCTCCGTACCAAGACCCCTTCCATGACCACTCAGATACAGAACCTTTCCGGGGGAAATCAGCAGAAGGTGATCCTGAGCCGCTGGCTTATGACCATGCCGGATATTCTCATCATGGATGAGCCCACGAGGGGCATCGATGTGGGGGCTAAGTACGAGATCTACACCATCATGGCGGAACTGGTAAAGCAGGGAAAAGCCATCATCATGGTTTCCAGCGAGATGCCGGAGCTTATCGGTATGAGCCACCGGGTGCTGGTACTCTGCGAAGGCCGCTTAACCGGTTCGCTGCGTAAAGAAGAAGCCGACCAAGAGGCGATCATGCGCTACGCCACTATGTTTGCCTAGTGTCTGTCTATAATGTGGACAGAAGGAGAAGTTTATGAAAGAGTTCAAGCCGAAAGAACTGTTGAGTAAGTACACGACCTTTGCGACGTTTGTTTTTTTGGTGTTTGTTCTGGGAATACTGACCAAAGGCCAGGCCCTCACCTGGGATTCCGTCAAAACCCTGATCATCGCCGAAGCGGTTCGGGCTTTCGCGTCGTTGGGGGTGGGAATGATCATCATCACCAAGGGCATCGACCTCTCTATCGGCTATGTGGTGTGTCTTACCGCCTCGGTAGCCGCGTCTTTTGCCCAAGACCCCGCCCTGCCCACGGCAATCTACCCCGGCGTAAGCTTCCCCCTGATCGTGCCGATCCTCGCGGGCATTCTCGCGGGGGGAGTTTTTGGGCTCTTTAACGGGCTTTTAGTAGCCTATGGAAAGCTGCCGCCGTTCATCGCTACCCTCGGAACCATGGTCATCGCCCGTGGTATCCAACTCATCTATACAAAGGCCGCCATTGTAAGCTCCCTTACTCCGGCTTTCAAAGCGATAGCCCAGACCTCAATCGGCCCTAAGGTCTTCCAGATTCCATTATTGGGAATTTACGTGGCGTTTATCACCGTTGTAATCTGGGTACTGTTGCGGCATACCAAGCAGGGAACCAACTTCTACGCTATCGGCGGTAACGCCCAAGCGGCGCGGGTGGCGGGGATCAACGTTGAGCGGGATCTCGTCTGTGTGTATCTTTACGCCGGTCTCTTGTACGGCTGCGCGGGGGTGTTGCTGGCGAGCCGGCTGGCCTTGGCAAACGCCCTCACCGCAAACGGCATGGAACTTGACGCTATTGCGGCGGTTACCGTGGGCGGCGTGTCCCAGAACGGCGGCGTGGGAACCGTAAGCGGCATGATCGTCGGCATCTTTACCATGGGACTTATCAACTACGGGATGAGTTTTCTAGCCATCGAATCCTACTATCAGTACCTGGTGAAAGGGGGCATTATTATCGTCGCGGTATTCTTTGACATGAGAAAGTACGCGAAACGGGCGTAGCCCCTTCTTGTAGCCTCCTCGTAGCCTCTCTCCCGCCCCTGCCCCCTTCAACCGCCGATCTTAAAGAGCCGCGTAAAGAGGCCCGCGACCGCATTCCAAAGGCGGCGGAAAAAGCCGGGGTGCTTCAGTTTATATATCCGCCGTGTCGCCTGGGCAATTTCCAGCGGGTTAAAGTCGCGGCGCTGGATATTTTCCTCAACTTCGTATTCCAGTTTTGCCAGCTTTCCCGGAAGATCCACCACCGTAGCGTTGATAGTCCGCCAGCCCAGAGAACGGGCCGCCTCGAGCCGCCTGCCCCCGGCGATAAGCTCGTTCTTATTGCTCACCAAGATGGGGCTAATCTGGCCGAACCGTTTCATACTCTCCGCCAGGGCGGCAATGTCTCCGAGTTCCTTACGAATCCGCTTTTTGACGATAATAGCTTCTAGAGGTATCTGCATTTTTTCTTCCGGTCAATCCAATAGCGGATTGTAACTGGGCAATTCAAAACCGTAATTGTTCATAAAGAGCTCTTCCCCTGAGTCGGAACCGGTGTCCGGGGTGACGCTCCGGGTCGCGCCTTGAGTCCGCGTTTGGCCGCTTGATACGGAGCCGCTGCTCGCGTCCTGCCGCCTGTTCGTCCGGCTTTGCCGGTTTTCCAACTCGGGCAGAATATCCAGCCGCAATTCGGGCATTTTAATATCTTGAAGCAGCGTCCGTTCATCAATGGCCAAGGTATCTAGCCGCAGGGTATCCAGGGCCGCCACGGAAGTAACCGGAGAACGGCTGTGGACGTTACAGTAATCGGCGGGCTGCGTACCCTCCAGAAAGGGAAGCGTCACCGATCCGGGGCAGGAAGATGTTTTGAGCAGTCCGGTCTGGGAGCAGACGGAAACATCAATAACCCCTGAGGATGGCCGGATAAAGTCACGCATGGGCAGGCCGGTATGTATCTCCCGCATAAAATCTCCCCATATCGGGCCGGCAAGCGTTGCGCCGGTAAGGGAAAGCCCCAGAGAATTCCCCGGCTTATCAAACCCGAACCAGATGGCAGTGGTATAATAGGGAGTAAAGCCCACCGTCCAGGCGTCGGCCCAGTTTTGGGTGGTGCCGGTCTTCCCCGCTGCGGGGATCCGGTAGCGGTTTCCCGCTTCGTCCCGGAAGGTAAAGTTAGCCCCCCACTTAGACCCGGAAGCTAGGGTTCCTACCTCAACGGTCTTCTTGAGGAGGCCGGTCATCACATAGGCGTTCTGAGGGCTTATCACCTGAACAGCGTTCCCCATCTTGCGCTGCCGCTGAAACGTCTCCCGCTCGACATCCAGTACCACCCGTCCGTTCCGGTCCTCCACGGAGCGGATTGCGATAGGCGTTACCTCCCTGCCCTGGTTGGCAAATACGGCGAATGCCCGGGCCATCTGTATCGGGGCCACCGAGATAATCCCCAACCCCAGGGGGTACACGCGGGGAAACGTCTGCCGTATCGCGTCAGGATCGCTGATCCCCAGCAGCGCCGCCGCCCGGTCTATGGCCGCGTCAAACCCGATTCCGTCCAGTACCTTGATAGACGGGACGTTCATGGACTGAGCCAAGGCATCGTAGAGAAGCACCGAACCGGTGAATTCTCCGCGAAAGTTTAGGGGAATATAAGGGGTTCCATCGGTATTATGAAACACGGTGGGAATGTTATAAATCTGGGTGGAGGCGGTAAATTTCTTGGAATCAATGGCCGCCGAATAGTACAGCGGCTTAAAGGAGCTTCCCGGCATGATCCTGCCCTGGGTAGCCCGGATTAACTGGTTGGATTCATCGTACCGGGAACCCCCGATGATCGCCTTAATAAAGCCGGTGTCGTTCTCAATGGCGATGAGCGCCCCTTCAATAATGTTCTTTTCGGCGGACGCCTTTACCTCCGCGTATGCGTAATTGGTGGTAATCTTGAGATCCTGCAAGCCGAAAATCAGAGACGCCATATCTACCACCGGGTTGAGCGTCTTCGTATAGCGGCTATGGGCCTTCTGTTCAGTCTGGGTATCGGAGGCGGTGTGGATCCGGCTTATATTGAAGGACAGGGACAAGAGATCCACGATTGGGGTGTAGATCCGCTCCGCCTGATCCAGCCGGACGCCTTGGCTGCTTGAGTATTCTTTGTTCGCCCTGATAATACCCTGTTCCATGTATTTCGCCGCCGCCTGCTGGAAGGAGAGATCCAGGGTGGTGTACACCGTATACCCGTCCCGGTAATAGTCCATGGTGCCGTACATCATCGAATCAAGTTCCCGGCGCACATACTCGCTGAACCACGGCGCGGCGTCTTCCCGGTTATAGTACGCGGCGGTGGATGCGCGGGTATAGTCATAGTTGTTCCAGTACGCCTCAAACGAAGCCTCCGCCTCCTCTTCGGTGGTGTAGCCGAACTCAACCATCCGGTCGAGGACCAAACGCTGCCGGTCCATGGCCACATTGGGGTTGTCCAGCGGGTTATAACGGGCGGGGCTTGAAAGCTGAACCACCAGAATCGCCGCCTCCGCCAGTGTAATCTCCCGGGCGCTGTGGCCGAAAAAGTACTTGCTTGCCGCTTCCACCCCGTAAACGCCGGGGCCCATGTACATATAATTGAGGTAAATTTCCAGGATCTCGTTCTTCGTGTAACGCCGCTCCATCTGGATCGCCCACCAGAGTTCCCGGATTTTCCGGGACAGGGATCGCTCCGTCCGATCGGTATAGAGGGTTCCCGCCACCTGCTGTGTAATGGTAGAACCTCCCCCCAGATTAACCCCGGTAAGCTGCCCGTACACAGCCCTGCCGATACCTCTGATGCTGAAGCCCTTATGACGGTAGAAGTCCGGGTCTTCCCTGGCGAGAACCGCATAGATCAGGTGCCGGGGGAGCTCGCTCAGAGAAATCAACTCCCGCTTTTCATCGGCGGAGAACTCCGTAATCAGAGCGCCATGGATGTCGAGAATCTTCGTGGGCAGCGCCGGGGCAAATTCAAGAAAATTTTCCTGGTTTTTGATATTCGCCGTTTCCGCCAGCAATAAACCTAGCCCGGCGCCGATCAATCCTACCACGAGAATGGTAAACACCGCAAAGAAGCGGACAAAAACCACCTTCATATACTTTCGATTGTAACTTAAAAAAGGTTCCTGGAAAAGGGCGTATGACGCGCTATAGCGGCGGCGCTGTTAGCGGCGGCGCTGTTAGCGGCGGCGCCGTTAGCGGCGCTATAGCGACGCTCTGAGCGGCTAATCTTTAGGGTTAATCTCCAGGATCAACTCTACTTCGCTCCTGGAAAGTTTTACCGCGCGGGCGATTTCGTCTACCTTCCAACCCTGGCGGGCCAATTTTACCACCGATTCACGGGTACCAATGGGAGGAGAACCCTTGATCTTGGGTTTGCCGGATTCATCTTTCATTATATCGCCGAGGAGCTTTAAGCGATCCTGAATATCTTTGTCCAGCGCCGTAAGCCTGGTTTCGGTTCGGGCCAGCCATTCCCGGGCAACCTGTATGGACTCGATCCGTTTTTCGATAGAGGGCAGTTCATCGGAAAGGAGGGAGATCTTCTCCGCGGCGGTTTGGGCCTTTTCGCTTTCCCCGGCGAGCCGTTCAAGGGAACTCTGGAGTTTTTCCTGCTCCTGGGTGATATGATCCAACTCCCCGGTAAAGCGTTTAATGTCCTCTTCCGCTTCTTGCAGCGTTCTAAAATTGCGGTCTATTCCGGCGTTGGTGGTTTCCAAGGTCTGGTTTTTCTTCTCTAGCCGCTGGTATTGATCTTCCGTGTCCGCTAAGGCATCGCTGAGCTTGCGGATCTGCACCTGAACGGCCTGAATCGTATCGTCCGAAGCGGTTACCTGGGCCAGTTTTTCCTCTACCGCCTGAGATGTTTGAAGCAGACGGTTGAAGTCGTTTTCCATCAGTTCAATACGACGCTTTTCTGAGAGGAAGCGGGTCATTTTGGCGTTAACCTCATCCTCCAGCCGCTTAATCTTGACAAACTGAGTCTCCAATTCGGCAACTTCAGCTTTACGCTGATCTATTTTGGCAATATCGCTCTGGAGATCCTCCATACGCCGTTCCAGCTTTTGCTTGAGGGCTTCCGCCTGCTCGAAAAGCTTCGTCTGATCGACAAATTCTTTGATGCGCCGATCCGCGTCTTCGATAGCCCTCCGTACTTCCCTCAGTTGCTCGTCACTTTCCGATGACAACTCCTGGGAACGTCCGCGGAGACTGTCTATAGCGGCGTTGGTATCCTGTATCTGGGCGTCAAATTTGGCTTGCCATTCTTCCATCGAGCGGGTAAGCCGGCTGACTTCGGACTTTATGGAATCTTCTGCGGCGTCCCGGGCCTGGTCGCCCATTTTTGCGAGGTCTCCATCCAGATTTTGCTTCCAGGTCGTCAGGCGGCGGCTGATCTCATCGCCCCGTTTGGAAAGATCCGCTGTGAATTCCTCCTCAAAGGCCCCCAGCTTTTCCGAGACATTGTCGTAGGCCCGCTGTTTGAGGGCGGCAAGTTCCGTTCCCAAGCCGTTAACGCCTTCTTTTATGCCGGTTATCTGGGCGTTGAATTCTTCCTCGGCGGTTTTCCGGCGGGAATCTATATACCGCCTCAGTTCCTGATCCATCCTTACCGTATCATCCGCCAACGCTTCCAGTCGCTGAAATTGCTCTTCCTGGGCCGCTTGGTAGTCCTTAAACACCTCATCGGCGCTGTTCATGGCCCGGCGTTTAGCTTCCTGGGCGGCATTGTGGAACTGTTTTTCCAACTCTTCTACCATCTCGGCGGTACGATGCTCAAAGCTCCGTATCTTCTCCCCTTGACCGGCGATTAAATCATCGCAGCGTTCTTCCATAGTAAGGATACGTTTCTCCTGGGCGTCCAGCTTTTCTTCTTGGAGAGCCGCATCCTTTTTTATCTCATCCTTGTGGATGCGCTGGAGCCCCTGGACTTCCGCAATCCGGGACTTGGTGCTTTCTTGAAAATCTTTGAGCTTTTCTTCAAGGGAATTTTGGTAACGGTGAATACGATCCATGGCCTGATCCCGAAGTTTGGCGAGAGCTGCCTCTTCCAGTTTGTCGGCCCTGGCGCCGGCTTGTTCTACCACGTTTTTAAGCGTCTTGTTGATAAGTTCCATATCCCGGGCGAGAATAGTTTCCCGGTGCCGCTCTACCGCGTCTATGGAACCCCGGTGTTCTTCCACCTTACGGGCGATGCCTTCGGCGGTAACCTGGAGATCCACTACGGTAGAACGGAGCGGCCCAATTAACGCCTCCACCGATTTTTCCATGTTTTGAGCGTTTTCGCGGGCAAAACGGCGCTCTACATCTTGCAGCCCCCGCTCTACCGTCTTGAGCTTATCCTCGGCCCAGGCGACCCGTTTCGCCGCGTTCTCCACAAAATTCGATTCATCCCGCAGCCGGTTAAGGTTCTCCTGTACCCGGTCGGTCATACGATCCAGTTCGTCTAACGTCGCTTCGTAGGCGCCGATCCGCTCGTCCAGTCTGGCGACCGCTTCGGCCTTTGCCGTCATCTCTTCATCGGTTAATACCAGGCGTTTGAGGAGTTCTTTAGCGGCTTTCTGCTGTACGCCCAGGGCTACGGCGTAATCTTTTACCGCCGCTTCTTTTTCCGCGACAAAATGAGACAGATCATCCCGCAGACGTCTGCCGTATTCCCGTACTTTATCCAGAGCGCGGTTACGTTTATTAATTTGATGGTAAATGACAAACGCCAAAGTTACGATACAAAGCGTTAAGAGGTTTTGGACCGTGAAAGAACTCATTTATGTTAAGGGTAACACATAAGCCGACAATTGGCGATAGCCGGAAAAGACAAAGTCCGCGTTCCCATCGCCCCCTTTCCACCAGGATGGACGGATCAACGCGGTTTTAAGGCCCTCTCTTTTTGCCCCGATGATGTCATAAGACACGCTGTTCCCCACGTAGAGGATCCGTTCCGGGGGAAGTCCCATCCGGTCAACCAATTCTCGAAAGGGAATCGGATCGGGCTTGAGCCTGCCCAGAACTTCGGAACACAGCAGGGTATCCCATAAACCGCCAAGCCCCATATTGGCCAGTTTGGTATCCGGGGGAAAGTCTGAGAGGATCCCCAGTTTGAGTCCGCCCGCTCTGAGCCGCTCCAGGGTTTGGCGGACATCCCGGTAGGGCTTGATCCGGGTAAACAACGGTTCCCACCCCCGGTAAATGAGCTGTTCTATCCGTTTTTCCGCCACGGAGGCTTCTTCGCCCAAAGCCGCGCCGATAAGCCGGGCCTGTTCCCGGTAAAAGCGATAACCCGGCGGCATTTCTCCCGCCGGCCATCCTCGCAAGGTATCCCGTGCCCTTCCAAAGGCGAGGAGCAGCCGGTGCTCCCTGATGATAAAGGGTATCAACCGGGCATAAAGCCGGTAATTTGGATATAAAGTTCCGTCCAGATCAAAGGCCACGCCTCCCAAATCTACACTCATGCCGCCATCATACCCGGCGCCGGTCACCATATCAACCCAATACCCGCGCCGCCGAAACCGCCCCGCCGGGAACCTTCAAGCCAGAAGCCGCCCAAGAGGTTTATAATAAAATTTGAGGGTGGCGGGAAGAGTCTGAGTTCCGCGCCGATGAGCAGAGGGCCGGGCCGTAAAGCGTCGTGTGAAAAACGGAATTCTGAACGAAATGAAACGCCGCCTGAGATGAAGGGGCGCCGGAACAAAACGCCTCCCGTAAGGACGGCTCTCGGAACCGCCTCCGAAGGGTACCCCTGTTCCCCCGTCCAGAGAACAGCCGGACTAACGAGCAGGGAGAAGGTCCCGTTAAAACGCCAGGAGAGGGGAAAGAATAGCTCCGCCCCGCTATCAAGACTAAAGGGGCTCTGGGCGCCGGCGGCGCTCCAGCCGTAGGAAAAACCGACCGCCATATCCAGGGGCAGATCTCCGGCTTTGAGGAATCGCCGTTTAAAAGAGCCGGCAACGGAGGAGACGGCGCCGCCGCCGAATTCGGGGGTCACGTTCAGCGCAGCCGTGGCTTCAACCCAGGGGAGGGGAAAACGCAGGGCCGCCGAGAAGGGTAAAGAACGCCAAGCCTCCGGGGATGCCGTAAAGGGTCTGCCGAAGAGGACATTCCCTTCGAGCTGGAAGGCCCCTGAGGGGAGCGTATCTGGAACGGGGGTAAACAGGAGCCCCGCTTTCCCTGAAGAGAGGGCGAGGGGGTATATCTGTACCGACGAATCAATAGCCACCATGACAAAGGCGCGCCGGATTACCGGCTCCGAACCGTCCCAGGGGATAGATTCCGTCTCGATGAGCGCCCGGTAATCCCCATCGGGCAGCGCGGTCCCGTCCCAGGAGCGTCCGTTCCAGGCGATCCCCTGGGCGCGATCTTCAAAGCGCCGGAACTCGTGGAAATAAACGGTATCCCCTCCGGCATTGGTGATAGTTACGCTGCCCCGTCCGGGAGCTGAAACTTCAAAAGCCAGTTCGGTACTGCCCAACGTCCCGGAATTGGCGGGGTTAAACCGGGGCCGCCGCGCCGCGACTTTGCTCAACCGGAACTCCGCCGGTACCAGGTTGAATCGCAGCCGTTGAAAGCCGCCTTCGATGACATACACCATCCGGCTTACCTCTTCCCAGCCGAAGGCCCTGACGAGGATAGTCCGGTAGCCTACGGGGATGTTGAGGAGCGGCCCTGTTTTCGCCGAACCGTCAACAAAAATTTCAGCTCTGAGCGGCAGGGTTTCCTCCGGCGGGCTTTCGGGGCTCCGCTCTATCTCCACAAACACATGGCCCTGGGCTTCCTCCAGGTCTATGGAAACAACCAGCCGGCTTTCCTCCCGGATCTGAACCTTGAAGCGGCGGTCGACGTAACCGTCCTTACGGAGCCGTACCGTGTACGATCCTTCGGGTATAGACGGCAGGTTAAGGGGCGTTACTCCCCTTGCGATACCGTCGATGTACACGTTTGCCCCGGACGGAACGCTCTTAATGACGAGTCCCGCGCCGTTATGCTCCTCGATAGTATCCGCGCTCAGCATCGAATTCGGTTCCGCCGGGGGAACGAAAAAGAAAAAGCCGCAGATAAGCAGACATCTCAGATGTTTCCACTGTTCCATACCGCCATTATACGATTTTCACAGGCTTCATGCAGGCTTCGAGCGTGAGCCCGAGGGTATCTTGCCGTCCTGACAGTAGCTGTAATATCCGGCTTCGGAAAAGATAAGGTGATCGAGAAACCGAATTCCCAGGACATCCGCCGCGTCCTTGAGTTTTATCGTTATGTTCTCGTCTTCCGGAGATGGTCTGAGCTGCCCCGACGGATGATTGTGCGCGACGCAAACCGCGCTGGCCCGGTCGAGAATCGGATCCGCAAAAACTTCACGGGGATGAACTATCGTCCGGTTGACCAGGCCGATGGTAACAATCCGCAGGGCCAGCGCCTCATAGGCGCCGTTTAAGGAAAGGCAGAGGAACCGTTCCTGCCGCCGATCCGCGAAATGGCGCACCATGTTGTAAATATCCGAAGGATGCTTAATACGGGTACCTGCTATACCCCAGCGCCTTCTGCCGAATTCCAGCATGGCAATCACCGCGCCGGCCTTGGATAGCCCCAACCCGGAAAGTCCGGCAAGTTCCTTTACCGAAGGGATATCCTTCCGCCGTTCCAGCGCGTCTAAGAGCTCCGCCGCCAGAACGCCCACGGTTTTGCCCCGTACCCCGGAGTTGAGCGCAATGGCCAGCAATTCTTGATCCGACAGGGCTCCGGGCCCCAGATCTTGAAGCCGTTCTCGTGGACGTTCGGCGAGAGGTAAGGACTCCGGCGGCGGAAGCGGCGGAAGCCGGTAGTCGGCGTCATGGACTTCATTGGATTCAGAAGCGGCGAAATACAATTCTTCCTTCATTATGCCAGACAATACGGATCCATACCTGGTTTTACTTCAATTTGTTTCTAAGCGGCTTTGGTTGGGTAAAAATGACCCTTGTCTGAACAGATTTGAGGTTTTTGTATCAAATAGATACAAAATTCATATCCGGCGGCGTCTTATGAATTGCTCTTGCGCCGCCGGGCCGATCGGCCTATCGTATAATTCATTGCCTTATAAAGAATTACAAAAACATAAAAAACGCTTTTTTTTTTACAGCTAAAAACAAAACTTGGCACGAATTTTGCTGTATTACCCTATAAGAAACGGCGCCTCCTTGAAGGGCTGTTTTCAAGTACACGCGAAGGAGCGGTATATGACGGTTACCAAAAAAACCAAAAAGGTTATCGGCGCGTCCAAGGACGGCGGTAATGACAATGTGCTTTCCATCTATTTGAAGGAAATCAACAAGGTTCCCCTGTTAAGCAGGGAGGAAGAGGACGCCGCCGCCCGGGAGGCGGCTCGGGGAAACAAGGCTGCCAGGGATAAGCTGGTCAGCGCGAACCTCCGTTTTGTGGTTAATGTGGCAAAGAAATACCAGGGTCAGGGGCTCCCCTTGCCCGATCTGATCAGCGAGGGTAATATCGGCCTTCTCAACGCCATAGAACGCTACGATGTTGATAAGGGATACCATTTTATCTCTTACGCCGTCTGGTGGATCCGGCAGTCCATTCTCAAAGCGATCTGTGAAAAATCTCGGATGATCCGGCTGCCTGTCAACCGGGCCAACGAATTGGTGCAGATCGAAAAGGCCCGGAAGGTGGTGCGAGAAACCCAACGCCCAGACGCGGAGATCAACGAAATCGCTCGACTCCTGGACATGGGCGCTTCCCATGTAGCGGATATTATCAACATCAGCCAGGAGATCATTTCTCTGGAAAGCCCCTTAGGGGATGATAAAGACGCTTCGAGCTTGGGAGATTTTATCGAAGACGAAGGCTGCAAATCGCCGTTAGATCACGCGCTGGATTCAGTGCTCATTCAGGACATCGAGTCGGTGCTGGATACGCTGGAACACAAGGAGGCGGAGATTATCCGCTTCCGCTTCGGCTTGGGCGACAAAACACCGCTGTCCCTCAAAGAGATTGGCGACCGCTTCCACCTGACCAAAGAACGGATCCGTCAGATCGAAAAGAAGGCGCTGAAACGGCTGCGGCACCCCGCCCGGATGCGTATTTTGGAGAGCTACGTCGCCTGATGCCTCCCCTTTCCCCGCCGCCCGTTGCGGTCATCTTTGACATGGACGGCCTCATGCTGGATACCGAGCGGAGCGCTGTGGATTGCTGGATGGACATCGCCCGGGAACGAGGCTGGAAAGTTGACCGGGAAACGGGCCTTAAAACCGTCGGCGTAGACGAGAAAACCACTCGGCGGATCATACAAGCGGACTGCGGCCCGGACTTCCCGTATGAGGAGATCCGGTCCGCCCTGGTCAGGCGGCTTACCGCTGATTTTAAGAAAAACGGCGTTCCGCACCGTCCGGGCCTCGCGCCGCTGCTGAATCATCTGGATTCTTTGGGAATTCCCCTGGGGGTGGCTACTTCAACGGAACGGCGGCTCGCCTTGTGGAAACTGCGCTATGCGGGTATACGCCGCCGCTTCTCCGTTATTGTCTGCGGTAATGAGGTAGAGCGGGGAAAGCCCGCCCCCGATATTTACCTCCTCGCCGCGGAACGGCTCGGAACAACTCCCGCTCGGTGCGTTGGATTTGAGGATTCCCCTGCGGGACTCCAAGCCCTTCACCACGCGGGGATACCCGCTGTTTTTGTGAAAGATCTTATTGAGCCTTCCCCGGACATCTTGGCTACCGTATGGCGGCGTTGTGAAACGCTGGAAGAAGCTATCCCGCTCTTCAGTTAGCGGGCGCCGCCAATGTGTTATTTACGTTAATTTTAATAACTTTCGCCAGTCGCCGCCTGAGCTGTTATCGTTTTCGTCCCGAATATCCACAGGCAGGGAAACCGTTTCATTACCCGTAAGACTGCCATAGCCTTCGGGGATATGCAGGCGTTCTATGCCGCCCTCTTTTATCGCGTGAGCATAACCGGCGGCGTTCTCTATTTTTTGTTTTAGGTATACCCCAAAAACGTTCCCTTCTTCCACTCGTTTTACGTTGTGAATATCGGAGCCGGCGACAGCGGATAAGCGTAGAACCTGGCTGTACCGCATTGCCAGCGCGTCGTAGGATAGGTCATAGTGACTCGCGTTGGCGACTTCCACGCCATCCACGCAAACCGTCGAAAGATGTACCGTCTTGATATAATCATGCTGCCTGAAAGGATGCGCTTGAATTACGGCGCCGCCCGCGCGCTTTACCGCATCGTACTGTTCTTTCCGCGTCCAATCGCGCGCTTCCGGGTGTTCAAGCAGCCAGTTTTTATCAAGGCCGTAGATCAAATAGTCATCGCCTTCAAAGGTTTCTTCCCAGCCAAAGAACACATCCAGCCCCCGGCGCTCCCCTTCGTTGCGGGCGTCCTCGTAACCTTCGCAAAACCGGTTGACCCATTCCTTCCACGGAAGGTTCCGGTCTACCTTACAGCTTACATTACCCGAAAAATGATCCGTTACAAAAATACCGGTATACCCCAAGTCGCTGTACGGTTTAATGAATTCCGCGCCGCGACTCTTGCCGCAATTACTCACCTGGCTGGTATGCAGATGGGTTTCATACAGATAGCTCATAATACTCCATCCTTAGCGTCGTGTCTGTCTATAATGTAAACACATTATAGACAGACACGAGCGTTGTTCCGAAACTGAAGTTTCAGAATAACGCCCTCCTCTTTCAACAAATTGCTCTCGCGCGCTCTTATGAGCGGGTCTCTCTCTGCCGCAAAACTTCATAGAGAAGCGTTCCGGCGGCAACGGAAACATTAAGGGAATTCAAGCGGCCCCGCGTAGGAATCGATACCATGGCGTCGCAGTTTTCCCGAAGGAGCCGGGAAATACCGGTTCCTTCACCGCCAAGGACAAGGGCAACCCGGCCCCGAAGATCTTTATGATACACCGGTTCTCCGGCCATATCGGCGCCGTAAATCCAAAAACCGGCGTTCTTTAATTCTTCTATCGCCCGGACGAGGTTTGCGGTTTCCGCGGAAGGAACCCACGCCAACGCGCCCGCGGATGTCTTAGAAATGATGTCGGCGTGTTTAGCGATGCGCCGGCGCCTGGTTAGAACCAGATCTACCGCGAATTGATCGCATGAGCGGAGAATAGCTCCGTAGTTGTGGGGATCGGTGATCTCGTCCAGGATCACCACCAGGGCATCTTGCTTTTCTTTTTTATCCTGCCCGGAAAGTCCCATCGGTTTCAGGCCGGCGATAAATTCTTCCAAACTCGTATCGCCGCGGTTACCGGATGAAACATCCTCTACTTCAAGGGCGATCCCCCGGTGATCCGGGGCAAGGCGATCTAACTCGTCGACGCCGACCCGGACTATCCGGATCCCGCGTTCCGCCGCGAGGCTCGCCACTTCTCGAGCCCGAGGGCCCGCCTTAGCCACCAAAAGAGAGCCGGTGGAGCCGCCCGACTTAACGTGTTCTTCGATAGCATGGAAACCGGTAAGGTACAACATATTTAACAATAATTATATCCCGCTTCACGAGAAACGTAAACCGGTAATCGCTTCCACCAACCGCTTGAATTCCCGCTCTTCCCCGGCGGAAATACCGGCGGGGCCATAGAGCAGTTGTTCAAAGAGCTCGCCACAGCGGATGATCGCCTGAGGGCAGGTATCTGTGTTTTCTAAACCGGCTTTTTTCAAAACCGCCGCTTCCAAAAGCCGGCAGTATTCTCCAGGGCCGTAGGCCGATTTCCAGGACACGCCGCAGGCGTCGCCCCAGATGATGAGTCTGGCAAAAAGGGTGGCGCCGCCCCGAATTCCCCGCCTTTTTTGCCGGGAATAGAGGGCGAGCAGATCTTCCGATAGGCTGCCGACGGCGTCGTTGTCCCGTTTCAAGGGAACGCGGGCTTCTCTACCGCGAAAAAAAGCAAAAAAACCAAACGCCGCGGCCCGGAGGTTTTTGAGCCATTCGGCTATTATACGGCGCAGGTTTTCCGCAAGGGCGCGGCCTCTGCGTCCCCGTTCAAACAAAGGCTTTACCATAAAACCGATAAACAGCAATACCGCGACGACGATAACGCCGTATTTCAGCCATTCCCAGACAGGCCACGGTTCGGCGTCCACGGCATCGGCGAAGGGAAACGCCATCCGCTCCGGAACCGCCGTCATTTCCGGCGCTTCCAACGGCGGAAGCTCTCCCGCTTCGATAGGGTGGAACAGGCCCGATATAAGCGCCGCGAGAAAAGCGAATAATCCGGTTATCAGAGACAGGGGCAGGATGCTTTTTCCCGGCGACAGCATAACCGCGCCGAAGAGCGCGGCCAGACAAAAAAGCGCGGCGGCCCAGACGCGCAGGGAACGGTCAGAGCGGGAAGCGGCGAGTCCCTCCCCGGCCAGGGAGTGTTCTTCCGTGAAAATTTCCAGAAGGCCGAAAAAACAGGATTCGTTTACAAACATCAAAAGCAAAAGTAAAAATTCCGGAACAGGCAGCGGCGGCTTTACCGCGGCGCGGATAAGCGCCAAGACAAAAATAATAATGACTTGAATAAGAAAGATACGCCGTGTTTTGCCGATCTGTTGATCCAGCGAACTCAGCAGGACGGCGTCTTCCAGTACCTGTTGTCTGAGTTTTTCTCCTTGATGTTCTTTTGTGTATGCTTCCAGAAGTTCCCGCGCGTCGAAGAGTTTTTTTAGGAAAAGCGTCATAAACCAGATATAGCACGCGCACAAAGGGGCCGCGATATTAGCGAGTCCGGGGGAAAAGCGAAGCGGAAAGGGGCCGGAACGCAGCAGGGACGCCGGAAGATAAACGGCGGCCATAATAATGATGGCGCCCCGCAGCGTCGCCGGCGTATGATCCGCCTTCACATTCCGCATGAGGGAATGGTAAAAAGAAGCGGCCACGCCGCAGAGCGCGGCGGGTATCATCAAGACCGCGAAAGGTATGGATAGGGACAATGCCGGAAACGGCAGCCGTATTAATCCGGCGGCGGTAACAACAAACGCTAAGAGCGCGGACATCGGCAGGTACACCGCAAGAATACTGCCGGAAACCTTGGAAACCTCAGATGATTTCATATCCCCCTTCTTTCATTTGATACCGGCGGGAATGAAGATGCGCTCGAACGGGAATAGACCGTTCATCAATGATAAGGTACTCCAGGGAAAGATGATACCGCCTTAGATGCTCCAGCGCCCTGTATTCCGCCTCGGAAAAATCCGGCCCGGCGTAAACCAGCCTGGTTCCGTACGGCAGATACTTCCCCCGGTCAAGCAGCGCCGCCGCGCCGCTCGAAATAACCTCCGTACCGTCGCCCGAACGTCCGGCGCCGGTCTCCGATGCAGTATCTCCAGAGATAGTATCTCCAGAGATAGTCTCTCCAGTACGCCATCTCAACCCTGCCAGCCGTTCCAGAATAGGGATCAGCGTAAAAGCCGAGGGAGTGATAAGCAAAAGCGGCGCCTGTCCGGTATATATGATGATCCCCAATTCCTGCCGTTCACGAGAAGCCATAAGGCAGAGCGCGGCGGCGGCTTCAATAGCCCTTTCATAGTAGATTTCGCGCTTTTTTAACGAATACGCGGAGGAATCCGCGTTGAGGAAAATAACGAGGGGATAAGATACGGTGGGCTCGTATTCATTAACCGTTAAGCGGCGCGATCGGGCGGTAGCTTTCCAGTTGATCCGGCGCTGTTCGTCTCCCGGATGGTAATCCCGCAGGGAACGGCAGCGGGTCATATCTTCAAAAAGGGGGTTGGGGCTTATCAGGGTTCCCAGGGGAATACCTCCGGGATTTTTTAAGGCGATCATCCCCGGCGCGGGGTACACGAAGAGTGTTACCATCAAAGGGGCGGTTAAGCGAAAGGGAAAGAGTCCAAGGGGATCCGCCCCCCGGAACACGGCGGGGCCTAAGGTAAAGACGCCTCTTTCGGAACAGTACCCCTGCCACACAACCGATGTTCGGGAACGGGGCCAAAACGTTCTGAGCGTTTTGTTGTCTCTAAAAACCGGAAGCGCGCCGGGAGTATCGCTCACCACAGACATCAAGGCGGGCAGCCGTCCGTAATTTTCCGCCAGAAGTTCTACCGATACCCATTCGTGCCGGAAGACCCGCAGTTCCGTATCCCGCCGGTGAAGGCCGATATGCCGTACCAGATATTCACTGTAGGCCCTTGATCCGAAGACTATGAATAAGAGAAAAAGACAGACGAATTGGACGATGTAAATAGGAACAAAAAGAAACAACAGAACGATGATCGCGATTCCCGCGTTCAAAAGGCCGGTTCCCCTGAGCCACAGTACGGCGTATTTTGGCGCCCCCGGTTCGGCCTTCATGGCGTATGCCGGTATTCGGGAACCGGCGTTCGATCCAGTATGGACTCGACGATCCGGTCCGGAAGGATACCCCGTACCGCAGCCTCCGAAGAGAGCAGCAGCCGGCGGCGGAACACCGGCGCGGCCATTGATTTCACATCTTCCGGTACGACATAGCCGCGGTTGTGCATGGCGGCAAACGCTTGAGCGGCGCGGTAGAGCGCCAGACTTCCCCGGGGAGAGACGCCGATCCGGAGATTCGGCTCTTCTCTGGTTGCCTGAATGAGGGCCAAAAGATAGCCGTTTACCGAGGGATCGACATACACCTTGGTTACCGCTTCCCAAAGAGCGCCCAGTTCTTCGGCTTGAACCACCGGCTTCAAGTCCGTAACCGGATGGCTCAGCCGGCGTTGAGCTTCCAGCATCCGCGTTTCCGAAGCCGCGTCGGGATACCCTATCCCAAAGGAGAGGAGAAAACGATCCTTCTGAGCTTCCGGCAGCGGAAAGGTTCCTTCAAATTCTACCGGGTTTTCGGTAGCCAGCACAAAAAACGGCTCCGGCAGGGGAAGCCGCTTGCCTTCCACGGAGACCTGGCCTTCCGCCATAGCTTCCAGAAGCGCCGACTGAGTCCGGGGGGTAGCCCGGTTGATCTCATCCACCAGCACAAACTGGTTCACCACCGGCCCCGGGCGGTAGACAAATTGTTCTTCCCGCTGCTGCCAGATTGATACCCCCAAAATATCCGCGGGCAGCAAATCCGGCGTACACTGAATTCTGGCGAAACTGAGATCCATGCTGGCGGCAAAAGCCCGGGCCAGGATAGTCTTTCCGGTACCCGGTACGTCTTCCAGCAATACATGTCCTCTGGCAAGAAACGCCGTTATCAGCATATCGATAGCGGCGGTTTTTCCCAAAAAGACCCGCTCGATATTTGTCCTGATACGGGAAGCGAAATCGGCTATAGCCGCTTGATCCTGCATTGGAACCCCCTCTTTTATGGATCTATACTAGCCGTCCGCCGGGACTTGTCAACCTCCGCCCGGCGCGTTCCCCGGGTATTTTACGATTTTTCGTTTGACAGCTAAAAATCTCTGTGTTACCATAAATTGTGCTTTATAAGGAGGAACAGCGCATGGCATCTTTTAAAGAGAAGTTGGGGACAGTGCTTTGGGCGATAAAAGAGACCTTTTTGATGAGCCCGGTATTTCTTATTGTTGGCCTTACAATGGGAACCATTTGTATGATTTTACAGCCGCTAAAAGCGGTGTATCTTGGGCGGGCCGTAAATGTTTTAACCGATATTTTCAAAAGCGGTTTAAAGATAAGCGAGATAGTAACCGCGCTCATTATGCTTTGCGGAATTCAGGCGTTCAGTTGGATTTGGTGGTCTCTTTATACGATTTTGGAATCAAAAAGCAGTATTCCCATAGGGATAAAAACAGGTGAGAAGATAATAGGCATAGCGCAGAATATTCCCTTAAAGAATTTTGAAGATTCAAATTTTTGTGACCGGTACGAATTCGCCTATGATGGATTCTACAGTATCCAGCGCATAGGAAACGCCCTCTATTGTTTCATTGGGGATGTAATAGGATTTATAGTTTCTCTTGTTGTTATCATAAAAATATCGATCTATATTCTCCCCTTAATTGTCATCTCTCTCATTATAAGCTACATCCTTAGCATGAGAAGCGAAAAAGCCCGCTATAACTTCCAGCAGGAAACCACCAACGCCAACCGGTTCAGCGGCTATCTGGCCGGGCTGTTTTGTTCAAAACAAAACGCGAAAGAAATCAGAGCCTATACGATGCGGCCTTTTTTGTATGATAGATGGAGCGCCATAAGGAGCGGGTTAAGAACCGGTTCTTTTACGCTGGAAAAGAAGATAAACGATCTTTCCAGTGGTTTTCATCTTTTTTTAGCCATTAGTAATTTTGTGGTGCTTGCCGTTCTGATTATACTTGCCTGGAAGGGGCTTGCCGCCATAGGCGGTGTCATAACCATTTGGAAGCTGACGGAGAAAATGTTATGGGATGTTAAAAATATCGCTTCCAACTACGCCAGCCTGTATTATAACAACGAAAAGATAGCTCGTGCGAAGGAATTTTGGGATGCCTATGGGCAAAAACAAACGGATCCCGTAAACAGCCCTGCGGACAACGACCGTGTCGCCGATAGTACCGGTGATACGGTCATCGATCTGAGGAATGTCAGCTTTGCCTATACAGGGGGAAAAGACGCGCTCAAAGACGTTACGCTTTCCATAAAGAAAGGAGAAAGCGTTGCCCTTGTGGGCGAGAACGGTTCCGGCAAAAGTACCTTGATAAAAATAATTTTAGGATTGTACGCGCCGCATCACGGCAGTGTTTGTCTTGCGGATACGCGGGACGGCGCGCCGCTCAAGGCAAGCATCGGCAAGGCTGTGGGCGTTGCGTTTCAGGATTATATAACCTACCCCTTTACCCTGCGGGAAAACATCGGCTTTGGTTATATTGACGAAATAAACAATGACGAAAAAATACGGGCCGCCGCGGAGAAGGGGGAAGCGCTGTACCTGGTGGAGCGGCACGGAATAGATCGGTTGATGGGCAAGATGATAGACCCTGGCGGCGTGGATTTATCCGGCGGGGAATGGCAGCGCCTCGCCTTAAGCCGGGCGAACATGAACGACAAACCGCTGCTGATCTTTGACGAGCCCGCGGCAAAGCTGGACCCCCTGGCGGAACTGAACCAGTTCAGCCGGATACAGGAGATGGTAAAAGAGCGCACGGCGATTCTTGTTTCCCACCGCATCGGGTTTGCCCGGCTGGCCAAGCGGATTTTGGTAATGAAAGAAGGACGGATTATCGAGGACGGAACCCACGAGGAGTTAAGCGCCCTGAACGGCGAATACAAACGGATGCTGGACGAGCAGGCCCAGTGGTACGACCTTGCATGGGAGGCGAAGGCATGAACCGGCTGTTGAAAAACATTCCCTTTGGCATAAGACGCGCCTTTTCCATCCTTCCCGGAAACCGGGAGCGGCGCTGGGTGTTCCTCGTTTGGCTGCTCTATCTGCTGGTCTTTTTCGCCGCCATGTTGATACCTACCGCCCAGATGTGGATCACCGACGGTTTGGCCTCCCTGTCCTCATCTCCCCGCGCTGATCTCCTGCTCATGGGATTGGCCGCCATACTGGTAAACGTCGTGATCGTTTTCTTTGACAAAAAGAAATCATACCTCTGGCAGAACCATATCAATAACACCCTTTCCGACAGCATCTACGGCGACATCATCCAGAAGGCGGCCCGGCTCAAGTACAAATGCTTTGACAACAACGAGATGTACAACAGCCTTACCCAGACCGCCAATAACGCGCCGCAGAAAATCGCCGAACTCATAAC
>JAIRPG010000106.1 GCA_031257105.1 Treponema sp.
AGCAAGGCGGTGCTGGACAAATTGGGGAACAACCCCGATTATTACGAAAATTCCAAAGAAAGCCGGATCTATTAGGGCTAAGGAGGCGTTATGAAAGCGTTGTTAATGGAAGAATACAAAAAATTGCGTTATACCGAAGTTCCGGAACCTGAAATAAGGTCTCCTGACGAGATCTTAGTGAAGGTCAAAGCGGTCTCTATCTGTGGTTCCGATGTCCATGGATTTGACGGTTCTACCGGACGACGGCAGCCTCCTATCATCATGGGGCATGAAGCCGCAGGAGAAGTATCCGCGGTGGGCGCGGGAGTGAAAAAATTCAAAGCGGGAGACCGGATCACCTTTGATTCCACTATCTACTGTGGAGAGTGTTTTTACTGTCAGAACGGTCAAGTGAATCTTTGTGATGGCCGGATGGTATTGGGAGTTTCTTGCGATGAATACCGGCGACATGGGGCATTTGCCGAATACGTAGTGGTTCCCGAGCGGATCTGTTATCCTTTGCCGCTCGGACTTTCCTTCGACGAAGCGGCTATGACCGAGCCTGCCGGTGTAGCGGCCCATGCTTTCAGGCTCACACCGGTAGGGCTTGACGAGACGGTAGCGGTGGTAGGTTCCGGGCTGATTGGCCTGTTGCTTCTAGATGTCCTGAAGGCATCCACCGCCGGGCGGATTGCCGCCTTGGATACGGATTCTTCCCGTCGGGAGACCGCCCGCTTGCGGGGGGCGGATGAGGTATTTGACCCCGCCGATCCTGAATTGGGAGCTAAGATCCGGAAATTTTCAAACGGGCGGGGCATCGACCGGGTCTTTGAGGCGGTAGGCGCCGCGGCGCCCATACAGACCGCCCTTTCTATCGTTCGTAAAGGGGGATCGGTAACCCTCATCGGCAATGTGAGTCCCCGGATCGATCTTCCCCTTCAAAGCGTGGTCTCCCGGCAGATAAGCCTTTTCGGATCCTGCGCTATAGCCGGGGAATATCCCATTGTACTTGACCTTATCGCCCGGAAGAAAATAGATGTAGCTTCCTTGATAAGTAAGAAGGCTCCCCTGGCGGAGGGACAGATATGGTTCGATAAGTTGTACAACCGGGAGGATAATCTGCTCAAGGTGGTGCTTATACCATGAAAGACAAGGTACGAATAGGCCTTTTAGGGTACGGTAAGGTTGCTAATCTCCACGCCGAGGCCCTTAAAGATGTAAGTACGGGCGAGCTTGTCGCGGTGGCCGGCAGGAATATTGAACGGCGGAATGGTTTCGCGGAAAAATGGAAGATCGCATCCCGAGATACGGCGGCGGAGATGGTTCAAAAAGACAAGGTAGACGCGATCATTATCACCACTCCGCATCCTCAGCACCGGGAAGGGGCCATCGAGTCTCTTGCCGCAGGGGCGCACGTCCTGGTTGAAAAGCCGATGGCTCTTACCGTTGCGGAATGTGATGAGATGATCGCCGCCGCGAAAAAGGCGGGAAAGTTTCTTTCGGTGATGTGCCAGCGCCGTTGGTTCCCCGCCTGCGCCCGCATAAAAAGGGCCATCGACGAGGGCAAGCTGGGTAAACCCGTGCTGGCGCAGCTCACCATCCTGGGCTGGCGGGATAAGGCGTATTACGACAGCGATCCGTGGCGGGGTAAGTGGGCAACCGAAGGGGGCGGCATCCTCATTAATCAGGCTCCCCATCAGATCGATCTTCTTCAGTGGTATATGGGGCCTTTCGGAGAAATCAAAGGTTACTGGGAAAATTTTAACCATCCCTATATCGAGGTAGAGGACAGCGCTGTGGCGGCCATCAAGTTTAGAGACGGCGGCTTAGGTTCCGTACTGGTGAGCAATTCCCAAAAACCCGGTATCTACGCCAAGGTGCATATCCATGGCGACGCCGCCTGGTCCGCCGGAGTGCAGACCGACGGGGGAGCCATGTTTATCGCCGGGATGAGCAGCATCGTCGAGCCGCCCCTGAACGACCTGTGGACCATTGAAGGGGAAAAGGAACTGCTCGATACATTTCGCGCCGAGGATGAAGCTTTTTTCAAAACCATCAACGCTACGGTGTACTTTTTCAGCCGTCAGCTTGAAGAATTCTGCGCCGCCATCCGGGAAGGCCGCGCTCCTGTTGCCACCGGTGAAGAGGGCCGCGAAACGGTAAAATTCATCGAAACCGTACTCAAAACGGGGAGAAGACGGGAGGTATAATATCCGGTCCGCCGGAAGCCATGTTCCGCGCCTTTCGGTTAACCGGCGGTCTTTTTTACAATAGAGTTGTTCTGAGACTCAGTTTCTGAACAAGTTCCGCTTAAAATACGGTTTTGTAAACTTGTACGGGCTTGTGGCTTATGGTATCGTTTCTCCATGAAAATACGGATTTCGAATCATAACGGCGCAGTTTGCGAAGCCCGAGAAGGAGAACCTCTGCTTTCCGCTCTTGCCGGGGGAGGGATCGTCTTGAGCGCCCCATGCGGAGGACGCGGTCTCTGCGGAAAGTGCGGCGTTAGGCTGAAAGCGGGAACAATCAGCGGGACAACTCCCGATAGTTCAGGTATATTTTCCGCCTGTCGGGGAATTCCCGTAACGGATTTAACCATTGAACTCTTAGACGATGACGCCGTTATACAGAACGAGGTTGATGTACAAGCCGCGCCTCCGGGAAGAATGCCTACCCGGGCGGGAGTCGCCTTAGATGTAGGAACTACCACGCTTTCGGCTCGGCTTGTGGATCTGGATACCGGGCTGGCCCTGGACACGTATTCGGTGTTAAATGATCAGCGGGTTTTTGGCGCCGATGTGATGAGTAGGATAAATGCCGCAATGCAAGGTAAGACCGGGGAACTCTTTGCCCTGATCAACCGTCAAAGCGGCGATATTCTAAACCGGTTTCTGCGAAAGTGGAATCTCGCCGGGATAGAAAGACTGACCGTCAGTGGGAATACCACCATGCTCCATCTTTTTGCCAATACGGATCCTTCAGGCATGGGAACCGTTCCTTTTCAACCGGTATTTCTCGATGTTCGAGAATTCAAGGGCGGGGAGCTTTCCCTCCCGGTGGAGCGGATTACCCTCCTGCCCTCTATCGCCGCGTTTGTAGGAGGCGATATCGTTTCCGGCCTTGCTTCTTTGGATATTCTTTCGGGGGTTGATAATGCTCTTCTTATTGATATAGGAACGAACGGAGAGATGGCTTTGTTCCATAACGGGCGGATTTACGGGTGTTCGACCGCCGCGGGTCCCGCTTTGGAAGGAGCTGAAATATCTTGTGGAATAGGCAGCGTCTTCGGAGCCATTAATAAGGTCTTCAGGGCGGAAGGGAAGCTGTCCTTTACCACCATCGGCGGCGGTTATCCCCGGGGTATTTGCGGCTGCGGACTTATCGACGCGGTGGCTCTTATGTTGCGCGAAGGAATCATCGATGAGACCGGCGCTTTAGACGATGCCTATGGCGACGGTTTTACCATCACCGGGGAGATACGGCTCCTTAATCGAGATATCCGGCAGTACCAACTAGCAAAGAGCGCCATTATGTCGGGGATTCGGCTCCTCTGTAAAAAAGCGGGGCTGGCGGAAGACGGTATCGGCGCCGTTTTTATCGCTGGAGGTCTGGGATTCTTCATCGATAAACAAAACGCCGTCACTGCGGGACTGTTGCCTCGGGAATTTATCGATAAAATCGCCGATAAAATCGCCGTATGCGGAAATTTGAGTCTGCGTGGAGCCGAGCGCTGTTTGGTAGACGCGGCCTTTTTGGGGAACTGTGAACGGATAATTGCCAAAAGTACGGTTATCGATCTTGCTTCGGATCCGGCATTTATGGATGAGTTCGCGGCGAATATGTTGTTTTAGGCGGCCTCTCCTTAAGCAAATGTTTTTCTGAGCCGATTTTTTAAAGGAATGAGGGGTTCGTATCGTGTAGAGTTGTTCTGAAACCAACCGTGTTTCGGAATAACTTCCGCACGCTTGACGGGAATCCGGGGAAGATTTCATTATTAATAAAGAGGCTGTTGCAAAACTTCAGGCCGGGTTTTGCACAGGCTCTAAAGAGGGTAGGTTATGGTTGGCCGGATTATCGTTCTCATATTACTCATCGCCGTTATGGCCTTTGGAGGCCTGATGTGGCTTGATTACCTCAACGTGATCGATGCGAAGACCGTATTGGTTCCGGTATACCGTCTCTTCGGTAAGGAAGGCCGGACTCAGGTAAAATCCGTTGATGACGAATCCCTTTCTCTTGACGCGGAACGTCTTGCCGTACGCCTTGAGGCTCTGGAGTTGCAGTTTAAGGAAATGGAAAAGCAAGAACAAGAAATTCAGCGCCGCCGGGGCGAAATTGAACAGATGGCGGAGGAACTGGATGAACGGAAAAATTCGCTGGATGAACGGGAAAATTCCATCAATGCCGAGGCCGAACAAGCCGACATTAGAACCAGAAACGTCGAACAGAACGCCCGTTATCTGAACGGTATGCCCCCCCAGGCGGCGGTGGGCATTATCGCCGCGATGGATGACCAAGACGCCATCGATGTGTTCCGTAAGACCGAAGAGATTGCGCAAGCGGAAGGAACTACTTCCATCGTGTCCTACTGGTTGTCTCTATTACCTCCCGAACGGGCGGCGGAGCTCCAGCGGAAGATGACCGGAAGACCATCCCGGCTTAATTAACGTATTCACGAATGCCGGTATTGGTGAGAACGGTTCCGTGAATGACGGCTCCCGGCCTCGCGGAAGAGCATGAAAATGAGGAGGCCGGGCGGTGATACAGTTATCCCCCCCTACACAGATTACGGAAAGCGCGCCGGGTAAAAGTCTGGAGAATTCTAATACCGGTTTATCGCGCCGCGCCGGAGTCGAAAAAAAAGACGGACTTGGGGTATTTGCCAAACTGCTTACGGGATTGCTTAAAGATATCCGGAATCCCAGCGGTCAGCACAATGTCCCGATGAAGCCCCTCCATGATGAGCCTTCTCAAGACGGGGAAGTTCCTGAAGCGGGAATGGTCTCTCCCCAAGGGAAAAAAAACCTTACCCGTCGGAAAGGGCCGGATGCTTCACCGGAGATTTCCCAGGAAGCCGCTCCGAAACAGGCAAAACGGCGCGGTTCCTCTCAGGCGGATACGGTATTAACGTCTGAGGAATCGGCGCTTCCTGTGGAATCGGCGCTTCCACAGGAAGCGTTGGAAGCGGCGATTCCGCAGGAAATCGTCAAGAATCTTGATGATACCGCAGGGGTGAAGAAACAAAACGCTCTATTCAACGGGATCGCCCATGAAACCGCCGGGGAGATGCGCGATTCGGGGGAAGCCGTATCCGGAGAGTATTCCCCGGAGCAAGCTTTCTTGTTGGCGGAGAAAGCGGAACCGCCCGTAGAGGTCAAAAAAGATAAGGCCGCGACTCTTGCCGTCCGCGAAGACAAGGCGGAAGGCGAGAAGGTTTCCTCGTCAAACCTCCGCCGTCTCTCGAACGCCGCTCCGGAGAATGTTTCCGAGCCCCGGAGCCGGGACAAACGCCGAGAGCGACTTACTGTTGAAATCAGGGACGGGCGTACAAATCAGGGCGCTCAAACTGCGGAATTCAGGGGTGAGGCTGGGCCCGATACCGGCGGCGCTGCCGGAAAGCCGGCGACTTTGGAAAGGGAACTCACCATAGATCTTTCAGGCGGTAAGTCCCAGGCTCAGATTAGCCTCGATCGGGAAACCCGCCCGGCATCGGGCTTTCAAGATATACTTGCCAGAGAGCTTCATCAGAACCTCAACGGCGATATTGTCCGCCATGCCTCCATCCTCCTCCGAGACGGCGGCGAAGGGACTATCCGTCTTTCGTTGAAACCGGAATCTCTGGGAAATGTAAAGATACGTTTAGAAATGGCCGAAAACAAGATAGCGGGTCATATCATCGTGGAAAGCGATGAGGCGCTGCGGGCCTTTGAACGGGAAATCCGTTCTCTGGAGCAAGCCTTTCTGGACTCCGGTTTTGATGGAGCTACCCTTGAAATGGCCGTTGCTTCGGGGGGAGGCCGGGAAGGGCGAAGCAGACGGGGAAGGGAGGAAGCGAATTTCCCGATAGAAGGTTTCGTTAAGGTGGCTGCGGTGAGTTACGATAACGCTGGGGAGACGCCGTCGAGCCGAGATCTATTTTTGGCATACGATCAGGAACAACCCCAGATCAATATGTTGGCATAAGCCCGAAGGAGAAAAGTATGGCATTTGAACCGGTTATGAGCGCGATGGAAAAGGCTCATCTTACCTTTGAGGTGGATGCTTTAAACAAAACCATAAATGAGGGGAAGAAATCCCAGCAAGAACTGGGGAAGGACGACTTCCTCAAGCTATTGATAACCCAGCTTTCCTATCAGGATCCTACGGCCCCCCTAGAGGATAAGGAATTCATCGCCCAGATGGCTCAGTTCTCTACGTTGGAGCAAATGACCGGCATGGCGAAAGACTTCAACCGGCTGGCCAATCTGCTGAGCGGGAACGAAGCGGTTTCCGCATTAGGAAAACCGGTTGAATTATTTGACGGTCAGCAGATCGTCCAGGGAACGGTTAAAGCGGTAACCCGGGATACCGTTCCCCAAATACTGGTGAACGGTAATTACTATAATTGGGATCAGGTAACAAAAGTATTTGAGGAGCAAAAATTATGATGCGATCATTGTTTTCGGGCGTATCAGGATTGCAAAATCATCAAACCCGTATGGATGTGATTGGTAACAATATATCCAACATTAATACGACCGGCTTCAAGCGGGGGCGGGTGAATTTTCAGGATATGCTGTACCAGCAGTTGTCCGGCGCCGCCCGGCCCAACGAAGAAGTCGGCGGGGTGAATCCCAAGGAAGTGGGGCTGGGGATGAGCATTGCATCCATCGATACTATCCATACCCAAGGTTCTCTTCAGACCACGGGAGTGCCCACAGACATGGCTATTTCGGGTACGGGTTTTTTCGTCCTCAAGGAAGGGGAAAAGGCCTACTACACCAGGGCCGGGGATTTCGCGGTGGATCAGAGCGGCGCTATGGTGACTCCCGCTAATGGTATGAGACTTCAAGGCTGGATGGCTCGAACCGTTGACGGCGTTCAGGTAATGGATACCTCTCGAGAAACAGAAGATCTTATCATCCCGGTAGGAGGGAAAGATTCCGCCCGAGCTACCGCCAATGTAAACTTTGCCTGCAATCTGGACAAGCGAACCCCTTTCATCGATGAAGGGGCTGGTCAGGCCGATATTATCAATGGTACGTGGGGTACGGAGATAAAGGTTTTCGATAGTTTCGGCCTTCCCCATACGCTGCGGGTAGAATTTAGCCGGGTTCCCGGGCAGAACAACAGTTGGAATGCTGCGGTAACGGTGGATCCTGAAGCGGCGGAAGCCACGAATACGTCTGTGGGCCTTGGGGAAGCCGCTCCGGCGGCGGGGGAGGGGAATACCTTCACGGTGAATTTCTCCAATCTGGGAAATTTGGCGGGCGTGACCGATGCCGCGGGGAACGCTTCCCCCGCACAGGGGAACGTGAATATGCGGGTGGCCTTTGATGTGCAGTCCGCTACCGCCGGTGACGATGGGGCTCCTATTCGCCAAGAATTTACCCTTAACCTCGGAACGGTGGGCGGTTTGGTGAATACCATCACTCAGTACGCCGAAACGAGTACCACCAAGGCTTTTGAGCAGGATGGATATACCATGGGTTACCTGGAGAACTTCAAGATTGATCAGAGCGGGGTTATTACCGGGGTATATTCCAATGGAACCAGCCGGGCTTTGGGGCAGGTAGCGTTGGCCAGTTTTGCCAACCAGGGCGGTCTTGAAAAATCCGGGGATAATAACTATGTCGTTTCCAACAACTCAGGGAACGCTAATATTACGCCGGCGCTCATTCAAGGCAAAGGAAAGATATTTTCCGGTACGCTGGAAATGTCCAATGTGGATATGTCCGAGCAATTTGTTGATATGATCGTCACCCAGCGCGGATTCCAGGCGAACTCCCGGACTATCCAAACGGCGGATCAGCTATTGCAAGAAGTTCTCACCTTAAAACGGTAAGCGAGAATCCTATGCCGTCTCACTAAGAAACAGCGGAGACGGCATGGATTATTTTGTGGTATGAGGGTATGATAAAAGTCAGTCGGCTGGATGGAATGGAATATTATCTAAATCCTCACCAAATAGAGGCGATTGAGGCTCATCCTGATACCACTATCATATTATTGTCAGGGAAGCATGTGGTTGTCCGGGAAAAAATTAAGGAAGTAGTAGAATTGATAGAAGCCTATCGTAGCCGAATCAATCCATTTATTGAAGGGGAATGACATGGATATATCTACCATAATAGGTCTTATCGGCGCCTTTGGCATGGTGGTATTCTCCGTCCTCGTGGGCGGCGGTTCCTTGCTGGCAATCTTGGACTTACCATCGTTCCTTATGGTTGTTTTGGGTTCTTATTTTGCGCTCTCTACGGCTACTTCGCTGTCGGATTGGTTGGGAATATGGGCTATTCTCGGGCGAACTTTCAACGTTCCAGTCTTCAACGAAACGGCAATCATCCAAAAAATGATAGCTTTTTCCGAAAAAGCTCGCCGGGAAGGGCTCCTGGCGCTGGAAGATGAGCTTGAAGATCTCGATGATGAATTTATGAAGAAGGGTCTCCGCCTGGTAGTGGACGGTACCGATGCGGCGGTTATTCGGGATTTGATGGAACTGGAATTGAGTCAGATGCAAGGGCGGCACGAAGCGAAGATCGGTACCGTAAATATGTGGGCGGCGTTAGCCCCCGGTCTTGGTATGTTAGGGACGGTAGTCGGGCTCATCGGTATGTTGCGTAAATTGGACGACAAAGCGGCCATCGGTCCTAATATGGCGTTGGCTTTGATCACCACGCTGTACGGTTCCATGGTGGCAAACCTTATCATGATGCCCCTCTCTAATAAGTTGAAAAACCAGGATGCTAAGGAAACGCTGGTAAAAGAAATGGTTATTGAAGGGGTGCTTTCAATCCAATCCGGTGATAATACCCGGATCCTTGCTATGAAACTCCTGGCCTATCTGAACCCGGTGGATCGCAAGGCTGTGGAATCGGAAGTATTGAAGGATTAAGGAATGGCGCGTAAAAAAAGAAGCGGCGGCGGGGGGCCTTCGGGACAGGAGTGGCTAACCACGTATTCGGACATGGTTACCCTCATGCTGTGCTTTTTTGTTATTTTTTTTAATCCTGATGACGCCAGTACCGCCCAAATGTCCCAGCTTGCCGCATCGGTGAACACCATGGGGTTAGGAGCCTTAGCCGGTGGAAATACGGTTTCCATAGGAAAACAAGCCGATCTGGGAAATAATATTGACGCCCTTCCCTCCATGGAAAAGGGCAAGATGTTGGGAACCGCCTTAAAAAAAGCGGTCAGCTTGTTTACCCCCGATATCAGATCGAACAAGGTACGGGTTACCCACGATGAGCGGGGGCTTGTCATTACCCTGGCGGCGGACGCTTTTTTTAGGCCCGCCAGCGCTCGGATCAACATCGACGAGACCCGGGACATTCTGCTCCGGCTGGGGAATTTACTGGCGTCCCCGGAGTTGCTGGACAGTCGAGGACAACCCCGGAAGATTCGTCTGGAAGGTCATACCGACAACGAACAAGTGGACGCGAACGGCCCATGGGAAGACAATTGGGATCTTTCTACCGCCCGTTCACGAGCGATACTCCATTATCTTACCGGTATTGGGGTGGATGAAAAGCGCTTCCAGGTGGCTGGTTTTGCCGATACCATGCCGGTTGCGAAGAGCGAAACCAGGGAAGCTCAGGCGTATAACCGCCGAGTGGACGTGATCATTTTGGACGAGGGGCATTTATAAATGATGAATTTGCATAGAAGCGCGTTTTGCGATACTATAAATAGAGTCTGTCCATAATGTAGACACATTATGGACAGACTACCTTAAAACCGCATTTTCGTAGCCTTGGCGAGAAAATGCAAGGTCTGTCCACAAAGTAACCAACTTTGTGGACAGACAC
>JAIRPG010000016.1 GCA_031257105.1 Treponema sp.
CAAAGAACTTGATTATAATGTTGAATTTGCAAAAGAATTAATTGATGGCGGATATGTGGAATATAACTGGAACCGGCGCTCTGAATTAAAAAATAATAATATTAAAAACGCGGCAAAAAAAATTGTTTCCGCCGGCGGATTGATAATGGAAATGTGTGCCGGGCCCGGCGGCGGCTTAATGCCGCATATATTAGACGAAAATAGCAATGCCGGTATAATAATTAGTGTCTGTCCATAATGTAGACACATTATGGACAGACTACCTTAAAAAACGCATTTTCGCAGCCGTTAGGCGAGAAAATGCAAGGTCTGTCCACAAAGTAACCGACTTTGTGGACAGACACTATTTAGTGTCTAGTTCTGGGTCGTCAGCCGGGCGATAAGCTCAACCACCTGCTGGCCCGCCTGGGCGCTGGTGATTTTGCCGTAAGCCACGTTCTGGGCGATCAGGTACAGGCCCTGGCCCCACTGGGAATCGCCGGGGATGTTGGGATCCCGGACGCTGGCGTGAGCGCCCGCCACGTTGAGGTAGGCGGTAATCCGGTCGGTCACCGGATCGCTGGGGATAACCGCCCGGCAGTCGGAATTAACCGGCGTTCCCGGATCGGCCCCCATGATCTTCCATACGTCGGGGGTGTTCACCCGGTAGTTAATGAACTGAGCCGCCGCTTCAGGGTTCTTGGAATTCTTGTTAATCCCCATCATCTGGCTCATCTGACCCCAGAGGGCCTTGCTCGCCTGCGCGTTGGGGAATTCAATAAATTCCAGGGTGTCCTGGGTGGCCCGCTGGTAATTGACCAGCATGTTCGACCAGAGGACGCAGGCCGCCGCCTTCCCCGCGATGAGGGAGGAAGAGGCCTCGTTGAGTTCGTCGTAGTCCGCGGCGGTGGCGGCGGGGGGAATGAGCCCCTCGGCCCGCCAGGCGGCCCACATATCGAAATACTTCTGCACATCTGCGGCCTTGAGGAGCGATTTAGTCCCGTCCCACTGGGTAGTGCCGTTGTCCCGGGCCCAGTAGCCGAAGAAATAGGACTGATCCGAGTTAGCGCTGTTGTCCGCGAAGGCGTAAACCCCCGCGGGCAGCTTCGCCTTCACCGCCGTAAGCCAGGTGTGGAATTCATCCCAGGACATGGAGACCTTGGGCAGCGGCACCCCCGCCCGTTCCAGCAGGGATCTGTTGTACACGATGGCCGGCATATTCGCCGCCAGGGGCAGGGCGTAGAGACGGCCGTTGGCGGTTCCCCCGGCGATGGCGGAAGCGTCCACCTTCGAGGTGTCGATGATCCCTCGCTTTACCAGATCGTCCAGGGGAAGAAGCACCGTTCCCACATCGTCAACCTGGAGGTTGGAAAAATCGCCCCCCAACTGGACGATGTCCGCAGCGCTGCCCCCCACAAACTGGGTTTTAAATTTGGCGAAATGTTCCGCCGTACCGGGCGCGGGTTCCGCCGCCACGATGATCCCCGTCTCTTCGGTGAATTTGTCGATAGCCAACTGGGTATTCTTGATCCGGCTCTCGCCGCCCCAGAACGACCAGCGCACCACCCCCGGCCCGGCGGTTGAGCCCTTCGCCGAAGCCCCGCCGGCAAAAAGCGCCGTCCCTGTTACCAGAAAAGCGGCCAACACCAATACCATTTTCTTCATTATTGTCCTCCAAAATATATAACTAAGGGCAAACTACCCTTTGATACCTGTAGTAGCGACCCCCTGGACAAAATACTTTTGCAGGGAGAAGAACAGCACAAAACAGGGAAGCAGGGACAGGGCCGACATGGCGAACATGGAACCCCACGAAGAAACCCCTGAGTTGTCTAGAAAAAACCGAAGGCCCATAGGCACGGTGAATCGTTCCGGCGAATTGAGGTAAAGCATCTGGTTGAAAAAGTCATCCCATGTCCACAGAAAAGTGAAGAGTACCGTGGTAATTATGGCCGGCACACTGAGGGGCATGATGATCTTGACGTAAATACCAAACTTTCCGCATCCATCTATCCGGGCCGACTCGTCCATGTCCTTGGGAAGGCTCCTGATGAACTGAACCAAAAGAAACACAAAGAATGCATCGGTGGCGAAGAGCTTCGGCACGATGAATGGTAAAAAAGTGTTCACCCAACCGAAGGAATGAAATATGATGTACCGGGGAATGGTGGTCACGTGTCCCGGCAGCATCAGCGTAAGCATCATCACAGCGAACCAGAATTTTTTGCCCTTGAAGTCCAGCCGGGCGAAAGCGTAAGCCGTGAGGGAGCAAAAGGCCGCGTTGGCGATCACGCAGAGGCCGCAAATGATAAAAGAGTTGACGAAGAACGTACTAAAGTGAACGGTACTCGTCCCCTGCCAACCTTTAATGTAGTTTTGCAGCGTCCACTCTTTAGGTAAAAGCCCCGGATCGCTAAAAATCTGACTTCCCTCTTTGAAAGAAGCCATAATGAGCCAGATCACCGGATAAAGCATGGCAAAGCCCAGTATGATGATGATGATGTTTGAAATCCCAGAGCGGGCCAGTTTATAGACGATTCCTTGCTTTTTCATTCTCCGCCTCCGTAGCTGACCAGGGAATTGGAACCCCTAAACGTCAGACCGGTGAATATCGCAATAATGATGAGCAGAACCCATGCCATAGCGGCGGCATAGCCCATCTGAGAATAGGCAAAACCCCGCAGGTAAAGGTAGAGACTGTAGAACATGGTGGAATCCACCGGGCCGCCATTGCCCCCGGACACAATGTAGGCCTGGGTGAAGGACTGGAAGGCGCTGATCATCTGCATCACCAGGTTAAAGAAAATGATAGGGGATAAACTCGGCAGGGTGATGGCGAAAAACTGCCGGGCCTTCCCCGCGCCGTCTACGCTGGCGGCCTCGTAGTATTCCTGGGGAATCTGCTTGAGCCCCGCGAGGAAGATGATCATCGGCGAGCCGAACTGCCAGACCGCCAGGAGTATCAGGGTGTAGATGGCGAAGGTGGGGCTCGATATCCAAGACGGCGGATCCAGCGTCCCTTTTGAAATCGTTCTGATGATGGTGTTAATGACCCCATCCCCCGCAAAAAGACGCCGCCACAGCACGGCGATAGCCACCGAACCGCCCAGCAGGGTGGGAATATAGTAGATTGTGCGATAGAAAGGGATCAGCACGAGTTTCTGGTTCATCAGCATAGCTACCGCCAAGGCAAAGATCAGCTTGAGAGGTACCGAAATAAAAACGAACCGGAAGGTAACAAAGAGGGAATTGAGGAACCGTTCATCCCGGGGATACTCGGCGTTCCCAATGAACATGACGAAGAAATTCCGCAGCCCGATCCACTTGGGGGGTTCCAGGACATTGAACTGAGTGAAAGAAAGGTACAACGAATAGGCCATTGGATAGAGGGTCAACACAAGGAACCCCAGGAGCCATGGCGCCAGGAAAGCGTAAGATGAAAGGTTCTCCACAATAACCTTATTTACGGACTTGCTTTTCATTATGAATACCTCCCTATTAATATGACGTATTTTGAAAAGTATACGTACCACTTGAAAGATCGCGCTAATCAGATATTGCGCTCTTTTAATCAAATATTGCGGTTATTGGAAAAATACGTCCTTCCCCTTCCTCCCGGCCCGAAAGAGACATCCGTCCCGCCCGGTATACCGAAGGGGTGGCGCCGGTGTATGCCTTGAAGAGCCGGTTAAAGGCGGTAATGCTGTTGAAGCCGCAATTATAGGCGATTTCCGTCACGGGCGTTTCCGATTCGATAAGACTTCGTTCAGCCCGCTGGAGCCGCGCCCGGGAAAGGTGTTCGTAAAAGCTCTGGCCGGTACGTTCTTTAAGAAAGTGGGAGAAATAATATTTGTTGAGGCAGACGTTCTCCGCCGCCATTTCCAGACTGAGGTTTGGGTTGGTCAAGTTCCTTTTGATAAACGAGAATATCCGTTCCAGCCGTTCGTGGCTGTTCTTCCGTTTTAACTGTTCACCGGGGAGGCAAGGTTCGGCGGGAATTTCCCGCAGGAAGATAACCGCTACCTCGTAGAGTTTTGATATGATAGCCAGCCTGAAGCCTTCGTCCTTCCGCCGGTATTCGGCGAACATATCTAGGAGCAGTTGTTCCAGTCTGGCGTGAAGGAGGCCGTCGTCCCGCCGGGTAACCAGGGGTTTCCGCCTGAACACCGGCGACAACTCTCCGGTCTGCACCTCCGCCAGGGCGTCTGAAAAAATTTCCAGCCCAAACTGGTAAAGCCATATATCCGTCCCTGGGCCGGGATTGGAAAAACCGTGGATCAGCCCGGTGTCCACTATCACGATGTCCCCCTGCCGGCCTTCCCGGGTTTTCCCGTTGACGGTCACGTCCAGCCTTCCCTGGAGGATGTAGAGCATCTCCACCTGGATGTGCCAGTGGAGGGGGAACCAGAAATTCGGCCTTGGCGTTCCCCGGGCCAGGAAGGGGAAGGCCCGGTCGAGTTTTTCTTTTTCGCAAAAGGGCAACACGTCCATGTTTCAAGAGCAGTCTTTATCCCAGCCAAGTATAGGCCGGATTGCGGCGAATTGACAAGCTGGGCGGAGGGGGATAACGTATCCCTGGTTTTTCCATTGGGAGAAATACCGGTTTTTATTTGCCGGCGGGCATACGCGGGAGGTGATTTTATGAAAAAATCACATTTTTGGGTTTGTGGAGGCATCCTAGCGGCGCTAATCTTTCTGGGCGGCTGCCAAAGCGGGCCGTCCCAGGGCGGGGGAGCGGCTTCCCAGGGAGTTACCAGGAGCGTAGAAGACCTGGTGGAGATGGTAGCGGTTCCCAGCGGAACTTTTATAATGGGAAGCTCCGAAAGCGAGGAGCAGTGGGAGATCCTCATGGAACTTGTCGGGACGCAGAGTGAAAGCCCCCAACATGAGGTAACGGTGAGCGGTTTTAGGATAGGGAAATACGAGGTAACGCAGAAGGAGTGGCAGGATGTAATGGGAACATCCTTAGGACGGATAGCGTCGGCAGAAGGCGGGAATTTATTCGGGATAGGAGCTTCCTATCCTATGTATTTCGTAAGCTGGTATGACGCGCTGGTGTTCTGCAACAAGCTGAGTATACGGGAAGGGCTGACGCCGGCGTACCTACTAAACGGGAAGACGGATCCCGCCGAATGGGGGAATGTACCCAGGGAAGGAGCATCGTCAGGAAACAATGCGGTCTGGAACGGGGTAACGTGGGACCGCTCCGCCAATGGGTACCGGCTGCCGACTGGGGCGGAATGGGAGTACGCGTGCCGCGCGGGGACAACGACGGCGACTTCAAACACGGGGGATACGATAACAAAGGATACAGGCGTGAATACAAATTCCGTCGATCCCCAGGGGACGCGATCGGTAGGGAGTAAGGCCGCGAATCCCTGGGGTTTATACGATATGCATGGGAACGTATGGGAATGGTGTTGGGACTGGTACGCGGATTATTCCGCAGAGGCCCAGACGGATCCGACGGGCCCGTCTTCGGGTACTGAACGCGAGCTTCGCGGGGCGAGCTGGCGACAGGATGAAATTTATATGCGGTCCGCCGTGCGGCGTCACAACGACCCGGCGATCCGGCGAGACGCAGTGGGTTTCCGCGTAGTCCGTTCCGAAGTATCGATGTAAAACAAGATGCGGGGGCTCCCCCGCCGGAGGGCCGCAGCCCTCCGGTTCACCCTTATTGTATCTCCGGCGACTTGAGCACCCCCTGGGGCCAGAACCGGTACTCGTAGCTCCAATCCGCGCCCCCGCCGTACCAGGAGCCGGGGCCCCACCAGTGGTAATCCCGGTGCTCGTAGTTGTTGTGGAGCTGGCCGAAGGTGTTGACCCGGCAGCCGAAACAGATGAGTTCCACCTGGTGGAGGCCGTCGGGCAAGCCCGTAACTTCAAGCTCGTAGGGGGAATAGGCG
>JAIRPG010000035.1 GCA_031257105.1 Treponema sp.
TTCCGCAAAATGTGGTACATCACCCTGCCCTGCATTGCCGGAACCATCGCCATGCTTTTTATTCTCAACATCGGCGGCCTTATGGGTTCCAATTTTGATCAGATTTTTATCCTGAAAAATGTGCTTAACGCGCCCCGGGCCGAGGTTATCGATACCTATGTCTACGAAACCGGCATACGGCTGGGGCGGTATTCCTACGCCACTGCGGCGGGGCTCTTTCAATCGGCGGTGGCGCTCATACTGCTGCTTACCGCCAACGGAGTCTCTAAGAAGATGCGCGGGGACGCGCTTTTTTAACCCAAGGAGAACGGGATGGAACGAAAGAAAAAATACATAAACGGACAGAGCGTTGGGGATTTTGTTTTTGACTCCTTGAACGGCTTCTTGATGATCCTTTTTTGCCTCCTGGTGATCTATCCCCTCTGGTATATCGTGACGCTGTCCTTTAATGACGGCGCGGACGCCATGCGGGGGGGCATTTATTTCTGGCCCCGGGTCTTTACCCTGGAAAATTACAAGCGGGTATTCGCCGAGGCGCAGGTCATAAACGCCTTTTTTATCACCGTTTCCCGGACGGTGATAGGCGTTGTTTCCGGCGTGTTCTTTACCTCTATGGTGGCCTACGGGCTTTCCAAAACCCATTTGATAGGGCGGAAACTGTACATGCTGATCGGCGTTGTGACGCTGTTCTTTTCAGGCGGACTGATTCCGTATTTCATGCTGCTGCGGAACCTTCACCTTATCGATACCTTTCTGGTGTTTATCATCCCAAGCCTGTTCGGATTTTACAACTGCCTTATTTTTATAACCTTTTTCCAGAGCATTCCGGATTCCCTGGAGGAATCGGCGATAGTGGACGGGGCCAACGAATTCCTGATCTTTATCCGCATCATCCTGCCCCTTTCAAAAGCGGTGCTGGCAACCATCGCGCTCTTTGTGGGGGTGAACCACTGGAATGATTACTTTTCCGGCGTGGTCTATATCAACAAGGCAAGCCTGATGCCCATTCAGACCTACCTGTACCGGGTTGTGGTTGCAGGGGGCTCTTCCCGGCTGGCGGCGAATATGCCCGCGGGGATGATGCGGTTCACCTCGTCCCAGGCGCTCAAGCTGGCCACCATGGTGGTTACCACCGTCCCCATTCTCTGCGTGTACCCATTTCTGCAAAAATTCTTTGTAAAAGGTGTTCTCATCGGCGCGGTTAAAGGATAGCGCCGTAAAATAGTGGTATAAGGAGCGTTCTATGTCGAAGACAAAAGCAATTGGAAGAACCGTATCGGCGGCCGTCTGCATCCTGGCGGCTTTGTTCATGGCGGCGGCTTGTCAAAAGCCGGAACAGGCTGCCGGGGAGCGGGCAAACAGGGCGCTGAACCCCGATGAACCCGCCTGGAAAAGCGATACCGGCAATACGACGAAACTGCGCTGGTATATCAATCTGGGCTGGGTGAAGGAAAAATGGGGCGACGACTGGACAAGCGCGTATGTAAAAGAAACCACCGGCTTTGATTTTGAGATCATCGGCGGCGGCGACGGCGACAAGCTGAACACCATGATCGCCTCCGGGGATCTGCCGGACATCATCACCATGGCCTGGTGGGAGTCCCAGTTCAATGAACTCGCCGGCGCGGGGTTACTGCTGCCCCTGAACAAGCTGGCGGAACAGTACGATCCCTATTTTTTCAAGGTGGCGAATCCCGACATTCTTAACTGGAACCGGAAAGACGACGGCAATGTGTACGGGTACAACTGTTACACCATCACTCCCTCGGCCATGGCTGAATCTGATGAGGTATACGCCAACCACACCTTCCTGGTCCGCAAGGATATGTACGAAGCCCTTGGAAGGCCGGACATGACCACCCCGGAAGGGTTCCTCCAGGCCCTGCGGGACGCGAAGGCTTATATGCCCCGGGAGAACGGCGTGCCGGTTTACCCCTTCGGCCTGGGAGACGGCTTTGGCGGGGATCATCTGGACGCCTATCTCCAGGATTTTTTGGCCATACCCTACGAACAGAACGGCAGGTATTACGACCGTTCCACGGATCCGGAATACATCCGCTGGCTCAAAACCCTCAGGCAGGCCTATTCCGAGGGGCTCATCTCCAATGATATTTTCACCGACCGGGGTGAGCAGGTGGGGGACAAGCTCGTCCAGGGCCGGTATTTCGCGAGCCTAAAGGTGTGGGTTGATATGCAGGATCAGCAGCGCCTGATCCACACCACCGATCCTTCCCGGATATATATCGCCGTTGACGGGCCCCGGAACAGCCGGGGCGATCCGCCGACCCTGCCCGGGGGCAGCATCGACGGCTGGCTTACCACCGGCATCACGTCCAAGTGCAAAGACCCTTCACGGGCCATTGAGTTCTTTACCTACATGCTCAGCGAGGAGGGCCTGCGGACGATCTACATGGGCGTTCCCGGCAAGACCTACGATATGGTCAATGGCAAGGCGGAATTCAGGAAGGACTACTGGGACTCCTACATGGCCAACCCCGACGTGGTGTATTACGAGAGCGGCGTACCCAATCTATGGGGCTACTTCCTCGACGATATTACCGCCGCGAAATACGCCCCGGAATCCCCGGACTATATCCGCGCCATCCGGGATTGGACGGCGCCCTACGTTTTCTACGGCGGCGTTTACAGTTTTAGCGAGTTGGATCCGGATTCCAGGGCGGGAATCAACAGCGTCCGCATCAAGAACCTCTGGCTTTCAAGCCTGCCGAAGTTCGTCACCGCCTCAAGCGACCGGGAGTTTGATACGCTCTTTGCCGAATTCACTGCTAAGCGCGCTGAATACGGCTGGGACGAGATCATGGAAATCTACTCCGGACAGATTGCCGCCAACAAGAAGAAATTGGGCATGTAGGGAGCTGAGAAACCATGAGAAAGATCAGATCGAAATTGGAAGTCCTGAGCGAGGAAGAAGTACTCCGCATCAATGACGCGGCGCTGAAAATTCTTGACGAGGTGGGAATTCACGTCCCGAACGATGAGCTTTTGGGGATCTGCCGGGAACGGAGCTGCGTGGTAGATACTGCCCGGCAGATACTGCGTTTCCCCCGGAAGGTAATGGAAACGTTTATTGACGAGATGCGGACGAAGAGCCTCTACAAGGTTTCCGATGAAGCTCAAAAACTGGGGGGCTCTATTTCCACCCAGGTAAGCCTGGTGGATTACGAAACCGGAAGCCGGCGTTACGGCCTAAGAGACGACAACCTCAAGGCTATAAAACTGGTGGAACAGCTTAAAAACATCCCCTGCGCCAACGCTGCGGTGGTTCCTTCCGATGTACCCTACGAGATCGCCGATGTCATTACCATCGCCGACATACACAAATACTCTACAAAGCCCGGCGGAACCTATATCCTCACGCCCACAGGAGCCAAATACGTTGCCCGAATCAACAAGCTCCTGGGCCTGCGGGGGGGCTATCTTTTTGAATGTATCAGCCCCCTCACCTTTAAGGCGGATTCTATCGAGATGGCTCTGGCCTTTGCGAAGGCCGGCGGGGGGCTCGGTATCGCGCCTATGGCCATGGGCTCCACTACCGCGCCCATTACGGTGGCCGGTACGTTGACCCTGGAAACGGCGGAGGTGTTGGGCTCTATCTTCCTGGTTCACGCCATGACCGGCGAATACCCCGGGTTTGCCGCCTCTTGTCACACCTCGGATCTGAGAACCATGATCTGTTCCTTCGGCTCGCCAAACCAGGCCCTTTTCGCGGTGGCCTCAGGGCAGCTCGCCCGGTTTTACGGCATCCAGGGAGGGGCTAACACGGGCCTTACCGACGCCCTCTCGCCTGATTTTCAAGGCGGTTTTGAAAAGGGAGTTACCGCCGCGTTCAACAGCCTTTCGGGGCTTTGGAGCATAGGGTGCCAGGGTATCGTAGGCGCGGATCAGGGGTTCTCTTTTGAGCAGCTTGTCATCGACAACGAATGGATCGATTACTACAACTACATTCTCGATGGCTTCGAGGTGAATGACGATACCATTGGCTTTGACATGATAAAAGCCGTGGGCCCCGCAGGTAACTTCCTGGGAGAAGCGCATACGGTGGAACATATAAAAGACAGCTACTGGAACTCAGCCATCTTTGGACGAGAGGATTGGCCGAACTGGATCGCCGGGGGGAGCAAAACGATCTACCGCCGCGCCCATGAATTTGTGGAACAAGCTGTAGCGGGGTACAAAACCATGACGCCGGTTCAATCTTCTGAAATTTGCAGCGGACTGGACAACATCTGTTCCGAAGCTTGGGCGGAAATGAGATCGCTCAGCAAAGTATAGCTTCAATTCGGAATTGCTGGGCAGGGAGCGTTTCAGTCGTTTTTTATCCTAAACGGGAGGATAACCGCCTTTCGGTGATCAAGGGTAGAGTCAAAATAATTATCTTCAAAATTTTTAGCATCGGACTCTTCGGTAAACCAACCACACTCGGCAAGATCGTGTATCGCGTCATTTATATGGCCTTCACGAATAAGCTGACCAGAGCTGCTGGCAACCGCAAGCCAGGCGTCGTAGTCCCCAAATGCCTCTCTCTCTATCCATTTATGATCGTAAAGGTTTTTTACTTCAGGGTTTAGTTCCAGCAGATGGTGATCCTGGACGACGCCGGCGATCATGGTGACAAGCCTCAACATATCATTATTTTCGGGCGGCCCGGCAAAGACCTCGTTGAAAAGATACCGTAAGTATTCCGTCAGTTCTTTCCGGCTGACGTAGCCGTCAACATAGAGGAGCGCGTGAGTGTCTAGGGCTTTGATCCGTACCCAGAGCGCATTAGACGGATCTTCGGCGATTTGCGGAAGCAGGGAGGTATCCCCATTAAAGGTATCCCGCAAAAGTATCTTGATAAAGGTAACAATAGATGCGCCTCCGTCGGTGTCGCTGTAAACGTCTTCCATTTTAAAAAGCTCAAGGAGCCGGGTATACGCCTGCTTTTCCCGCTGATGGGCCAAAAGAAAAGCTGCGGGAACGTACAACTCGTATGTTTCGTCAGCAAGTTCCTTTGGATTCGTGATAGCATAATCAATCGCCTCCAGAAGAAACGGGACAAAATCTTCCTTCCGGCGGAGCGCCTCCTGGCAGGCATACTTACCCCACAAGGAATGTTCCCCCAACATCCGGAGGAGTTGTTTATTGGAATATCCGTTCATTTCAACCATAATAGAAGCAGTCTGTCACATTTACCGCCACCCTGCAAGGCCCTCGGTTGCCTCTTGATCAAATCAGGACGGTATGCTATAAAGGAAAACAGACTAGCTTGCATACGTGGAGGAACCATGAGCGCTGTGATAAGGCTAAAAAGATTTGGATCAAAGAAGCGTCCCTATTACCGGATTGTGGTAATGGACAAACGGTCAGCCCAGAATGGCAAGACCATTGAAGAGTTGGGATATTACCATCCCATTGAAGTGGAAGATAAGCAGATTCACTTTGACACCGGTAGAGTACGGGCCTGGGTACAGCAGGGAGCTTTGGTCAGCGATACGGTTCGAGGTATTCTGAACAAGAAAGATTTCTTTTTAGGGGCCGTTGCAACCAACTAACAGGATAATGGCTTAGCTTCTGCGTGTTTCCTTAAAAAGGGGAGAGTCCGATGGAAATGGAAAAAGATCTAATAGAGTACATCGCAAAATCGTTGGTTGATGATCCTGCCCAGGTAAATGTCAGTATCGTGGAAGGGGAAAAATCTACTGTTTTGGAGTTGAGAGTTGCCCCAAATGACATTGGTAAGGTAATAGGCAAACACGGACGTATCGCAAAGGCTATTAGAACCGTCTTACAGGCATCCGCTGCAAAAACCGGCAGTCGTGCGGTGCTGGAGATTCTGGACTAAATCGCCTTTCACAAGATGCGTGAAAAGTTTACCGTTGGAATTTTAGGGGCGCCTTTCGGTGTTAAAGGCTTGATAAAGGTGCGTTCCCTTTCCGGTGAATATGATCATATCGCGGCTTTAAAATCCGTTATCATACACAAGGAAAGCAGCGGGCAAGCGGAAGAAGGGGCGACCGAAAAAACCTTTGAAATCGAGGAAACACTGCGACATTCAGGGGTATTATTTCTTAAATTTAAGGGGATCGACAGCCCCGAAGCCGTAAAAACCCTCAGTGGGGCGGAACTAGTCGTCAGTAGAGACATGGCGGCGCCTCTCAACCCAGGTGAATACTATGTGGAAGATCTCAAAGGGATGCAGGTGGTTACTGTTGAAGGCGAAATTCTGGGGGAAATTACCGGTATAATCGAAGGCGGAGGAGGAGAACTGGCCGAAATCAGACTTCCCGGAGGGGAACGACGGCTTATCCCTTTCCGGAAAGAGTTCTTTGGGGATATTTCTCTAGAAAAGCGCAATGTGGTACTGCTGGAACGGTGGATCCTTGAATGAGGTACACGGTACTCAGTCTGTTCCCAGAGATCATAAACGCCTATTTTTCCGCTTCCATTATGGCAAAAGCGGTAAGCAGGGGCATTGTAGAGTACCGGTTAGTGAATATCCGGGACTTCGCGCAGGACAAGCACCATAGCTGCGACGATGCTCCTTACGGCGGCGGCGCCGGAATGCTCATGCTGCCTGAACCCATAGGACGGGCGCTGGAAGCGGCAGGAGCCCGGAACCATCTGGCAGGGGAGGGGGGCAATAAGGGTTCTCAGGTTATTTATCTGAGCCCTTCAGGGCGGCCCTTTACCCAGGAACTCGCCCGTAAACTCGCGGCGGAACAAGAACTTATCATCCTTTGCGGACGTTACGAGGGGATAGATCAACGGATTATCGACCTCTACGTAGACAATGAAATCTCTGTGGGAGATTATGTGCTTTCCTCCGGGGAAGCGGCGGCGTTGGTGATCATTGACGCCACTTACCGGCTCATAGATACGGTAATTCGTCCGGAATCTCTGGAAGAAGAAAGTTTTACCGGGGGGTTGCTGGAGTATCCCCAGTATACACGTCCCGAGATTTATGCTACATTAAAAGTTCCCGAAGTTTTGCTTTCGGGGCACCATGAGCATATCCGGCAATGGCGCCGGAGGAAGCAGGTTGAAAAAACCCTGGCTCTGCGGCCGGATCTTATCCATCGGGGCGAGGAACAGGGACTATTTGACACGGAGACCGTTACATTGATTAGGGAAGCGCTGATTGCGGCATATATGCCGGTTCAATCGAACATCAATCAGCGTTTTTTGAAAAAATACAAGAGAGAACATCGGCAGGAGGAAGGACTATGAATGAATTAAGAGCTATTGAAGCCGCGCAGATGAAAGACAACCCGGATCAATTCAAGGTTGGAGACACCGTAAAGGTGCATTTCAAGATCGTGGAAGGTAAAAGCGAGCGCGTCCAAATTTATGAAGGTCTCGTTATCGCCATGAAGAATTCCGGAGTACGCAAGACCTTTACGGTCAGAAAAAATTCCTATGGCGTAGGGGTAGAGCGGGTGTTTCCCCTTCATTCCCCCCGGATTGCCCAGGTTGAACTGGTCCGGCCCGGTAAAGTACGGCGGGCGAAACTGTACTATATTCGGGATAAAATCGGTAAAGCCGCTAAGATCAAGGAACTGATAAGCCGGAAGCCCAGTAAGGCAAAAGCTCCCGAAACTTCAAGAGCCGCAGAGCAATCTTAGAAAAAGTGGGACCCGATGGAACGATGATTACCTCGGCCTCCCTGGATGTACAGGAAAACAAAGAGCCTTATCGGGCCTATTTATCGCTTATTGAGCAGCTAAATACGGTTTTTGAACGGCTTTCGGGTGGTTTTGTAACTTCCAACGATGTGGATATAATCGCCGATCAACTGCTGGATCTGGTGAGGGAAGAACGGCTCAAGGCAGCCGGCTATATCCTATGCGGGAAAGTTGAGGGCCGCGAGCTGGCAAAAAATTCGATTAATACGGCGATCCTTTCGGCTTTGACAGCCAAAGAATTCAAGGCGTCCGGCAGGATTGTCCTCCAGCTTGTCACCGGGGCATTGCTCCACGATACAGGAATGTTGCGGCTTCCTCCGAATATTCTGCGTAAGCGGGGGGGGTTATCGGGAGCCGAGTTACAGCAGATGCAGGCCCACCCTCTTCATTCATACCATATCATCTGCCAAGCCCTTTCGTATCCCGATGATATAGGGCGTATTGCTATGCAGCACCACGAACGCTGGGACGGGGGCGGCTATCCGCTGGGCGTTGCCGGCGCGGCAATTGTCCTTGAAGCTCGTATCATTTCGGTGGCCGATGCGTTCGAGGCTATGGTGAGCGAAAAACCTTACCGGGACTCCATAATAGGGTACCAGGCAATGAAGAACCTCCTTTCGGATAATTCCAGTCGTTTTGACCCGGATGTCCTCAAGGCGTTTATTAAAATCATGGGGATCTATCCTATCGGTTCTCTGGTGCTTCTCAATAACAAGGCGGTCGCCCAAGTCGTCGAAGTCCGTGGAGACGCCCCTCTGAGGCCGCGGGTTCGTATTTTGATTGATGAAACAGGCGGCTCCAGTAAGCCAAACGAAGAACCGGTACTCGATCTCCTCAATGAAAAAAGTTTCTTTATCGTCAAGGCTCTTGATTCCAGGGAAGTCGCCGCAAAAAGTGAGTAAAAGCCGCCTGGGGCAGGAAGGTGAAGCCCGGGCCGCCGCTCTCCTGGAGAGCCGGGGAATCAAGATCATTGCCCGGAATTTCCGTTCCCAATGGGGTGAAATCGATTTAATCGCTGCGGAAGGTGAAACTTTAGCGTTTATTGAGGTAAAGACCTGGAATTATTACGGGTACGGGGAACTTGAATACGGTATAAACTCCAAAAAACGGCGTCGAATCATAGAAACAGCTAAGTATTTTCTTTCTGTCCATCGAGAATATAATGGTATGGCCCTTCGATTTGACGTAATCTTTATCGCGCCGGACAAGATCTCCCACCTGCCTGGGGCGTTTATGGAGCAAATATGAAAGTGGTTCAAGAGGAAGATAGGCTGCTTTCTTCTCGAATTGCGCTTTTGCGTAAAAAAATACATAATGAGGCGTACTTAGGTGAGGCGATTCAGCGTATAGCCTTGGTGCTGAGTAATGAGCTGTTAGAAGCTCGTCGGGGAGAAAAATATTATGAGCAGCGGAAAGGGGGGAAATAACAAGCGCAGGCCCTTCAAAAACCGGGATCGGAATGAGAGCCAGTGGTCTGAAGGCTATTCCGGTGGGGGGAAAAAACGGGCCGAGAAGCCGCGTTACGATAAAAATCGGGGGATTATCTATGATCGTCCCAAATGGACTCCGGTAAAGGCTCCGCTTGAGCCGTTACCGATACTGGAATGTCCGCTTTGCGGCAAGCCTATTCGGGATCTTGCTATGGCGGTAAGCGATAAAGATTCACAGCAGCCCGCCCATTTTGATTGTGTAACCGAGCAGATTGCCCAAGGAGAAATTCTGGAAAAGGGGGATACGATTACCTACATCGGCAGAGGCCGGTTTGGGATAGTCCACTTCTCCAATCCTCAGAATACGAAGAAATTCACCATAAAGAAGATTCTGGAATGGGAAGATAAAGATAACCGGGCTGAATGGCGTAAAACGGTGGCCGATCATTATTCGGTTACGTAATGGAATAGTGAGGAGGCCTTTATGATCGGCATTATCGGAGCTATGGAAGATGAGGTAACGCTCATAAGACAACGGATTGAGGATATACAAACCGAAACTACAGGGGGCTTTGAATTCGTAGCAGGAAACCTTGAAGGAAAACCAGTCGTACTACTGCGTTGTGGTATCGGTAAGGTTAATGCGGCGGTAGGCTGCGCCCTGCTCATCAACCGGTTTAGACCGACTGTGGTAATAAACACCGGTTCCGCCGGGGGTATAGATCCCTCCCTCAGTTTTGGCGACGCTATTATTTCCAGTTCTCTGGTGTATTACGATGTTGATGTTACCGCTTTTAACTATGCGCCGGGCCAACTGCCCGCTATGCCTGCGGTGTTTCCGGTACAGGAACATCTGATTCGCCGGGCAGAAAGCGCGGTAGATGCGCTGAAACGTGAAGGCGTTCTGCCTCCGTCATTCAATCATGTCCGGGGCCTTATCGGTTCCGGGGATGTGTTTGTCCATGAGCCGGCCTACATTGCCAGACTGCGCCAGCTCTTCCCGGCTTTACGGGCTGTGGAAATGGAAGGGACTGCCATTGCTCACGCCTGTTTTCTTTTTGATACCCCGGTTCTGATCATCCGGGCGCTATCGGACATTGCCGGCGTGGAATCGCCGGTAAAATTTGATGAATTCCTGCCTATTGCTTCAAAACATTCCGCCGAGATAGTTCGCCGGATTGTAAAAGATTGGAGAGATGAATAGGGGAAATGATCTGCTATACAGCCGCTTTTTAAGGAGGAATATAATTATGGAGAAAATTGCCAGTTTTCAGATCGATCATTTGAGGCTCAAGCCGGGGATCTATGTCTCCCGGAAGGATCGTTTTGGGGGAACAATCCTTACCACCTTTGATCTTCGTTTCAAGGAGCCTAACCAGGAGCCGGTCATTGATATGCCCGCTCTGCATACCATCGAGCATCTGGGGGCTACATTCCTCCGTTCTCACAAGGAATGGGGCAGCCGGGTAGTTTACTTTGGCCCCATGGGTTGCCGCACCGGTTGTTACCTGATCCTGGAAGGAGAACTAGATTCGGCGGGTATTCTCCCGCTCATTCGGGAAATGCTGGACTGGATCGCCCTCTTTGAGGGGCCCATTCCGGGCGCCGCCGCCGCAGAGTGCGGCAACTGGCGAGAACAAAATCTGGACATGGCCCATTGGGAAGCCCGACGCTATGCGGCGATTTTAAAGAACCCCGGTAAAGAAAATTTAAACTACCCAGAACCTCTGTAAAAATAAAAAACCTCCCGGGAAAAGGAGGTGAGGAAACCCGGGAGGCGGCTGAAAATACGGTTGACGTACATCGATGAGGTAAAGCTCAATTTAGCCAAAATCAGCAGGCTGAAAGGCAGGCGCTAAATAACCGTATCTCAGTGACAAACTAAAAGGTAGCCGTTTCTCTGGGAAAAAGCAAGAGGTTCTAGTGAAAATATTACTATTTTTGTAGGATATTTTCAATTCCTTATCATCGCGCAGAAAGAGTTCTTCTGGGGACATAGTCTTTCGGTGATTCACGGTGTATGTTAAGATAACACTATGGAAAGAACTTTTGTGATGCTGAAACCCGGCGTTTTGCAGCGCCGGATCGTGGGGACAGTACTGAGTCGTTTTGAACGAAAGGGCCTTAGGCTCCTCGCACTCAAGCTTATGCGGATGGATAAAGCTCTAATCGAGGCCCATTACGCCGAACACCGGGGCAGGGATTTCTATGAAAAACTGGTAGATTATACCCTTTCTGGGCCGGTAATTGCTATGATCCTGGAGGGAGAAGCGGCTGTCAGCCGGGTACGGCGCTTGATAGGGCCAACGGACATTAACGAATCGGCGCCGGGAACCATACGGGGAGATTTCGCGTATTCCACCAGGCTTAACATTGTTCACGCTTCGGATTCCGCCGAAAGCGCCAGCCGGGAAACCGCCCTTTTCTTCAAACCCGAAGAACTATACGAATGGGAGGACGGCAATGGCCGCTGGTTTTAGTTCTCAAGCCGCCGGGCCGGACACCGAAACAGCCCTTCCCCGGTGGAACCTCGATTCCATCTATCTTTCTTTCGATTCATCTGAATACCGGGAAGACCTGAAGCTTCTTGAAGAGCGGGCAGCCGCCTTGCTTAAGCAGTTGGAGCCGCCGTTTCCCCAAGAGCCCTCTGCGTTGGAGGAGGCTCTGTCGACCCTGATCCGGGCGCTGGAAGATACAGGGGATATTGCCGAGAATTTGACGGCTTACGCCGAAGCGGTATACACCGCCGACACCAGAAATAGCCGGGCTTTGGCGGAGATCAACGCCATCGAGTCGGCGGCGTTATCCCGGAAAAAAGCGGAAGTTATCTTCCGCAGCCGCCTAGCCGAGCGGCGGGATACGGTTCGGATACTTCTGGAAACTTCCACCGTCCTGGAACCTTATGCTTTCTTCATTCGGGAATCCCTGGCAAAAGCCGCCTTTCAAATGAGCGGCGAGATGGAAGATCTGGCCAACGATCTCTCCCGTTCCGGCGGGGATGCTTGGAGCAGGCTTCACGAAGCGGTTTCCTCTACGGCGTGGGCACTCTGGGATCCCGTCACGGGGGAGCGGAAGACCGTCATCGCGCTACGAGATCTGGCCCACAACCCCGATCGGACGATTCGTGAACGGGCTTACCGGGCGGAACTGGAGGCGTGGAAAAACGTGGAGATCCCGCTGGCAGCGGCCCTAAATGGCGTTAAAGGTGTTTCTATCACCTTGGATGTCCGCCGTGGTTGGGGGAATGGCGGCGCAGACACACCCGCCGGCGTTTTCGCAAGTCACATGGCCTTACGGAAGTCTGGCTTCCAGTCCCGCGTGGGGGAAAAGACCCTCCAAGTACTCATCGCCGCTCTGGAAAGCGCCCTGCCTTTGTTCCGCCGCTACCTCAAGGTTAAGGCGGCCCTGCTGGGCGTAGAGTCCTGCGCCTTCTATGATCTCTTTGCGCCGGTGGGAAGCGCGGATCGGAAATGGACGTGGGAGCAGAGCGCCCAATTTATCGCGGATCGCTTTGGCGCTTTTGATCCGAGTATGGGAGCCTTTGCCCGCCGCGCCTTTGCCCTCTCCTGGATAGACGCCCAAGGTCGAGAGGGTAAGGTGGGAGGCGCTTATTGTACCGGTTTCCCGCTCAAAGGCGAGTCTCGCATTCTCTGCAACTTCGAGGGTTCCTTCGACTCGGTGTCCACTGTGGCTCACGAACTGGGTCACGCCTGGCACCACGAACTTTTGAAGGATCTGGGCAGAAGCCGGTCGCACTACCCCATGACCCTGGCGGAAACGGCCAGTATCTTTGCCGAAACCATTGTGCTGGAAGGGGCTTTGACCAAAAGCGTTGCTGGACAACCGGGCGATAGAGAACGTCTGGGGCTTATCGAAGGGAACCTCAAGGATAGCTGCCAGGTGATTGTAGACATCCTCTCCCGGTTCTATTTCGAGCAAGAAGTCTTCAATCGCCGCGCCAAGGCGGAGCTTTCCCCGGAAGAGTTCTGCGGCATCATGCTCGATGCCCAACAAAAGACTTACGGAGAAGGTCTAGCGGCGGAACTCCTCCATCCCTATATGTGGGCTGTCAAGAGCCACTACTACAGCCCCGGTCTGGCATTCTACAATTATCCCTACGCCTTCGGACTCCTCTTTTCCTTGGGTCTATACGCTCGCTATGAGCGGGAAGGGGCCGCTTTTGCCGCCTCTTACCGGAACTTGCTCAGGCTCACCGGCCAGGCTTCCGCTGAGGAAGTGGCCCGTTCCGCCGGCTTCAACCTGGAAGGGGAGGATTTCTGGCAAGGCGGCATTGCCGTCATCGCCAAACGTCTTGATGAATTTGAGCAATTGGCGAAAAACGCCCTATGAGTGAACGCATTGCCGTATTGGGCGCCGGCGCGTGGGGAACCGCCATAGCTAAAGTTATCGCCGACAAGGGCAGCGATGTGGTACTCTGGAGCCATAACGCCGCCGTTGCGAAGGAGATCAATTCAGAGCGCCGCAATTCCCGGTATCTGCCGGAGGTAGAGCTGCCCCGTAACATCCGCGCTGTGGAGGATATTTCCGAGGCCGCCCATGACCGGGAATTCCTCATATTGGCAACTCCTTCCCTCTACCTGCTGGATACGGTAAGGCGGATCCTTTCCACGCCGTCTATTCGGGAGGGGGAAACCTGTATCGCCGTGATTACCAAGGGTTTTCTGCCGAGCGTTCATGGTCCCCGTTTGATATTGGAAACCCTGGAAGATTACCTGCCCGGTTTCTATCGCCGTTCCCTGGTTTACATTGCCGGGCCGAGTCACGCCGAGGAGGTGTCACGGGGGAAGATTACGGGCCTTATCGCGGCTAGTGAAAGCGCCAAGAATTCCTTCCGCTTTCGTGATCTCCTCCGAAGTAAGCGGCTTTTGGTCTTTTCCTCTTTCGATGTCCGAGGAGTACAGGTGGCGGCGGCGGCAAAGAACGTTATCGCCATCGCCTTTGGGATGCTGGACGCTCTGAAAACCGGCGGGGCGGTGGACACTGCCTTAGATATATTCGGTGACGGCGCCGAATCGCTGCTCCTGGCTGCAGGACTTAACGAGATTCAGGCGCTGGGCATGGCCATGGGAGCCAGCCACCCGGAGACCTTTACTTCCATTTCTGGGGTGGGGGATCTCGATGTGACTTGCCGTTCTGTTTTTGGCAGGAACCGCCGTTTTGGAAGAGAAATCATCGAGAAGAACATCCTTGCTCCTTTTATCAATCTGGATGATCTCCTTGCCCGGATTGGAGAGATCGGCTACCTCCCCGAAGGAACCGCCGCCGCGAAGTACGTAAAGTTTCTTTCGGAAAAGTACCGGCTCAAGATGCCCATTTCTACCGGGGTTTACCAGATCCTCAATCGCGAGACCAGCCCGGCGGATTTTTTGGGTGATTTTATAGACGGCCTCGTTATACGCACAGACGCCTTCTAAGCCGGGAACAGGGCGTATTCTTCTTTATCAGCTATTGATTCTACGCAGATTGAGAACCGTTGCCTGCATCTGGGCTTTGACGCAAAGTTCCGCAGCCTTGAATGTGTGAGTCTGGGTCATGGCGTTTTCTGTGCGGTTAAGGCAGTCTAGAATCAGCCGGCCAAAGAAAGGGTACCCCACCTTGCCGGATAGCTCTAGGTGACGCTCCCCTTCCCGGTTGACGAGGAAGAGGTGATCCCCCGAAGGGTCGGTTCCCACGTTGAGATACTTCCTGAGTTCTATGGTTCCTTCAGTCCCCAAGATGAAGGTACGTCCATCTCCCCAGGAGGATAAGCCGTCTGGAGTGAACCAATCCACCCGGAAGTAATGATTTGTTCCGTTATCACCCACCAACGAGGCATCTCCAAAATCTTCCAGTTCAGGATATTCGGGGTGGTTGTAGTTGGCTACTCTGCTGCATAGGATCTCCGCATCGGCGGCTCCGGCGTAGAAAAGAAACTGCTCGATCTGATGGCTACCGATGTCGCAAAGAATACCGCCGTATTGGGCTTTATTGAAAAACCAGGAGGGCCGGGAATCGGCGCTGAGCCGGTGGGGCCCCATACCTATCACCTGGAGTACCCTGCCGATAGCTCCCTGGGCGATAAGATCTCCCGCGTAGACCGCGCTCTCTACATGGAGCCGTTCGCTGTAGTACACCATGTACTTTTTGCCTGTTTTAACGACGGCTTTTTTGGCAGCTTCCAACTGCTCCAGGCTTACCAACGGGGCCTTATCGGTGAAGTAATCCTTCCCGGCTTCCAAAACCCGGATACCCAGGGGACAACGAAGATTCGTCACCGCTGCGGAAGCCACTAACCGCACCTGGGGGTCTTCGAGAATCTGAGCCTCGCTTTCGGCGCGAGCGGCCTGGGGAAAGACTTTGAGAAAATTCTCAACTTTGGCGGGATCGGGATCGTAGACCCATTTCAGGCTTGCCCCGGCTTCGGTAAGCCCCCTGCACATACCGTAGATATGCCCATGATCCAACGCCAGCGCGGCAATAGAGAATTCCCCCGGCGCAACAACCGGCGCCGGTTTGCCCTGGGGGGCGTAGTTCATACCGCTGACCATAAATTGCTCCTAAACCGCAAAAACCTGGCCTGACCCGACTTTGTGGCGGGAAGCTGCACGCCGTTTATTTAACTCCGCAAGAAAAAGGTCTTCATCGAGGGGTAGGGTGATGGTGGTATCCAACCAGGAAGAAAGGTACATGGCGTTGGAAAGGGTAAGCTCCCAAATTCCTTCGGCGCCATCTGCGACCAGTGGCCCGCCGTGGAGGATTCGATCCGCGAAAGCCTTGAGCACTCCTATATGCTGCTCGTTACCGCCGACGGGAGCTATCTTAAGAATCGCATAAGGGGGAGCGCCGAAACCGCTCTTAGCGTTCTTGCAGAAGCTCCGCTCGTTCTCTTCTAGCTTGGAGAACAGAAGCTCATTGTTTTCGCAGACCAGTTTACCCATTTCACCGGTGATTTCAAACCGGTTCGTCCCCGGCGCATCGGCGGTTGAGGTGATAAAGGTACCGGTGGCGCCGTTAGGATACTCAAAATAGGCGGTAACATCGTCTTCAACTTCGATATTATGCCACTTGCCTTCATGACAGAAGGCCCTAACTTTTTTCGGCATCCCACAGATCCATTGGAAAAGATCCAGTTGATGCGGACATTGGTTGAGCAATACGCCGCCTCCCTCCCCTGTCCAGGTGGCCCGCCAATCCCCTGAATCATAGTAATTCTGGGTGCGGTACCAGTCGGTGATGATCCAATTGACCCGTTTGATCGCTCCCAGCTCTCCCTCGGCGACTATTCGGCGCATTTCCCGGTACAGTCCATTGGTTCGCTGGTTGAACATGAGGGCAAAAACCAGACCGCTGGCTTCTGCGGCGTGGTTCATCTCTCGTACCTGCTTGGTGTAGACCCCTGCGGGCTTTTCACAGAGCACGTGGAGGCCGGCCTTGAAGGCTTCTATCGCAAAAACCGGATGATCGTAATGCGGTACGGAAATCAGCACCGCATCGCAGAGACCGCCGGCAATAAGTTCCCTGCCGTCTGTATATACGCGGACATCCCGTCCTAGATTCTCCGCCGCCCAGTCCCGCCGTTCCGCCCGTAAATCCGCCACTGCCGCCAGCGTAATTCCGGGAACCTTCCCCTCGATGATGTTTTTCCCATGGGAAGAACCCATATTACCGATACCGATGATTCCAAGCCGAACCTTATCCATAACACACCTCCATTCGGAACACGCGCTCCAAAAAATCAACAACCCCGCCCTAAAGGACGGGGTTTAATTCTGCGGCCAAGAAGACTTGAACTTCCATGCCTCTCGGCACCAGCACCTCAAGCTGGCGTGTCTACCAGTTCCACCATGGCCGCATCGTGTAAGAACAATTCTATGGTACCGGCTTTCAAGACAGGTGTCAAGTACCTACCGGCGGCAACGGCGAAAAGTGTCAATACGGGGCTTTCAATCGATAAGCTGCACCTGCTTCATAAATTCGAGAATGGATAACGTTTTTCCGGTTTTCTGGGGATCATCCTTTCCCGTTAATTCGTTGATTCTTGCCTCCTGAAAGGCTTCCCCCACTCGTTCAGCTATATCTTTCGCCACCGCAGGATAGGTTTCCCTGTACAGTTCATCAAGACGCTCTCCATCCTCAAAATCTATCGGAGCTAATTTCTCTTTACCTGTCTGAGGTTTAGGCTCTGAAATCTTTATTCCATCAACTTCCTTGCCTTGCTCCTCAAATTTTATGAGACGCCGCCCCATATCGGTAGATTTGGACTTGTATCTCAATAAACCAGGAAGGCTACGCTCCACATTCATCTCAATGAAAAGCTTCAAAAATATATCGCTCTTACTGTTGTTAAAGGGACCGATAATCAGCTTGGCGTCACACCATTTCTTTGATTCCGCCATATTAAAATAAAAGCAAAGATATTCGGCAGGTATATGGATTTTTTTTGAATCAAAGCGCTCAGTGTTCTCATAGCGAATCTTTTCAAATTTGCCTTTTTGGAAGTTGTGTTGGCTTTTGAGTTCATTATAAATGTTTTCTGCAAGAGCATGGCGGAAAAAACCGGGGAAAAGCTCTTTTTCAAGCTTATCATACTGCTCCACGTCAACGCTACCGCCCAATCCAAGCTCACCTACCAGCATATTGGTTATGTCAAAAATATTTTCCCTGGTTTTTTTGAAATCCTCCTTTGATTCTTTTCCGATACAAGAACCGATATTTATTAGCCTTTCGACAAACTTTTGGTTTTTTTCTTTTTCAAGATACATCGCTATATCTTTATAGAAGAGTAAGGATAATTCCTCAAAC
>JAIRPG010000074.1 GCA_031257105.1 Treponema sp.
GCCCGGGAGATGATGTTGTAGGGCATTTCGTTCACGGCGATCTCCGGGCAGGCCCCGGCGGCCTCCTTGATCTGTTTGATCCCGTAGTTGCTCACCCCGATATGGCGGATCTTGCCCTCTTTTTTAAGCTCCATCAGGGCCGCGAAGGCCTCCTCCGTGGTGGGCGGATTGGCCAGCACTTCGGGATCGCTGGTGAAGTGCTTGATCCCCAGGGGGTTGATAGGCCAGTGCATCATGTAGAGGTCCAGGTAGTCCATCCCCAAATTTTTGAGGGAAATTTCACATTCCTCCTTGAGAGTTTTCCGATAGGCCCGGGCGGGGGAAACCTTGGAAATCACAAAGGCCTTGTCCCGCCGCCCCTTGAGGGCTTTGCCCAGGGAAACTTCGCTGGCGCCATCATTGTACATCCGGGCGGTGTCAAAGACGTTTATCCCCCGGTCCACCGCCAGGTGAACCACCGCGTCCACATCTTTCTGGTTCTGGTCCCCCCAGTACTCGCCCCCGCCAAATGCCCAGCACCCAATGCCAATTCGGCTCAAACGGAGCCCTTTTTCGTTGTAGTATTGCATATACAATCCTTAAAAATTGATAAACATGTTTATATATTGTCTTGTGCTATGTGTCAAGCGGTATTTTTAATTGTATATTTTTTCTTGAATCAACAACCTCGCCTTACATTCGGACTAAAATCCGGCGAGGTATGTTGTTCTCGTAAGGTATTACAGTCGGGAGTTAACACCTTACGAATAAAGTTAAAGGAGTGTTCTAATGGTACCGTTATCGCAGATGGTGGTATCAATCTGAATTTTTGCCGAACCTTGAGGAACCCAACCTGATATACCGGAAGTGATATACCAGCAGGCGTAGTCCACCATTGCCGAAAGGTTCACATCCACCGTCGTAATGGGGGGAAATAGAGCCTTATAACGGTCGCTCTTGTCGAAACCCGCCAGGCTTATATCGTCCGGAACCGAAAGCCCCTGGTTTTGAAAGACGCTGTAACAGCCGTAAGCTATGTCGTCATTAAAAGCAAATACGGCGGTGGGTCGGACTTGAGGTTTCATGTCAAGGATCTTCTTTGCCGCTTCTACTCCGGAAGCAAACGTCCAATCTCCGGAAATACAATATTCGTTTTTTAAAGGGATGCCGCGCACCCCGCAAAGGGCATGGATTCCATTCAACCGCTCTTCGTTCGTTTGATGGCTGTTTTTACCCGTGATAAACGCGATCCGACTGTGCCCCGCATCGGCAAAACGCCTTACCAGTTCATAGGAACCGCCAAAATTGTTGCTCACGATACTGGTAAAATGAGGGGTATAATGATTGATAGATATACAGGGTAGGCCAAAGGCCGCCGCTTCCTGATAATAGGAATCCTGGTTAAAACTATCGAAGATAATCCCCCGGGGGGATACGCCGCGAATGGTTTCCGCTACGATCCCATCCTGTCCCACTGGTTTAAAAAGCAGATTATAACCAAGTTGGGAAAGACGTTTTTCAAAGCTCTGGATCAACTTGTAGTGAAAGCTTTCCCCGTCAATTGAGTGAAGGTAATCAACCTGCGTGATAAGAACAATGCTCTTTCTCTTCTGGTTTTCAAATCTTTTTGGAGCGGATTTCCGCGCCGGTTTATCCGGCGCGTTTGAAGGGGGAAGAATCCGGCTTCCAATTCCAGGAACCCTCGTAATCACCTTCTCATCTACCAGGATCTGCAAGGCTTTCCGTACCGTGTTTCGTTCTACATCGAAGCGAAGACAAAGTTCCTTTTCACTAGGTATTTTATCCACTCCATCGTAACAACCTCCTCGCAGCTCCGACAGAATAATCTCATAGATCTGTTTAAAAACCGGACGACTGCTGGTTCTGTCTATACCGGTTTTATCAATGGTTTCCATTCTTTCCGATATTGTCCCGGACAACGCCTTTTTTCATAAGGATGTTGCCGCCCTTGACCTGGCTGGAGGTGATCACAATCCCCGCAACCCCGGCGGCCCGCTCATAAAAGGCGAAGCGTTCTATCATGGCGATAGGGGCCTTGATCCCGGCGCGATCCGCCGCCGCCCGGTACTGGGCGTAAGCGCCGCTTTCCCGGGCGGATTCCATCACCGCCAGGGGGGATTCCACGGTTTCATCCAGGGGGAAAAATTTGAGTATGTCGGCGAAGAGGGCCGTCATATCCGCCACCGGCACATAGATCCGGGGGATGGAAGGGGCCCCGGTACTCATGGAGGGGAAGTTGCCGTCGGCGATGAGGAGCTCCTCGCCGTGGCCCATGGCCATCATCATCCGCAACAAATCGGGGGTAAAAGAAGGGGGAATGGTTTTCAGCACTCTGGTTTCCTTAAATTACGGTATGCGGGCAGCCAGAAGCTGTTCCACCAATTCCATGGAAGCGCAATCCTCCGCAGCCCGGACCGGGTCCGTCCCGCCGGGATTGTCCAGCGCGGTTTGAATGAAGAGCCGTTCCTCGTCCCGGTAACCATAGTATACCTCATAGCGGTCGCTTCCCGCAAGGGCAAGGCCGTCAAATTCAAAAACGTCCTGGCGATCCGCCCCGGCGGCGGAGATACTGTGGGCCCCCGGCCCCGGATTGTAGAGGATCTTCCCGGAACAGCCCGCATCCCCAAAGCCCAGGTCGATAAAGGCCGAAGCCCCCGGCCCGTGGAGCTCAAACTGGTGGACCCGCGCCCCGGTGCGGTAATCGGCGCGCACAAGCCCCGTAACGCCGTTGGCGAATTCCATCGAGCAGAACCAGGCTTCGGCGATGCCGTCTTCCCGGTTGCGGCGTTCCAGGGCCGAGGCCCGGACAGCGGGGGAAAGCTTTCCCGGCCCCCCGGCGGCGATATGCCGCACCAGGTCGATGACGTGGATCACGTCGCAGACAAAGGAGCCGGCGCATCCGCCGTAAAAAGAAGGGCTGGAATTCTTGTAAAATCGGCCTTCCACGTGAACGAGGGGGGCCAGTTCCAGGAATTTTTTCGTGATCTCCCGCACCAGGGGGATGAAGCGCCGGTTAAAGCCCACGTGAAGCACCCGGTTTTGGGAGGCGGCCAGGGCGGCCAGGGTCTTCGCCTGGAAGAGGGTAATCCCCATGGGCTTTTCCATGAAGACGTGCTTCCCCGCCAGCAGGCAGTCGGCGGCGACCCGGAAGAGGCCGTCCGGGGGAACCAGGACGAATACCGCGTCCAAGTCCTCCCCTTTCAGCATGTCGTGATAGGAAAGATAGGTCTGGGGGATGCCGAATTTCTTCGCCGCCTCCTCCGCCCTCCCGGAGATAAGATCGCAGACCGCGCGCAGCTCCGCCTCCGGGATGGTAAGCAGGGCAGGGAGATGAATGCCCTTGGCAATCCCCCCCGCGCCCACCAGGCCCAGCTTGAGCCTTTTCAATTAAACCCCTCCCCCAGCAAGGACTGGGCCAGGATGACCTCCGCCACCTTCATGGTGTTGATGGTGCTTTCAAAACAGGCCATGGGCTGGCCCCCCTTAACGCAGCAATTGACAAAATCCTCCGCCGCGGCCAAAACGCCGCTTGAAACATGGCCCTCGGAGCTGCCCGCCGCTTCCGCCACGTCGTAGACCTTGGGGGTAAGGCTGCCGTCCGCGTAGAGGTAGCCCTTGGTTTCATGCTCGGCCTCCACGAAGATCCCCGGGGCGTGCATCTCCACCGCGAAGATCCGCTTCCCCGAGGACCAGTTGTTCATCAGGTGGCCCACCGCGCCGTTGGCAAAGGTAAGCTGGGCCATGATGAAGTTGATGTCCACCGTGCCGACCCGGCGGGTCACGCTGTCCACCTTGACCACCTCGGAACCGGTCATCCAGCGGAGGGTGTCGATGGCGTGGACCGAATCGTCCATCATGTGGTCCCGGGCGCCGAGCATACTGTTCATATCGCTCTTGTAGAATTTGCAGACCGCGTGGGTAACGGCCCCCCGCTTGAGCACCTCCCCCCGCAGTTGGGTGATCATGGGGCAGTAACGCCGCTGGAGGCTCACCTGGGTGACCAGGTTCTTGCGTTTCGCCACGGCGGTCAGCGCCCGGGCCTGGTGTATGGAAAGGGCCAGGGGCTTTTCGATATAGAGGTGAAGCCCCTGTTCCAGGCACCACATCCAAATATCGTACATGATATGGGGCTGGCCGATGACCACCGCCGCCTGGGGCTTGAGATCCGCCACCATCTTCTGATAGTCAAAGACACCCCCCGCGCCGTAGCGGTTCTTAATGCCGTACTTGTCTGCGGTACTGTTGAGCCGGTTCAGGTCTATATCGCAGATACCCGCGATTTCGACCTTGCCCGCCTTCTGCAAATCGTTAAACGAGGGGTAGATAACGCCGTTGGCCCGGCCCCCCGCGCCGATCATCACTACTTTGAGCGCGCTCATGCTTTACCTCCAAAAAGTTCTTTGATGTATTTGACGTCTTCCCGGGTGTACTTTTCGACATTCGGTTCGTCGCTGTACTCCGCGGGAAGGCAAACCGTACCTTTATAGCCCCGCTCTTTCAGGTAGTCCACCGCGGCCTTCCAACTCCCCATGCCGTGCCGCCCGGTTACCCAGGAGGCCCCCCACCGGGCCTCATCCGCCAGGGCCGCCGGGTTCTCCCGCTTCCAGTAGGCGGCCTTGAAGTTCACCATGCAGAGGTTGTTCCAGAGGCAGTCCAGGGCGTAGCGGGGGCCCTCCCCGGCCAGCCCCGAATGGCCCGCGTCCCAGACCGCGCCGATGTACTTGGGATCGTAATCCTTCAATAAAATGTAGCTGTCCCAGGAACAGGCAAGTTCCGCCTGGCCGTAGTGCATCTGCACCCCCAGGGTAACGCCGTACTTTTGGCAGAAGGGCAGCACCACGTCGTAGCGCCGGCGCAGGTCGTCCATGTTCTCGTGGAAGCCCAGTTCCCGGTTATAGCCCTGGCAGACGCGGATGACGGGGATCCCCGCCTCCCCGCAGCCCTGGAAAACCTCCTCGGTAACCCCGGCCATCTCCCCCTTGCCGCCGGAGAAACGCACGTCAATCCCCGAGGCGAGGCTCGTCACCTTGACCCCGTGCTTCTCCAGGCCCTTGGCCAGATTGACGATCCCCTTCCGCCCCTCGGAGGGGGGAACCTGGTAGCCGTCCCGGAAGGGATACTCCACCGCGTCAAAACCCATGTCCCGGACCAGTTCCCCCAGCGCGTCCAGCGACTGGGTTTTCCAGGGCTTGGTAAAAACAGAAAAACGATTGTCACCCATAGCTTTTACTCCTCTCATATCGATACGTATACAAACATAATAATCATGTATATATATCATAAAAGCGCTTGTCAAGCCGCGCAATTGCCTCCCTCGGAGCCGGCGCATATAAATTCGTGTCTGTCCACAAAGTCGGTTACTTTGCGGACAGACACGAACTATTAACACTTGGTGTTAAAGTTCGATAAAATAGAACCGGCTAGAGAGAGAGGCTCAGGCTCTATACATTCGCTTTTTATGGGAGAACGGTATGGCTGATACTATTGCAGAATGGCATGGATATAAACTTGAAAAATACGAATACCGGGGGCGAGAAGTAATCGTCCAGTACCCCCAGAGCCCCGCGCCGGGGAATCCCTGGGTGTGGCGGCCCTGTTTTTTCGGCTCCTTCGACTACGCCGAAACCGCCCTGGCGGGCCTGGGCTGGCATATAGCCCAGTACCAGGTGAACGATCTGTACGGCGCGCCGTCGGCCATCAGCTTGATGAAGGACTTTCACGGCCATATCACCGGGCGGCTCGGGCTTTCACCAAAGGCCGATATGTTCGGGTTCAGCCGGGGCGGGCTGTATGCGGTGAACTACGCGGTCGCCCACCCTGAAGACCTAGCCTCGATGTACCTAGACGCGCCGGTGCTGGACATCACGAGCTGGCCCGGCGGTCTAGGCGCGGCAGCCCGGAACGGACGCGAGTGGGAGGAATGCAAGGCGGTCTACGGCCTCAGCGAAGAGACCGCCGCTTCTTTTAGGGGAAGCCCCCTCCACAAGGCGGCGGCTTTGGCGGAAACGGGGATTCCCCTTATCATTGTCGCCGGGGATGCGGACGAAGCGGTACCTATCGGAGAAAATACCTATCCCTTTGTGGAGGCTTACGAAAAAAAAGGCGGCAAATGCCGCTTGATTGTAAAGCCCGGGGTGGGCCATCACCCGCACAGCCTCGAAGACCCCGCGCCGATTGTAGACTGTATCTTGAAAGCCCACGCGCCGGAGAGAGACGGGGATTGCCGGTAAGCTATGCGAAATCAAAGCGGCCAGATTTTCAACATCCAGCGTTTCTCTCTGCACGACGGGCCGGGTATCAGGACGGTGGTATTCCTCAAGGGCTGCCCCCTCCGCTGTATCTGGTGCCATAACCCCGAATCCCACGAGAGCGGGCCGGAGATCTCCTACTACGGTGAAAAGTGCATCCGCTGCGGGGCCTGCGCGGCGGTCTGTCCCCGGAAGGCCCAGCTTATGGATCGCGAAAAAGGTGAACATGTATACCTCCGGGAAAGCTGCGGGCGCTGCGGGCGCTGTGTGGAGGTTTGCCCGCCGGGGGCCCTGAGCCTCATCGGGCGGACCATGGAGGCGGGGGAAGTGATTGACGCGGTGGGGCGGGACGAGCCGTTTTACCGGAATTCCGGCGGCGGCATGACCCTGAGCGGCGGGGAACCCTTCTTCCAGGGCGAATTTGCCCTGGCCCTCCTGGCCCTGGCCCGGGAGCGGGGGCTTCATACCTGCGTGGAGACCTCCGGGGCCGCCGCGCCGGAAACCCTGCTTGAGGCCGCAAAACTGACGGACATCTTCCTCTACGACCTCAAGGAAACCGATCCGGCCCGGCACCGGGAATTTACCGGGGGCGGGCTTGAACCCATCCTTCAAAACCTCCAAACCCTCGACCGGGCCGGGGCGCGGACCGTCCTCCGCTGTCCCGTTATCCCCGGCTGCAACGACCGGGAAGACCATTTCCGGGGGATCGCCGCCCTTGCCAAGGGGCTTAAAAATTGCGATCATATAGATATGGAACCTTATCATCCCCTGGGCCTTTCCAAGGCCGCCGGGATAGGTAAACAGGTTCAGTTCCAGGATCCGGCCATCCCTCCCCGGGAACAGGCCGAAGCCTGGGCGGAAACGCTGCGGAAACATACCGCCCTTCCGGTGGTTTTATTATAGGAGGAACATGATGAGCGAAGGATACGACAAGGAACGGATCGATGCGTTACGCAAGGAAGTCTTTGCGAATAACTACGATTACAGCGAGTTCGGTTACTGGTTTTTCAAGAGCCTCCGGGAGACGAACCCGAGCCGGGCCTACGCCCTGCGGATCGGAGACGCGATCTACGACATCTTCGATAAATCCACGCCGGTCATCCGGGAGGGGGAGCTGATCGTCGGACGCAACTTCGTCTGGAAGCCCTCCCCGGAGGAAGAGGCCGAATGGAAGCTGCTCCGGGAATATGGGAACCGCATCTACCCGGCCCTCCACGGTCAGGGCGACCACATGGCCATCGACTACGATCTGCTGCTCAACAGGGGCGCTTTGGGCATCATGGAGGACATCAAAAAGCGCCGGGCCGCCCTGGACCTGACCCTGATCCCGAATATTGAAAAGGATAACTTCTACGCCTGCTGCCTCCGCTCCCTGGAGGGGCTCATCCGTTTTTCCGAACGCTACGCCGAAGAGGCGGAAAGGCAGGCGGCCTCCTGCGCCAGCCCCCAACGGAAGGCGGAGCTTTTACGGATCGCGGAAATCACCCGGAAGGTCCCGGCGAACCCGGCGGGGGGCTTTTACGAGGCGGTTCAATCGACCCACTTTACCACCTTCGCCCTCTCAGCCAAGCCTTTCGCCTGCGGCGTCCGCCAGTTCCAGCTTGGCCGGCCCGACCGCTACCTGTGGAAGTTCTACGAGGCGGACCTCAAGGCCGGGAAGATAAAGCCCGAAGAGGCCCAGACCCTGGTGGACTGCCTGGCGATCTGTATCAATAACCGGGTGCCCTCGGGGCTTTCCTCGGGGTACATGGTGGGGGGCCGGGACAAAACCGGGGCGCTGGTTTCCAACGATCTGACCCGTATGCTGATAAAGGC
>JAIRPG010000088.1 GCA_031257105.1 Treponema sp.
TCCACAAAGTCGGTTACTTTGCGGACAGACCTTGCATTTTCTCGCCTAACGGCTGCGAAAATGCGTTTTTTAAGGTGGTCTGTCCATAATGTGTCTACATTATGGACAGACACTATTTACCTTTATGGCAGCGCGGCGCCGGGCAAGGGACTACCCCTCGGCGCTCATGCTGCCGGCGCAGATAGTCAGGAAAAAAACCGGGAAGCGTCCGCTCCCGCGATCCCCGCGTAAGAACCGGCGCTTGAATGCCGGGTGTAAGAAGAGCGTATACTCCTTTTCGTTTCATGGTGAAACCTCCGACAGATAAACAGCGGTTTAATAAGCGTCGTTACAGCGCGGAAACGCGAAAATCATTAACCAAAGCTAAAATATTTATAACATTTTGTTATATAGCTTCGTTTCCCTTGCGGGAAAAAGAGCCGGATCTGTATACTTCTTTTCAGAGCGTTATTACATTCCGCTAAAAAACGCGCTGAGGATGCCGTATGCAGGGAAAAATTTTAATCATAGAAGATGTAAAAGAACTGGCCGATTTGATTTCCCTTTACTTGACCAAAGACGGCTTTGAAGTCCGCGCGGTAGAAAACGCCGAGGATGGGTTTCCTGTTATTGAGGAATGGAAACCGGAACTCATCATTCTGGACATCAATCTTCCCGGCATGGACGGCTTTGAGTTCCTGCAAAAATTCCGCCGCGCCGGCGATACCCCGGTGCTCATCGTCTCCGCCAGGGACAGTGACGAAGATCAGATCAGCGGGCTGGGAAGCGGCGCGGACGAATACATCACGAAGCCTTTTTCTCCCAAAGTGCTGGTTGCCCGGGTTAGGGCGGTTTTCCGGCGGGTTCGGGACTTCGGCGGAGCCCGGGAAAACCGTACTTTTTCCTTCGGCCCCTTTACCCTGGATTACGACGCCTGCACGTTGAAGCGGGGGGAGGTGAAGATACCGCTTTCCGTCACGGAATACGGCTGCTTGGCCTATTTGACGGAACACGTGGGGAAACCTATGGATCCGGAGGCTATCTACGCCGGAGTCTGGAAGAATTCTTACGGCGATCTTACCACGGTGGCGGTCTATATTCAGCGGCTGCGGAAAAAGATAGAGGATGATCCGGCTCGTCCGGTTTATATCGAAACGGTGCACGGTATGGGCTACCGGTTTAACGCGGGGGAAAACCGGTGAAAATTCAAACCCAATTCAAGCTCCTCATCTTTGGTATCCTTATCGTTCCGGCGCTTGCCATCATCTCCGAGGCGCTGTTACGCTCTTTTATCGAGCGGGGGATAAACGGGGAGGAGATGATAGAAATCCCCGCGTATGAAAAAGTCGCCCCGTTACTCGAGGGGCGCATGAACGGACGGGAGTGGCAGATGCTGGTCCGGTACGCTGAGCGTATGGGCGCGCTGGGCCCCTACCAGCAGCTAACCATATTCCGTGATGATTTTTTTGTGCTTTTTTCCACCATCCCCGAATTTACCGCCGGAGAATCCGTTTCTTTGGAAAGCCTCTTTTCTTTGCTCTCCACGGGAAACCAGCGATTCGAATATAACTTCACCTTTTCGGGCAAGCATGCCCAACGGTGCTCTATACTGTGGAAGCGGAGCGAACCCCTCAGGCCAGCCGGTCTCCCTCCGCCTGATGTTCAAGGTAGTACCACAAGACAATACCAGAATTCAAGCGGCAAGTCGTTCTGGTTTTTTTATTTCCCCCTTGTTATAGCCTTTATCTTCATCCTCGCGCTGATAGTGTTTGTGATCTGTATGTCTATCGTCATTCTGCGTTCTATTACCCGTTCTGTTCAGGTATTGGAGAACGCCACCAGGCGTATCGCCGAAGGGGAATTGGATCTGGCGGTGGATGTCCAGGGTAACAATGAAATAACTTCCCTTACCGGTTCTTTGAATAAAATGCGTGACACCTTAAAAGAAGATGAACGCCGGCGTTCCCGTTTTATCATGGGCGTTACCCACGACCTTAAAACTCCCCTGGCGCTGATCAAAGGATACGCTGAAGCGATAGGGGACGGCCTTGAAGAAGATCTCGCTTCCCGTTCAAGCGCCGCGGGGATCATCGCCGCCAAGGCGGATCAGTTGGAAGAGATGATCAACGATTTAATCGTGTTTGTGCGTATGGAATCGGGGGAATGGAAGGATCAATTAAAAGAAGTAAATCTGAGCGGTATGTTAAAAAACTTCGCCCATGACGCGGTTTCCGATGTTGAATTGCTGCGCCATAGAATGACGGTAGATATAAACCTGCCGGATACGCTCTTCCTCCCCATGGATGAGCGTATGGTCGAGCGGGCGCTGGAAAATCTGCTGAGTAACGCGGTGCGCTATACTCCGCCCGATACCGGCATCCGGTTAAGCGCGGCCATTGCCGAAAAATCGGTCCGGTTAGAGATATGCGACAACGGGCCGGGCATTGCCGAAACGGATCTTCCCCACATCTTTGAGATGTTTTACCGGGGTACCTCTTCCCGGCGGGAACAGGGTATGGGCTTGGGGCTTTCGGTGGTAAAAGGGGTGGTTGACTCCCACGGCTGGACAATCCAGGTGAACTCCAACCACCGAGCGGGAACCTGTTTCTGCATCACCATCCCGCTTAACCCTAGCGTTCTTCCCTGATGAACGCTTCGGTAAATCCCGCAGCGCCCAGCTTCTCCGCTATGGAGGGCACCTCTTCGGCGCGAACGCCGGCAAGCACTACCCGGTACAGATCCCCGCTCCGTTCATAAGCAGGGCTCAAGCCCGCCTGTTTGAGCCGATCAAAGACCGCCAATGCATTCCGGGGTACTCTATATGAGCCAACCTGGAGGCGGTACCGTTGGTTGCCGCCCCCTGAGGGAATACTCGGTTTTATTACCGCCGCCGCAGGGCGTACCGCAGCCGTTTGAGTGGAAGCCGCCTCGACGGGTAACCCGCCGAATTGTTGAGCGGGCGCCGCCGGCGGAGGCGTCTCTTCCGCCGGTAACTTAAACAAGAGTTCCGGCGACTGAGCTTGGGTAGTACCGGCGATACTACCGGCGGTACTACCGGCGGACGGAGGGCTTGCCTGCGCCAAAGGCGCCACAAAATCGGATTCAGGAAGCTGCTGTTGCTGAACGGTCTGCTGCCCTGTGGTAGATGTCCACGGCGCGGTATTTGTATAGGCCAAACCGGCCTGATCGGCCATTTCAACCACCACCGGAGCGGTTCCGGTCGCAATCATATCAAGTTGTTCCGCCGCCGCCTGGGAAACATCAATGATCCGGGCCGGTACAAACGGCCCCCGGTCATTCACTCTAACGACTACCTGCCGGCTGTTGTGCCGGTTGGTAATTTTAAGCAATGTACCGAAAGGCAGCGTTGGATGAGCCGCGGTGAAATCAGCGGGATTGAAAGCTTCCCCTGAAGCCGTCGGCAATCCGGCGAATTCGGCGCCATACCACGAGGCAACTCCCTCTTGCCGGAAGCTTCCCCCCCCATAGCCCGGATCGGTTTGGGCGGCGCACAGAGCGGCCACAACCAGGGCGGTAAACAGTAACGTGGTAATCCTTTTCATACTTTTATATCGGCATATCTGAAAGAACTGTGAAATGCTTTTGTCCACACCCTTGACATCCCGGTCTTTCATTTGTACGCTACACATGCCCTGTGATCAGGAACCATGCGAGCGGACGCTGCCGAACCCCGCCAGGTCCGGAAGGAAGCAACGGTAGGCGGAGGCCCGCGGCGCCGTGGCCCCCCTGATCATGGGGTTTTTTGTCATAATTGCCAGTCAAATTCCAGTTGACCGTTTTCCCACGCCGCCCGCTGCGATTTACGGCTCCGGCCCTTCTGAAGAAAAATGTCCGTATCCCAGCCCGCGGCGGCGGCGATAGAGCCGGCCACCGGTAATACCTGGGAGTTGGCGTAGTGATCGTAGTCATAGGGGGCGTGCGGCATTGACGCCGGTTCCGGTCCCGCTTCGGTCCAGACGAATTCCACCACGCCCCGCCGTCCCTTCCAGCCCAGCGCCCGGGCGGCCTTTACCTGGGGCGGCGTGGAAGATGTATACGCCTCCGGGGGCCGGGTAAGCCGTTTCCGGTAGACCAGTTCTCCATCGAGTTTTCCCTTTCGCAGATCCTCAATCGATTCAATGACCCGATCCCGCAAAGCGGCTTCCCCTTTTTCGGAAAAAACCAACTCCAGAAGCTCAAGCTGCAAACGCCGGGCTAGAGGGGTGGTGTCGCTGCGTACCGCTTCCATGCCCTTTACTTCCACGGATGTCCCGCCGCCAGAGAGGATGAGTGAGCCCGCATAGCCTTTAGCCCTGCCCCGGCTTTCGTCCCCGCCGCCGAGTCCCCTCAGCGGAGGAATCATAAAACGCCGGTACGCCTTCTCAAAGCGGAGTTCTAAGCGGGACTCCAGGCCGTATTCCCGCCTGACTTCCTCCGCCAAAAACCGGTTGAGTTCCGCCGCGAGCCCCTCCGATAGGGCGGCAAAACCGGCGTAAGCGGCGCGATCGTCTAGGCCGGTTTCCACAAAGAGGGAGTCCGTATCGCCGTAGAGTACCCGGCGGCCCCGGGCGGTGAACCAGTCGCGGGACGCCAGGAGCCACTTCCGGGCAAACGAGGTGATGGCCCCTGCCAGTTCCGTACGGCCATAACGGCACGATGCGGTTCCCAGAACGCCGTAAAAGCTGTTCATCAGGATCTTGTACACATAGGCGGCGTTTTCATCTCCCCCATCCAGGGCTTTCCGGCGGGCCGCAAAGTAACCTTCGATAAGTTCCGGCAACGGCCCCGGCGTTCGGGAAAAGGCCGCGCCGTTGGGGGCTTGTATTCGCTCCGCGGCGGCGTGAGCTCGAGCGTGAGCTAAGGGATCAATGTTGAAGGTGAGCATGATTGTGGGGTAGAGGCTGCGAAAATCGAATACCGCAATGTTGTTAAAGACGCCCGACGCCGGTTCCAGCACAGTACCCCCCGCGGCGCCAGAGACCTTGAGTTCCGGCGGCGGCGGGAGGCCGGGGGCAATGCCGCGCTTTCGGAGTTCCATGCCGTAGATCCGCTCAAAGCTCACGACGCTGGTCCACGCCTTGTCCAGAAAAACCCCGGTTAGTCCGGCCCGTTCCATAGTGAGCCGGAAAAGGCCGGTTTTAGCGAATATCTTGAGTACCAGCAGGGCGTCCCGGTAACAGTAACGGCCAAAACTCAAGGGATCTTCGTAAAAAAGCTGGTCAAGCCGGGCTATCTTGTCCTCTCCTTCAGCAGTGACGGTCTTGCCCTCTCCCAGAACGGCCTCCGCTACGGTCTGGAGGCTGTAGTTCCCCCAGCGGGCGGACTGCCCCTCATCGGTTCCCTCGTACGAGAACCTCCGGGGCCCGGAGCGGACGATCCGCAGGGCGTCAATAACCTGCCGCCCCGGTACCAACGCCGCGGCGGAACGGCGCTTGAGAGCTCGCCCCGGCGCGTTTCCTTCGGCGGCAAAAAACTTCGCGCTGTCCTGGGAACGCCCCAGGGTAAAGGGGATCCCCAGCCGTTCACACCGATCCGCCAGCCGGGGAAAGTCGAAATCCAGAAAATTCCAGCCGGTGAGCGCGTCCGGGTCTCCTTCCTGGATGTCCCGGATAAAACCCCGGAGCAGGGAAGCCTCGTCACGGTGAAACGCCACTGCCCCGGTTTCGGCGGCAGACCGTTCCGGCGCGCTTCGATCTCCCGCCCCCGGCGGAAGCAGCACCCGCACCGCGCCGTGATACGCGGCGAACCGGGAATCGGTAAAGACCGAACTAACGGCCCGGATCACATTGGTACGGGTATCGGTCTCGATGTCGATAGACGCGATCCGCAGCGCCGCGCCGGTTCCCTCCGCCGCCTGAAGTTCGGGATCGGGAAAAACGAGATCCACCAGGCGCCCGGGCCGGAAAGCCCCCCGGATTTCCAGAGCCAGACGGATAGACCGCTCCGCCAAGAACGCCTCGGCGGGTTTCATATCCCCATCGGGGCTGGAGACGCCCGCGCCCGCAAGGATGTTCAGCGCGGCGGCGCGTTGGTCGAAACGAGAAAAGCGGACACGTGTCAGCGCTTCGCCGCCGCCGAAGGGCTTAAGCGCCGGAGGACAAAACGCACCGCCCAAAGCGGTCAGCGGCGTTTGTATCCGGGAAAGATCCGCCGTACTTATATGGAAAGAAGGCCGCCAGCGCGTTTCCATGGCGGCGAAGGAGCGTCCGTCCTCAAGGCGGCCCGTAAAGTACAGCCGGTTCCGGCGAGGATCGGCGTAGGCGTGTACCAGAAACCCCCGGAACGTATCCATCTCCGGCGCAAGAGCTTTAGCGCTGTCCGGGAGAAAAGAGCCATGTCCGCCCATCCCAGGTATAGGTTCCGTTCTGCCTGTTGTTAGAGCGATAGAAAGCGTCAAAACGGTTGGGAAAGGCTTCGAGATCCAAATCAACGCTGATTCCAATGGTAATGGTCTGAAGCGGACTATCGGCAAACGCCGAACTTCCTATAAAGCTGACGCTTGGAGGGATGATAACGCTCGTCAGCCGGTTGCCGGCAAACGCCCCAACGTGGATGGCCGTAACCCCTTGGGGGATAGTAACGCTCGCAAGCTGATTGCCGGAAAATGCCCCAACGCCGATAATTTTAACGCCCTGGGGGATTACAACGCTCGTGAGCTGGTTGCCGGAAAACGCCATCCCCGCAATTTCCGTAACGGTCGCGGGAATGGTAACGCTTGTAAGCTGGTTGTTGGAAAACGCCCCGGATCCAATGGAAGTAACCCCTTGGGGGATGGTAACGCTTGTGAGGGCGCTCTGAAAAAACGCATAGCTGTCTATGGACTTAACGCCATCGGGAATGACGTAGGTTCTCCCTTTGTTAGCCGGATACGCGATAATCGTTCTTCGATTTTTGGTAAAAAGCACGCCGTCGACGCTGGTATACGCCGGATTCCCTGTGGCAACCGTAATAGCGGTTAGTCCCGGATTGCTGTAAAACGGATTAGACTCAATGACGGAAACATTCATGGGAATAACGGCGGATGTCAGCAGGTTGTAAGAAAACGCGCTGCTTCCGATGAACGTAACGCTGTTAGGAATAATAATGCCGGTGAGCAGGTTATAGGAAAACGCATTGTTCCAAATGGCGGTAACGCTGGGAGAAATGGTTACCCTTGAAAGCTGATTATAAGAAAACGCCCAGCTTCCGATAGCCGTAACGCCGGGAGGAATGATAAGAGCCGTCAGCAGGTTGTGGGCAAACGCCCATATCCCGATGGACGTAACGCTGGAGGGAATGGTAATGCTCGTGAGCTGATTATTAGAAAATGCGTAATCTTCGATAGAAACCACGCTGGAGGGAATCGTTACGCCCGTAAGCTGTTTGCCGGCAAATGCCCCCTCCGCGATGCTTAATACGGACATTCCTTCTATAGATGCGGGGATGATAACATTTTTACTGGCGCCCTTATAACCGGTAATAATAATACCGTACTCGGTTACCGCCGTCGTAAAATCCTGCGCTTGCTGGGTAAATGCGGTTGAAACCGGCGCCGTTATAATAAAACCGGCCATTATAATGAAAAAAAAATGTTTCATGGAGCTTAATATAGCATGGAAGAAAAAAGAAAGACAATGAGCGGTTCCGCCGGTTAGGTTTCGCCCGCCGGTTCCCCGGCCAAGGCCGCGGCGAGGGCCGCCTCCAGATCCCGCCGGTCGATGCCCCAGTTCCTGCCAAAACGGGCCAGAAGCCCGTCTGCGAGGGCCAGAAAACGCCAAAAAACCGTCCGCTGCGGGATGCCGGGCGGGCAAAACGCCGCCGCAAAGGCCGGAAACTTCCTCCGGTTCATCACAAGTTCCCAGAAACGGGCGAAATTCTTGAGGCGATCCAGGTCTTCCCTGGGCATGGCGGCGGTTTCAAGCGCCTCGTAGGGCGGGTCGGGAGCGTACTTCATGCCGCAGGCGTCGCTGTGCCTGGCGATGGCCGCGCCGGGGAGCAGCTTCAAAATGCCGATCTGTATTTCCACGGAGGAACCGCTGCCCGGATCGAGGAATTGCCAAAGCCGGTCAAACCCCACGCCGAAACCGGCAAGGCTTTCTCCGGGAAGACCGGCGATAAGATCCACATGGAGGATGGCGTGGGTGTTCCGCGCCAGGAATTCCAGCGTCCGGCCCGTCGTCGCTTCGTCGAGGGGCCGCCGGATCCGGGCCGCCGTTTCGGGGTTGAAGGTCTGGACGCCGATTTCCAGCCGGAGGCTTCCCGGCGGAAAGCGGGGGATAATCTCCCGGATTTCTTCCGGAAACCGGGAGGGAACCATCTCGAAATGAACGCAGAGCCGTTCCCGTTCCGCCAGGATCCGTTCCAGAAAAAATTCCATAATCGCCCTGGCCCGGCGGGGATGAAAATTAAAGGTACGGTCGAGGAATTTGAAATTCCGGGCCCCCCGCCGTATCAGGGAGTCCATTTCGGCCAGAAAGGGTTCCAGGGGGAATTCCCTGGGCGCGGTACCGCCGCCGGAAAGACGGCGCTCCGCTGGGGACAGGCAGAATTCGCAGGAATAGGGGCAGCCCCGGCTCGCCTCAACGTAGACCAGCTTCCGCCTGAGATCCTCCTCCCGGTAATAATGGTAGGCGGAGCGTATGTCTTCCAGAGGAAGCGGCGCGGCGTCGATAAAGCGCGGCCCATCCGCCGGGCGCGGTTCTTCCCCCGCTCCGCAAGAGCCGCCGCGTAAAAGCCGCCCGCAAAGTTCCCGGAAGGCCCGTTCCCCTTCCCCCCGGATCACCCAATCCGCGTGGCGGAACAGTTCCGCCCCTTCGGGAAGAAAGGAAACCTCCGGCCCGCCCAGAACAACAACGGGTTTCGGGACGCCGCGCCCCCAGGCTTCTTCCAGGGCCGCGAGGAGTTCCAGGGTCTGCCGGTGGTTCCAGATGGAGACGGAAATCCCCAGGATTTCGGGCCGGGCGGCGAGAACCGGCCCGGTTTTTTCCACAAGCCGTTGCCGGAGGGCGAACTCCATGATTTCCGCGTCCCCTTCGTATTCGCCGAGGTTTGCCTTGAGGAGCCTAAGCGCGAGGGAGGGATGAATCCATTTGGCGTTGAGAGCGACAAGCAGGATACGCACCGGATCATGGTGCCGCGCGCGAAACCGGCTGTCAATGCGAAAAAAAAAAACGTTTGACAAGCGGGAAATCGTGGTCTACAATTAAGATAAAGAGGGTTTTGATACACTCTTTGAGTCATTTTGACTCAGACCATACCATCCGGTAAAAAAGCCGGAAAACCTAAGGAGGCTTCACTATGAAGCGTTGTTATACTTTACGGGGGGGGGGGGGGGGGGGGGCAATCTTTGTTGCCGGGAGCAAAAAAATTGCAAAATTTGTTTTTGCTGCTTTATTAAAAGCCGGGT
>JAIRPG010000094.1 GCA_031257105.1 Treponema sp.
CTGGCGATCTGTATCAATAACCGGGTGCCCTCGGGGCTTTCCTCGGGGTACATGGTGGGGGGCCGGGACAAAACCGGGGCGCTGGTTTCCAACGATCTGACCCGTATGCTGATAAAGGCTATTGAGCAGGTCAACCTGGTTTACCCTTCGGTGGGCCTCTGTTGCTGCAAGGATACCCCGGAGGAAGACATGAACCTGGCCACGGAGATCCTCGGCAAGGGCCATTCCCACCCGGCCTTTTTCAACGACGAGGTGATTAGCAAGGGCCTGCGTTTCCACGGCATGGGCGCGGATGAAGCCTGCGACTATATCCATTCCACCTGCGTGGAGATAACCCCGGCGGCCTCTTCCAACGTCTGGGTGGCCAGCCCTTACACCAACCTGACCCAGAAGCTCCTGGACGTGCTCGACCGGGACTATAATTCCGCCGATGAAATCCTGGCGGCCTTTTTCGGCGGCCTGGAAGAGAGTATCCGCGCCAACATGATCAACGAGATCCGCTGGCGGGTGGAACGGGCCCGCTACGCCATGGATCCCCTCCTTTCCTGCTTTGTCAACGACTGCATCGAAAAGGGCCGGGACATCGAGCAGGGGGGGGCCCGGTACAACTGGATCATGCCCTCCTTTGTGGGGCTTTCCAATGTGGCGGACGCCCTCCTGGTGATGGAGAAGCTGATCTTCGAGAAGAAGGAGCTGAGCCTCGCGGAGCTCCGGGCCGCCCTGGCCGCGAACTTTGAGGGGTACGAGCCCCTGCGGCAGCGGATTCTCAACGCCGTGCCGAAGTACGGCAACGACAACGACGAGGCGGACAAGTACGTCATCAAGATCACCGGCTGGCTGACCAAGGAAATGGAAAAATACCAGCCCCGGGGAGAAACCTACCTGATACCGAGCCTCTTTTGCTGGATCATGCATGACCGCTTCGGCCAGGCGACCGGGGCCTCCCCGGACGGGCGCAAGGCGGGCTTTCCCCTGGGGGACGGCTCCGGCCCGGCCCAGGGGCGGGAGATGGCGGGCCCCACCGCGGCGATCCTGTCGAGCACCAAGTGGGATCACCACCGCTTTATCGGCGGCATCGCGGTGAACATGAAGTTCTCCAAGCGGCTCTTCTCCCGGGAATCGGCGGGGAAGCTCAAGGCATTGGTGAGGACCTACCTGGACCGGGGGGGCTTCGAGACCCAGATCAACGTGGTGGACAAAGACGTGCTGGTAAAGGCCAAGGCGAACCCGGACGCCTACCGGGACCTGGTGGTCCGTATCGGCGGCTACAGCGACTACTTCGTGAAGCTGTCGCCCACCATGCAGGACGAGGTGATCCAGCGCACCGAATTCCAGATATAGGTATCAAGCCTTTACCATGATACCTGGGAGAAAAGCGGCGCTCGGTTTAGAACTTCCGCGATACAACGGTGTTCCGGACGGAGGAAGCCCGGATCCGCTTCCAGTATGGCAAAAGCATCCGACCGCGCCCGGGCTAGATCTTCGGCATCTCGAACCGGGCAGGCGATACCCAAGGAGAGGTATCCCGATTGTTCGATGCCGGCGATTTGACCGGGGCCTCGAAGCTTGAGATCTTCCTCGGCGATAATAAAGCCGTCGGTGTTTTCCAGCATCACCTTAAGCCGCCGTTTACCATCATCGGTAAGGATCTCCGATTCTTCTTCATCCGGCGCATCTGAGTACACCAAAAAACAGTAGGACTGATCGGCGCCCCGGCCCACCCGGCCCCGAAGTTGATGCAGCGCCGAAAGCCCAAAGCGCTCGGCGTGTTCAATGACCATGCAGGTAGCGTTTGGCACGTCCACCCCAACCTCCACCACGCTGGTAGCCGCCAAGATGCGGATCTTCCCGGCGCGAAAGTCTTCCATTATCCGCCGTTTCTCCTCCTCATCAACTTTGGAATGGATCAGCGCGGCGGGATACTGGGGAAAGATCTCTCCGGTAAGGCGATCCGCCATAGATTGGGCGTCTTTTAGGGCTTTTCCTTCATCGGCTTCGATGAGGGGATAGACAAAGTAGGCTTGCCTGCCGGCGGCAAGCTCTTTACGGACAAAATCATAGACCCTGGCTTCACCGGACTCTTTTGCCAGATGAGTCTTTACCGGCTTCCGTCCCGGCGGCATATCCCGGATAACCGATACATCCATATCGCCGAAGACCGTCAGGGCGAGCGTCCGGGGGATAGGAGTAGCGCTCATCATAAGGAGATCCGGCCTGTCCCCCTTAGCCATAATGGCCTGCCGCTGGGTTACGCCGAAGCGATGCTGTTCGTCCACTACTACCAATCGCAGATCCCGGTACTTTACATCCCGGGAAAACAGGGCGTGGGTTCCTACCACCAGGTCGATTTCCCCCGCGTCTAAACTCTTGAGGAGTTGAGACCTGCCTGCGGTCTTGAGATTCCCAGTAAGGAAAGCCGGCCGTATCCCAACCGGTTCCAAGAGCCGGGCGGCGTTTTCGGCATGCTGCCGGGCCAGGAGTTCCGTTGGGGCCATAAGCGCCGTTTGTCCGCCGTTTTCTACCGCCCAAAGGCACGCCAGAAAAGAAACTAAGGTCTTACCGGAGCCCACATCCCCCTGTATGAGCCGGGCCATAGGGTAGGAACTTTCCATATCCCGGTTTATATCCCGTACCGCTTCCCGCTGTCCCGGCGTTAATTCAAAAGGCAGCCGTTCAATGAAGCGTTGTTGGAGGGGGGAAAGCGCAGGGACGGCGGCGAGCGATGTTTGCCGCGGGTGAGCGGCGCCCTCCGCCGTTACAAATGACGCCGCCTCTCGTTTTCTTGGAGGGCGGCGCTCTGACGCACGGCGTTCCAGAGCGCGTTGACCAACCATGATTTCCAGATAGAAGAGTTCCTCGTAGATGAGGGTTTTGCGAGCCGCTGCGAGTTCCGCCTGAGAAACGGGGAAGTGAATAGCCCGGAGCGCCTGGGATTTGGAGAGCAGCGCATCCCGCCGGATAAGCGCTTGGGGAATCTCGTCTTCCAGAGACGAAGCGTATTGGTTCAGCGCTCGCTGCGCCAGACGGCGGAGCAGCGCCTGGGTCAACCCCGTTTTGAGGGGATATACCGGTACGATTCGGGCAAACGCCGATTCAGACCGATCTACCGGGACATTCAGAGGCTCGGTCTCAAACGCCGTTGACTGAATCTCCCCATATTTATAAAAAAAACGCCCCCAAAGACGGTAAGAATCGCCCACTACAAGCTGCTTTTCCAGGAATGGCCGGTTAAAACAGACGAGAACCGCCCGGGCGCTGTCGTCCTCTACATATACTTTGAGGGTCTTCATTCGGCCAAAACCGAACCAGTCATGGGCCAGCACCCGTACAATGGTACAAACGGAAGAACAACGTCTGAAATCCGCCAGAGGAACCGGAGCGCTTCGATCTTCCCAATCACGGGGATAGTATGAAAGGAGCCCGCCGATACCGGTGACGCCCGCCTTGGCAAGCGTCCGGACCGCTGCGGCGCCGACGCCTTTCAGGTGATCCAGCGAATCATTGAGCTCCCGAAGAAACATGACTGCCTTGAGGGTTAGTCGTCCGTTCCCAAGAGGCGTTCCAACCGGTCTACCAGGCGGCTAAAAGCCTGACACGCCGCCTGTACCGGCTGAGGCGCGCTCATGTCCACTCCCGCGGCTTTGAGGGATTCGATGGGGAAGCGGGAACCGCCTGACTTGAGGAAGTTGAAGTAATCTTCCCGTTCCGCCGCTCCGCCGGAGAGAACGCGCTCGGCGAGGGCCAGTGACGCGGAGACGCCGGTGGCGTATTTGTACACATAGAAGGCCCGGTAGAAATGAGGTATTCTAAGACCTTCAAGGTCGCTGGTTTCCTCTAAGACCATTTCCGGGCCAAAGTACTTCTCCAGAAGCTTCCGATACTCGCTCCGGAGGACTTCCGCCGTTAGAGGAGCGCCTCCTTCCTCGAGTTCGTGGGTGATTTTTTCAAACTCGGCGAACATAGTCTGGCGGTACAGGGTGGCGAGGATATCGTCGGTTCGCTTGTTGACCAAGTAAAGCTTCATTTCCTTCGTATCCGCGTTTTTTTCAAGGTAGCGGAAGAGGAGTTCTTCGTTAAAGGTGCTGGCCACTTCAGCCTCGAATATCGTGTAGTTGTAGTGCATATAGGGATTGGAACGAACTGAGTACCAAGAGTGCATAGAGTGGCCGCCTTCATGGGCCAAAGTGAACACATCCCGAACGCTGTCTTCTTTGTAATTCATCAGGATGTACGGATCGGCGGTGTAGCTGCCTGCGGAGAAAGCGCCGGAACGCTTGCCTTTGTTCTCATAACGATCGGCCCAACGGCCCAGAAGCCCATTCCGTAAGGTGGAAACATACTCACCGCCTAAGGGAGCGAGGGCTTCGGAGATCTGATCCACCGCTTCGTTCCAGGCGGTCTTCCGTGTTACCGAAGGCGCCAGCGGGGCGTACACGTCATAGTGCCGCAGTTCCGCCAGGCCCAAGGCCTTTTTCCGCAGACGGTAGTACCGGTGCAGGCTGTCGAGGCTGCCGTGTACCGTGTTGATCAGGTTGTCATAGACCGCCTCGTCTACATTGTCGGGGAAGAGCGCCGCAGCCCGCGCCGAAGAGTAGCCTCGAATCCGCGCCCGGATGACGTCCTGCTTTACCGAGCCGGAGTAGAGCGCCGCCAGGGTGGTCGCGTGTGATTTAAAACAGCCGTAGAACGCATCGTACGCCCGACGCCGCAGATCCCGATCGGGGCGCTCCATGAAGACCGACCAGGTAGATTGTGATAGGGGCAGCTTGCCTTCGGGGGTATCGATAAGGCCGAAATCAAAGTCTACATTGGTGAGCACCGAGAAGGCGTCGCTGACCGTTCCATCTCCCTCGGCATGGAGGGCGATGATCCGTTCCTCCTTGCCGCTCAGAATATAAGGCCGGTAACGAAGAGTTCTTCGCAGATAGACCCGGTAATCCGCGATACGAGGGTGGGCAAGGAACGCCTCCATGTCTTTTTCAGGGATGGCCAAGATTTCAGGCCCTTCCCAAGCAAGCGCCGCGTGAACCTTTGCGGCGGCCATGGTGATCTTGCCGGTCATAGTTCTCGCCTCTCCGGCCCCTTCATCTTCGGTCTGCCTGAGGTCGGCGTAGTAAGAGAGCCGTTCTTCCAAGATGCTCAGATCCCGGGTAAATTCCAGGTAATCCGCGAGGCTTTCGGCGGATTTTCCCAGCGTACCCTGGTAGGCGGGTATCTGTTCCGCCATTTTCTCATAGGCTGCAAGCCCTTTGTCCCACGCTTCATCACCGGTAAACAGCTTTGAAAGATCCCAGGTATCCGCCGGGGGAACTTCGGAACGGACGGGAATACGTTTTTCGTTAGACGTCATAGAATGCTCCTTAATTAAAAGTATTGAAATTACCGTAATGTCCGCAGAAGGGTTCTCAATTCCGGGTTGGCGGCGGTTTCCACCGGCGTCCCGGCGCTCCCGGCCTTTTCCTCCGGCTGGAGGATGATCTCGTCCCCGGGGGCAAGGCGGTCAAAGAAGCCGGTGCGGGTTAAGGTTCCGACGCTCACTTCTTCCCCCGCTTCATCGATACGGATGGTACCCACCACATCTTGCGTTGTGTAGGATAAGCCGATCCCCTCATTCAGGACGGCGCTCTGCCCCTTCTTTATCACTTGGTAGACCGTGCCGGACGCCACTCCGTCCACCCTGCCCTTGTCGATAAGGCCGAGAGAAGCCCGGCGATCCAACAGTTCTCCCCGGAAAGGCAGGGCGCGGACGAACTGATCCACCAGACCCCGGGATGCGTTTCGCAGCCGGTCGGCGCCGGTTCGGAAGGAGGTAAACGTACCCGCCGGGGAACCGGTACGCCCCACAAAGAGTTCCCCCTTGAGAGAAAGATCCCGTTGATCTTCAGACACGGTGACGAGGAGGAAGTAATCGGCGCCGTTCTCCCGAGCAAGCCGGAACGCCTGGGAGAATGAAGGCTGCGACAAGGGGAGGTTCACGGCCTGGATATTCCGGTCATGGGCGAGGAGATCCCGGATGTACGAGGATCCCACCGCCCCGGCGTCAACATGGGAGAAACTCGACTGACTGCCGATGGTGAAAACCGCCACCTTCCAGTGACGGCGGGCAACTTCTACCGGATCCACCGACCAGCGGCGGTAGAGCGCGTCCGTAAGGAGCGCATCGTACGCTTCTACGGCGTCGTTCACCGCCCGGCGGGATTTTGCGTCTAAACGAGAAGCAATATCCCCGTCTTGCATAAAGCGCAATTCTTCCAGATACCGGGCGGGGTACCCCTGAAGCCGCAGGAGCCCGGCGTATTCCAGGCGATCCGTCGCGTAAGGATTGAGCCGGAGGCCCCGGCGGTACTCAAAGAGGGCCTGATCCACCAGATTCCGGGAACGGAAATCTCGGGCGCGGTTGAAGTGCCAGACCGCCCAACGGGATCGTTCAGGCGCT
>JAIRPG010000100.1 GCA_031257105.1 Treponema sp.
AACATCAATGCAAGCCAGAACATTGGCGAATACCTTCGGGTCTTTGCTGTTTTCCGCAATCTCTTAAACCGCAGTTACGAATCCTACAACCGCTACCCCATGCCGGGGCTTAACATCACCCTGGGAGTGCGGATGAGCGGCTATCCTATTTTAGGGCAGTAGCGGGCAGAAATCATATCTTTATTTTACACCCCAGAATAGAGAAGACCACGGATTTTCACCGATTAGCGGGGCTTAAACCTCAAAAATCCGTGTTAATTCAGGTAATTTCTCTGGACTTTCTTACCCTATTCGGCAAATACCGGCTCCAGCACTATCTCAAGGTCTTGGAAAATCGCTGGAATGGTAAAAATAAGACAAAATCGTGCTGCCTTTAAAATAATGGGTATGCAGGGTTTTGGATTCCAGGTCGAGTTCCCAGTATTCCCGGACTCCCGCCTCTCGATAAAGGGCAAATTTCCGTCTCATCTCACTGGCTGTATTGGCAGGGGGATAAGATTTCCGCTACAAAATCCGGCGCACCCCGGCAACCCTCTTACCCTGCTTGTTCTTGTCGCACACTATCGCAATATCCGACTGAACTGCCGTGAATATAGGTGTATTGTTCCGCAGAGTCAAGCTATGGCGCAGGGGTGCCGGGGGTAATTTTTAAATCCCCGGCGCGTTTTCTAGCAAATAGTTTTCCGCTTCCACGCTCCACAATCCCTTGTGACGGCCACAGATTTCAGCAAGCTTGGCAAAGAAGCGGTCGCTTGAGCCTTTGGCGGCGAAATCATCGATGGCGGTAAGCTCCATTTGTTTGTGGGTGTAGATGAGTTTCTTGCCGCCGGGGATCTTGTCAAGATCGATAGTGGTTTTCGCCACCGCGTTCAGGCCGCCGATGTGGGTGATCATAAACACCGGGTTGAGTTTGCCCCTGGCCATCATGTCAAGGGACTCTTTCATGTCTTCGGTGTTGCCGCCGGAGGTTCCCACAATGTGGTGTGATTCGTAGTGGACATTATAGAAATTGAAGTTAGCTGAAAACGCGGTATCCGTGGGACCAGCGAAAAAATTGAGGCAGCCGTCGCGGCCCAGGAGCCGATCACCCATTTCCAATACCGGCTTGACCGGGGCGAAGACAAAAACGTCGTCGTAGAGTTTTCCGCCATTCAGGAATTTGAGATGTTCCACTGGATCGGCAATGTCCCTGGTGTTGACATAGCTGAGTTCCACGCCGTTCCTTTTGGCTTCCGCCACCGGCAGAAGCTGGGCTGCGCGGGCCAGGCGCTTGTCGTCGAGGTCGGTGACCACCAGCCGCGAAGGTTTGCGGGGGTTGTGGATGGCGTAGTCAATGGCGCCCAGCCCCATCGGTCCTACCCCGGCAAGCAGGGCGAGGGAGCCGCCTTCAACAATGCCCATTTGATGCATATATGAACCGCCCTTGGTGTGGTACTGGGCATGGTAGGCCCCCACGATGCAAGACACCGGTTCCGAAAGCGAACCCAGGAAGAAGTTGTCCGCCTTGTATTCCAGCAGGCAATTCATTTCCATCACTTCTTTGGGGATAATGACGTACGTCGCGTCGCCACCGATGTATTCAAAGGAATAGCCAGGGGCCCACAATGTGGCCATACCGTTCTCGTCCGGGTAGTTCAGCGCCGGCTGGATGGCGAATTTGTCCCCCGACTTGAATTGGTTCGCCCACTTGGCGCCCACCTTTTCGATGATACCGCAGAATTCATGGCCGATAATGGGCTGCTGTTTGGCGAGGTCGTGGCGGATCCGCTTATGCTTCGCTCCCTGTACTGCCAGCTTATGGCTGGACATACAGATCGAGTCCGAAACCACCTTCGCCAATATTTCATCATCCCGGATTTCGGGAAGCTCGAATTCATCAAGCCTGAGATCGTTTTCGCCATATAAACGGATTGCTTTGGTTCTCATAATTCCTCCTGCCAATACATTACATTATATCGGAGCTGCAAAGATTTGCAAAGCGCGGCTGCTTCTGTTTTTTTGACATAACCCTGCAAAACGCTTGTCTCCGTTTTACCAGAACGGTCTTTGATTCATTTGGTGGAAACGCCTGAACGGAAACGTTCAACTTCCCAATTATTGATAAACTCAATTTGATCCCTGGTCATAAACCGCGGACCGCCAAAGGATTCGGCATATACCGCTACCTTGACCGCGTCCCTGAAAAGTTCCAGCGCCAGACCGGCAGCTTTTTCTGTGGCCGCCGCGCCAAAGACGCCCAGACCCTGAACGGCGATGATCTTCGGATTCCTTCCGGTCTTTTGTATATGGTTTTTCCATGCCTCCCTGAGGCCGGTCTCTGTTTTTGCCTCGCTAAACAGGGGATCGCTCCCGGCGTAGACAATGTGATCCGGGGTAAACGCCGAAGATACCGGCGCGAAGGAAGTGCGGTCTTTTACCAGCGCGGCGATCTCATGGTCACAGAGAAAGGCTGCGCTGCCGCCGGCAAGCTCCGCCAGGGTTCTGGTAATTTCAACAACAGCGCCGCCCGATTCGCGTATTTCACCGGCAAAATCGGGCTTCCTACGTATCATGGCGCCGATTTTTGACATGACTTCGACGTACAGTTCTTTAATACCCTCAACGCTTTCCGCTCCCGCAAAAACTCCGTGGTTCTGCAAAAAGATGATCGCCGTTGGTTTGCTATATTTCGCCAAATAGTATTCCATCGCCGTTTTTACCTGTTTGGCAAGGATGTAACCGGGATTGGTCGATGGAATCCAGAACGCCTTATGGTCAAAAATTTCCTTCATAGCCGCTTCCCCCCGCTGCGAGCAGGTGAGGCCGTTCACCAGCGCCGGGTGAAGGTGTACCACAAAGGCAAACGGCAAAATATCGTGTAACAGTGCTTCAACGCTGGGCCGCTTCTGTTCTTCTCCTGCTTTTCTCGCGGCCATCATGTCAGCGAGAACCGCACTTTCCCGCTCATCGCTTGCTTTGAGATAACTTTTTTCCCATATTCGGGCCAGGGCATTCCGGTCCATTTTGACAAAAGAAGCGGGAACTACACTGGCCAAAGCTATACCTGAGCCCTTAACATACAAAGTATCAGAGTCCTTCCAGGAAGTGTTGCCTCCACCGGCCAAGACGTAATCGGGATTTGTGCCGTAAAAGCGGGATATTTCTACAAGCGCTTCTATACTCATAATGACCTGGCAATCCTCCTTGTTTTCAACTCGTAACAACCAACAATTTCGTCCCCACGAACTCTATTGAATAGTTATGAATCCTCGTGATCTTGAGCAGTTCATCATTATCCGCTCATTAATAATTAGTTTTCTCCGGATTTTACCCTCCGTAAATGGACTTTTCTATTGAACACACGGAGAAAATCGGTATGGAAATCACCTCCCCTTTCCGATATAACGCGGTCTATAATACCGCTCTCCCCTTTCTTGTGTAAATCCGCTAGATAGCATACTATGAGAATTATGAGTAACGCCAAATCCCCAGACAATCCTCCGGGACCTGGGTACCAGGGATTCGCGGCCCACGGGCTGGCGGCCTATAAACAGACGATAACCCAAAAAGCATCTTCTAAGGATACTCCTCCCGTAGAGCCTTCTAACCAAGAGGGGATACCCCAGAGTAAAGGCGGACTACAGTTCATCAAAACTAATAGCCCCCCAAAAGCCAAGGGGATTAGATTCAGAAAAACCCTGGATATAGCATCCGAGACCGAGGCTCAGGAAGAGGAACAGGAGTCAAAATATCGGCGGGTGGCCAAATTATTGATCCTCATAGGCTCTGATGAGGCTGCCAAGATCCTTTCCCATCTTGATCCGGAGCAAGTTGAAGCCATATCCAAAGAGAT
>JAIRPG010000103.1 GCA_031257105.1 Treponema sp.
TTTTGCGGCGTGGTTTGACAAATCCCTGGACGCGCTTATGGGGCTGTAATCGGGCCTTTGGCCTGATGATTTTATTTTTTTAAGGAGGATAGAAATGAAATCTATCACCACAAAATGGACGGCGGCGCTGCTGGTATGCGCCGCGCTGGCGGCGGCGGCGGTATTGGCGGGGTGCGGTACAACGCCCAAAGCGCCCAAGCAAAAGACCGAGGCGCTTGACTGGAAAGGCGCTGCGCTTGGAGCGCCGATACCCCAATGGGTAATGTCATCAATGGAGAGTGATGTACACGTCCAAAGCCTTGATGAATTCAAGGATCACTACTGCTTTGTGGTTTCTCTTGAAGACCCAAACAAGGAGATGGCAGTTGCGTGGGTAAAGAACGCCTCAAACGGCGCGGCGGAAGTCGCTCGTATGGTTTCCACCACGGTAAATGACGCCGCCACCGCGCAGGAGGCGATAAAAAGCGGTGATGAAGCGGTTAAACGGCGCGCCGAGGGATTCCGTGACTCCATAAGCAACAACAATTTTAGGGGCCTGCGCCAGGTTGGTGATTTTTGGGTGCTTGCGCGGAACAGGGCCACGAAAAACGAATACTATGCCGGATACGCGCTGTATATCATTCCCGAACAGGATCTTAACGATCAAATCGGAGCGCTCTGGCAGAACTTTATTGATAACAACAACGCCATGTCGGAAGCGGAACGCGAAATCTACGTGGATCTTATCAACAATATACGCTCACGGCTTATCGGCAAGTGAGTTGATCCGGCATGCGGACGCGGCGGGGGGCCTTCCGGTTCTCCGCTTCATTTTTTTCAGAAAGGAGAAGTCGATGGTTTCCCGCAAATTCTTTTTGGTGATCGTAGCGCTCTTCGTAATCCCCCTGGCGGCGCTCCATGCCCAGCAGAATGTTTCCGCACCGAGGAAATTCGCCCTGGTTATCGGGAACGGAACTTATACCAACGTAACTCGGCTGAAAAACCCGGTGAACGACGCCAACGACATGGCCGCAGTCCTGCAAAACATGGGCTTTCAGGTGGAGAAGATACTGAACGGCGATCTTATCCAGATGACCGAGGCGGCGGTACGGCTGAAAAACCGCCTGAGCACCGATGCCGCTTCCTACGGGTTCTTTTTTTACGCAGGCCACGGGGTGCAGTCCAACGGGGAGAACTACCTGATACCGGTGGACGCGAACATCCTGAGCGAATCCTACCTCCCGTCACAGGCGCTCCAGGTACAGGCGGTGCTGAACGATCTAAACTGGGCGGGGAACACGCTGAATATCGTGGTGCTGGATGCCTGCCGGGATAACCCCTTCAGTTGGAGCCGGGGCTCGTCGAGCCGGGGCCTCCAGGCGGTAAACGTTCAGCCCGCAAGCATCATCGTGTTTGCCACCAGCGCGGGAGCAACAGCGGCGGACGGCACAGGCCAGAATGGGGTGTTTACCGGCCAACTGCTGAAAAACCTAAAGATAACGGGACTTGAGGTCAACGAGGTATTCCGGCGGACCGGCGCGGATGTTTCCCAGGTTAGTAACGGGAAGCAGGTACCCGCCATATATAGCCAGTTTTTCGGAACCGCCTATCTGAATGGGCCAGCCACCGTTACGCCTGAGCCAAGCCCCCAGCCCGCCGCCCCGGCCCCCCAACCGGGTTTCCGTCCCTTCCCCGCTCCCCCACGCCGGTGAAGAATAGACGTGTTCCAAAACCCGGTTGGTTGCAGACCAGAGGTCTGAGGAACACGTCCTGCGGTTTTTCAGGCTAAAGCCTGGGCTTTTTATTTTTTTACAGGAGGATATCGATGAAGAATACGTTGTTAATATTCACGCTTGCCGTTGCCGGACTGGTGTTGTTCGGCTGCGCCGGCGGCCCCGCGCCTGCGGAGAATACGGAGTACCGGTCGGTTGATGAGGCGGTAAACGGCATTATGGGTGAGATGAGCGAAAAACTACCCGCTTCCAAGGTTGCCGTGGTAAGCATAGAGGCGCCTAACGCGGAAGTTTCCAAAAGTATAATACGGACGATAAATGTCGCCATAACAAAAACAGGAAAACAGCGGCGGATTGAACGGGAAGAATCACGGCTTGCGGAAATATATGCGGAGCTTGATTTCCAAACTTCTTACGCGGTCGATCAAAAGACCGCCCAGAGCATCGGAGAACTGTTGGGCGTTCAAATTGTCATATACGGTTCCTATCAAGAAAAGGAGAAGGGACTGTTTGAACTGTATATTTGCGCGGCTGGAGTGGAAACCGCTGATGTTTTGTGGGAAGACATAAAAAAAAGTCAGGGCAAAAAATTGAGCGGTAAGGCTGCCGTTCGCGGCAGCCAAAAGCACAAGAAAGAAGAAGTCATAATAAGGAGGAATCGATGAAGAAAGCATGGATACTGTTTGTGTTGGTATTTTTGGCGCATTGGGTGTTTGCGGAAGATACGGATGATACGGTGTACCGGTCGATTAATGACGCTATAAAAAGCTTTGTGCGCGAGATGAGCGAAGTATTACCCGCTTCCCTGGTCGCCGTAGTAAGCATGGAAACATCCGACGCGGAAATTTCCAAAGATATAATACGGAGGATAAATGTCGCAGTAACAAAAACAAAAAAACAGCAGCGGATTGAACGGGAAGAATCCCGTCTTGCGGACATATACAAAGAATTGAACTTTCAGGCTTCTGATAAGGTTGATCAGAAGAGCGCCCAGAGCATCGGCGAAATGCTGGGGGTTCAATTCGTCATATACGGTTCCTATAAAGAAACGGGGAACGGGCTGTTTGAGTTGGAAATTGTCGCGGCAGGAGTGAATACCGCCGCGATTTTTTGGGAAGATATAAAGAAAGGCCGGGTTAAGAGCAGTATTTCTATCCCCGACTGGAACCTCTCCCTGGGCCTCCGCGCCGGCGGTTCCGCCCGGTTTTACGCCCTTTCCAATGACATTCAGGGGGAAGCCGATGCCGGCGGGGCCTTTGAGGGCGGCTTTCAAGTTGGCGCGCTGTTCGGCATCATCCCTAACCTCCCTAACCTTGAGATCGGCCTGCAAACAGAATTGCTGTTCAGCGGGGATACGGTGAAGTATTCGGGAAACGACGGGGCCGGGGACTTTAGCGCTTCCTTTACCGGGTATACCCTGGCGATCCCCCTCTTGGCCAAGGTTTCGTACCGGCTCGGGGACTTTGTATTTCCCCTGTTTCTCGGCCCGGTTTTCAACATTCCCCTGGGGGACACCAAGTATTCATCGGGGGATATATCCGGCTCCTATACCGCCTCGCCGCTTCCGGCGGGTTTTACGGTGGGAATCGCGCCGGGCTTAAAATTAGGCCCCGGAACCCTCTTTGCGGACATCCGTTTTACCGGAGATTTCAAAAATACCGCTGTCAACGACGGCGCGGGAACCCTGGAGATTTACCGGAGAAACGCCCTGTCGTTTTCGCTGGGGTATGAGATAGGAATTAGGAATTAGGAATGATGAAGACCAGAAAACTACTTTGCGCGGCGGCAATAATTACGGCGATAGCCGCGGTGTTCGCGCTCGTGTCCTGCCCGCAGACGACGGACGGCAACTTCGGCGGGGAAATCCGGGGGTACAGCAGGCCGGGGAAGAACGCCCCGTTCCCGGCGCCGGGCAATGTCCGCGCACGGGACGACGGGCGGGGCGGCATCGCCCTCTCCTGGGACGGGGTGGAAGGCGCGGACGGGTACACGGTCTACCGCTCGACGGCGGCTTCCTCTCCCTCCCGGCGGGGCGGCGCGGGCAAGTCCGCCTTTACCGATACGGGAAAGTCCGTGAACCCCGGTACGCCCTACGTTTACTTCGTGAGCGCCTACCGGGGCGAGGCGGAAAGCGCCATGGCGGAGGCTTCCCCCAAACCGGTCGCCCTGGAAGGCGGCGATCCCAGCCTCCTGGCCGCGCCGGAAATCACCGGGGCGCGGGTGAACGAGGGCGCCGCCGGCGTCACGCTGACCTGGACGGCGGTGCCGGGAGCGGAAGAATACCGCATCTACCGCTCATCCAGCTACGACGACAGGCAGTATATCTTCAAGCATGAGAACGCCGCGACCAGCTATACCGATTCGGGCCTGGCGCCGGGGGATTACACCTACCGGGTGAGCGCGGTGAACGCGGCCCGTGGGGAGGGCTACCTGTCCCGGGAGAGCGACGCGGTAACGATTGTGCCGGAGCCGGGAGCGCCCGACGCGCCGGACGCCGTGCTGAACCTGCGGGCCCGGGTGGAGGGCGGGGACACTCCGGCGATTGCGCTTGTCTGGGACGCGGCGGCGGCGGCCACCATCTACCGGGTGTACCGCTCCGAGGACGGGGAGACCTACGCGGAGACAGGGTTTGCCGATGGGGACGTAAGCTATACCGACTCGATGAACGCGCAGCATCCCATCGAGTGGGGAGGCTCCTATTATTACCGGGTGAAGTCCTACAACGGGAACCGTGAGGGGTATCTGTCGAAGCCCTGCGGGCCGGTGGTGCTGAAGCCCGCCGCGCCGGTGATCACCGGGGTTACGGGCCGTGCGGGGAACGTGGCGGTAAG
>JAIRPG010000150.1 GCA_031257105.1 Treponema sp.
CATAATGTAGACACATTATGGACAGACCACCTTAAAAAACGCATTTTCGCAGCCGTTAGGCGAGAAAATGCAAGGTCTGTCCGCAAAGTAACCGACTTTGTGGACAGACACTAAATATAGTTGTCGAACTCCTCTTGAACCGGCCTAGTACCATTTTCTGTTATATGGTATGCTTCCCTTTATGAATGTTGAACAGGAGGCGCTCTATCCTGCGGAAATTCCTGCGGAAATTCCGCCGGAATTTCCGCAGGAACCGGTAGAGCGGCAGCCTCAGGAACAGACGCGGGAACAAATATATGCCTTGATACAAGGCGCCTCTCAGGTAATACGGGGTAAAAAAGAATTTCTGGAACTACTTACGGCGGCGGTTCTCGCGGGGGGGCATGTCCTTATAGAGGATAATCCCGGTCTGGGGAAAACGACGGTGGCCAAGACCTTCGCAAAGCTTATCGGCGGCCTTTCGGGGGAGCCGCTGCTCTTTAAACGAATTCAGTTTACCCCGGATCTCCTGCCCTATGATATTACCGGCGTGGATGTGTTTGACCCGGAAACCCGGTCTTTCCATTTTGTCCCCGGGCCGGCGCTGGCAAATATTGTGCTGGCCGACGAAATCAATCGGACGACTCCCAAAGTTCAATCCGCGCTGCTGGAGGTGATGGCGGAACGGCAGATCACCATTGGCAACGCTACTCACAAGCCGCCTGAGCCGTTTTTCGTGCTGGCGACTCAGAATCCCATAGAAAGCGAAGGTACTTTTCCCCTGCCGGCTGCCCAGCTTGACCGGTTTATGCTTCGTCTTTCCCTCGGTTACCCCGACCGGGAATCGGAATTGTCTATCTTGGAAGATGATCCCTCAGAACAGCCGCTGAGTAGTTTGAAGCCTGTTTTAACGGACGCCGATTTTCGTAGCGCGCAGCGCGCCGCGGCGGAGGTGTTCTGCCATGTGGCGCTACGGGAAGCTGTTGCGGACATGATTCGGGATACCAGGATACACCGGGGCCTCCTGCTGGGGGCATCGCCCCGGGCGGGCTTGCATTTTCTGAAAGCCGCGAAGGCGCTGGCGCTGGTGAAGGGCAGGATGTATGTCATCGACGAGGATATTTCTACGCTGGCGGTTCCGGTGTTGGCCCACCGGATCAAACCGCGTGATCCCCGCGCCCAGGGCGAAAAACTAATCCGGGAGATCTGTCTTGCACGGCTCGACGGGCTCAAAACGGTCTAAAGCCGATTCGGCGGCAAAGCTGCCATCGAACCCCTTGAAATTGCCTGCGCCCCAGCCTATGGGTATCTCGCTGCTGCTTCTCGCGCTGGTCTCATGCGCCGCAGGGGCGCTGCGGAGGGAACTCCTCCTTACCCTGGTGGGGGCTATTCCTCTCGCCGTATCCGTTTACTGTTTTTTGGCGGCGCTCTGTCTCTCGCCGTTTTATCGGAAACGGGTGGAAACCCTGTCGGCGCGGACGGTTCCTTCGGAACTCAACCCCGGCGAGGGAGGGGCGGTGTTCTGCGCCCGGAACGCCGGGGAAAAGCCCTCGGCGCGTTTACGTCCGCCGGGAATCCTCATCCGGTACCGCCTCGAACTCCATACCGCCGATGGCCGGCGTATACAGCATACCTTTGACCCTGATTATCGAGGAAAACTTCCCCAAGGGGCGGCTTCTTTCCCCTTTCCCGCGCCGGAACGGGGCGCGTATTACGGCGAGGCGGACAAACTTTTCATCATGGATATACTGGGTCTGTTCCGGGTGAGCTTTGCGGTTCCCCAGGATCGGGGAGAGCGGCTGCTGGTACTGCCCGCCGCATCTGAAGAACCGGTGTCTCTGATACTCCACGCCGGGGGGCATGAACGCCGGCAGAGAGAGCCGCATATTCAGCGTACCGATGATCTTACCGGCCACCGCCCCTATGTACCGGGGGATGATCCACGGCGGATCAATTGGAAACTCTACGGCCATGCGGGGGGGCTCTTTATCCGGGAAGGCGAACCGGAACCACCGCCTCACTCCCGGTTGGCGATACTGCTGGATACCGAAGTAGATCCCCTGCTCTACACCGCCCTGTATGGCGGCGCTACACAGGGACGCCGGGGAGTGGATATCCTCTGCGAACAGGCGCTGGCGCTGGCCCAGGAATATATCAGCCGGGATATAGATATTCTGGTGGGCTATACCGGCGGGGACATCCGGGGCGGTGGAATTGCGGAACTGGCGTCGGCGCTGGCCCGTCCCGCGGCGATACCCCTGCCCGCATCTACGAATTTCCCCGATCCTCCGGAAGACTGGGGCGTTCTGATTCTCGCCTTGCCCCGTCGTTCAGACGAAACGGCGCTGGATCGTTTTTTGAAAAAACAGGGCGGTAAAATGGAAATTGCCGTACTGTTCCTCTACGAAGGTGAAGGGTTAGACGATGCCGCCGGAATGACGGCCCGTTATTACAACCGGAGGGGGGGGCATGCCCGAAGCGTCAGAGTCTAGCAAGACCGCCGCGCTCGCTTATAGGGTTGCTTTTACGGCGCGATCCGCGGCGCTTTTCGTAATTCTCTGCCAATTTTGCCTTATTGCCCGTGAACTGGCGGACATCCCGGTCTTTGTTACCGCGTTATTGTGCGCGTTTGCCGCGCCCTGCGTATTGGCGCGATTCAAGACGCCGCCGGCGCCGGCGGTTTTTACCCTTGTTCTCTTCCCCTGGGCGCTCAGACTGGCCCTCGCCCTTCCCCGGTTTTTCAGTTCCGGTACTCAGGCGGAGTTGGACAGCCTGGTCTTGAATCTGGATCGTAATGCCTTCGTGTTTCTACTGCCCTGTTATTGGGCCGCCCTGACCAGTTACTGCGCCCTCCGATCCAGACGCTTCCTGCGGGGGGATATTATTGCCGGGGATTTGCTTTTGGCGCTCCTTTTCTGCGTCACCAGCAGCGCCGAGTTGGAAGCCTACCGCTGGCCGGTACTGATGATCGCCCTTTTCGCGGGGGTCGTTTTTTTACAGATCTTCGCGCTGATGCTTTCGCTGCCCCCGGAATTCTCCCTAAGACGGGGCGAAGGAATCGCCGGAGTTCTGGTCATGCTGGCCCTGGTGATTGCGGGGGGCTTGCTGCTTATACGGCCTTCTCAGGAGGGAGCGGTAGATCGCGGCGGCGGGCTTTTACAGCCAAAGCTCTTTCAGTTTGATTTTTCCCAGATCCTTAGATTGGAAAGCGAGATCAGTATGAACGAGGATCTGGCGCTGATCGTCCGCAAGGACTCACTCGATACCCATACGCTCATCCGCCGTTTTGTGCTTTCCGGTTACAACGGTAAACAGGGCTTCTACCGCCACGAAACCATAGACGAAAAGAACCATCCCCAGCGCCTGCCCAACAGAAGAACCCGCTTCTCCGGTGGTGAAACAATCACGGAGAGCGCGCCATCCGCAAGCGCGCCATCCGCAAGCGCGCCGTCCGCAAGCGCGCCGCTTGAAAGCCGCTATCTCACCAATCAGGAATATTTTCTGGTAAATTTTGATTCATCCGCCTTTATTGGAATGAATGAGCCTGTGGAGGTGACGCCGTTTGAAAGCTGGGATGCTTCCTCTTTTAGTTCGGCTTTCGCGGTTCAAAGCAGCGCCTCAGAAGCGCTCTCTTTTGAACTTATCGATTCGGTAAAGGGGCCTCCCACCCCGGAGGCGTTAGGGCTCAGCGACGAAGAGTTCGCTTACTATACCGAATACGGTGGGAACGAGCGTCTCGCGGCGTATGCCGAGGAAATCGCCGACGGTCTGGACGTGTATTGGGATCAAGTTCAAGCCGTTTACAAGCACTTAAAATACGGAGAATACCGCTACAGCCTCAAGCCGGGCATCGCCCCGGACGGGGATCAACTGAGCTATTTTTTATTTGACGTAAAGAAGGGGTACTGTTCCTATTTTGCCTTTGCCATGACCGCGCTGCTGCGATCCCTGGGGATTCCTTCCAGAATAGCGGTTGGATTTTTAATCGATCCCAACGCGAATACCTTCGACTATTATCCGGTTCAGTCTAATATGGCCCACGCATGGGTGGAGGTTTACTACCCCGGATATGGATGGATAGAGTACGATCCCACGACTCCCCTCCTCGCCGCAGACGAAGAATTCACCTTTTCCTCCGGAGTACCCCAGGATCTGTTTGAACGGCTTATGAAGGAAATACTGGAGAACCGTTCCCGGCTTATCCCCAAAGAGGAAGATGAGCCTCCCGTTTCAAATTTGATTGATATAGGGTACCGGACAGGGCGTTTTGTCCGGGAAAACATATTCCCGCTCCTGGCGGCGGTACTCTGCGTTGTTTTTCTGGCGGTACGCTGCGGCTGCCTGCCCGGGATCTTCCTGACGAGGAATCCCCGAAAAAAAGCGATCCGCCTTTGGGCGCATACCCTACGCAGGCTTTGTCTTGCCGGAATCCGGTGCGGCAGGCCGGCGGCTGAAGCGGAATGGGCCAAGACAATAGACGCCCGTTTTGATCTTATGGTTTATCCCCTTTATTTGGACGCCGCCGCCGCCCGTTACGCCCCGGAGTACCGCAAGGAGGAGTTCACTCTGATGAAAGAGCGTTACAAACACTTTTCAGAACGGTACCGGAAAACGGTAACGCCGGTTAGGAGGCTTCTGGCGTGGCTGCTTCCTCCGCTTGCCCTTATTCTGTCCGCCTCCGGGAAGAAACTTCCCAAAACAACGGCCGTACTGCTGTTCGCCGCATTCTTCCTGTTTGTACAGGACGGTGGCGCCGGAACCCAGGAACCGGCTTTGGAATACGAAGCCGAAACGCCCGATGAATTGTACCTGGAAGCGCAAAAAGCCCAGAAAGCGGAGCGCTGGGAGCGGGCCATCGAACTCTTTTCCCGGGGCGGGGAACAGTACCCGGAAGACAGCCGCTTCCCCCTGTCGTTGGGGGCGCTCTATTTTAGCCGCCGGCTTTACGGTCTTGCCTGGGATGAGTACCGGAAAGCGGAACTGCTGCTGCCCGATAACACGATGCTGCTGCTCCGCCTGTCCCGAACCGCCGGTTACTTAAATAGGGACGCCGCTTCCGCAGAATACCTGGAGCGGCTCCTCGCCATAGAACCGGATAACCGGGAGGCTATCGGCAGCCTGGGCTGGATGTACTATAAACTGCACCGGCTGAATGAAGGGGAAGAACTGCTCTTGGCCGCGCTGGATCGTTTTGGCGATGACCCCGATTACGCCATGTATCTTGGCACCATATATACGGATATGTTCCGGTATGCGGATGCCAAAGCCTGGTATCTGGACGCTATCGCCGGGGGAGAGGATGCGGGCGATCCGCAATTCACCGCAATTGCCCACTATAACCTTGCGCTTCTGGAAAGCCGGTTCTACAACTACGCCGAGTCCTTTGACCGGACAATGACTTCTCTAAGCGTAGAAAACCGGGCGTCCGGACGGCTTGCCCAGGGAGAATTGTTTCTGCGGCGTCTGGAATTTTCCCGTGTTTTCAGCGGTTACCAGGCGGCCTACGAAATCGATACTTCTCCGCTCTCAAAGATCAGCCTTGCCCAGGCGTATCAGGCTGCGGGCCGCTTGGAAGAAGCCCGGCTTTACGCTGAAGATTGTTTACAGGCGAAAGATCATTACTGGATGTTGAATTACGGCATCGATCCGACACGCTACAAAAGGGATATTCACGAAATACTTTACCATACATACCGGGGTCTGGCGAAAAGCGAAGCCCGCGTGATCTATGGCGGCTTTACGGAATGGGTAAGCGGGCTTGTCCGGCGGCAATATTACCGCCTGAAATCCGCCACGCACAATCTGCTGTTCCGCAAGTTCAGCCTTATGGCCGCTCGCGCCTATGACACGGCCCCCGCCGCCGGAAACGGGCAGCGTCTGGACGCCTTTATCCAATACTACAACGCCTTTGAATCGTACCCGCGCCGGGCTCTGGACTACCTCAGAAACGCCAGGGACTTTGAGGTTCCCCTGATTCCCAAAGCGGCGGCGGCTTATGACCTTGAAGAAGGGATACTGCTGCGGCGCGGGGATCTGGTAGAGCAGGCTATCCCCAGCCTCGATCCCCTCTGGGAACGGGACTTAATCGCCGAAGCTTACGCAGCCCTGGCGATTCAGGAGAGGAGCCGGGGCCGGAAAACCGAAAGCCGGGAAGCGGCGGAACGGCTTTACGCGCTCAATCGGGGGGCGCTCCGCCAGGAAGGTATTCCCCTGCCGGTGGAGTTGAGCGTTGACGCCGCCGCCATGCCGGATCCTTCAAAGGCCGAAAAGACGCTCAGGCGCGTTCTCGGTAAGATGGGCTTTGAAGCGGTTCCCGGCAGCCGTTTTAGGCTTACCATAACCGTCACGAGCCAGGCCGCCGGGACAAACGCCCCGGCCCGCGTCCTGTGCGAACTTTACGACGGCGGTAAGGGAACCATGACATTCCACCAGGGCATCGATCTGGAATCCTTCAATCGGCGGGACATAGCCGCTTTTGCGATGGTTCTGGGCAACGGCGTATTCACCGCGAACTGAAAAAGCTTCGGCTGCTAGTCGAGGAAGAGGTTGCGTATCTGCTTGAGGTTGGGGAGCACCTCAAAAAAAATGTCCACCAATTCAGGATCGAATTTTACCCCCGCCATGGCGCGCATTTCCTTCAACACGTTTTCTTCGTCCCAGGCTTCTTTATAGGCCCGCTTGGAACCAAGCGCATCGAATACATCGGCAACGGCGACGATACGGCCCGCCAGCGGTATATCGGTTCCCCTAAGACCCGGTGAGTTTTTCAAGGCGCTGGGATAACCCGTACCGTTCCAGTTTTCGTGATGGGTCAGGGCAATATCACGGGAAACAATATCCAGGGGAGATTCCGGAGGCTCAAAGAGCATAGCCCCATAGAGGGGATGCTGCTGCATGACGGTAAATTCTTCTTCGGTAAAGCGGGACGGTTTTTTTAGAATCGTATCCGATATGGCAACCTTCCCGACATCATGGAGCATGGCGGCGATTCGCAGGGTATCCCGAAACCCTTCGCGCTCCCGTTCGGGAACTCCGTGAACCGCAGCCCAGCGGTCATACAGTTCCACCGCATAGCTCGCCACCCGGTTGGCGTGGGTTCCTGTTTCGAGGGGATCCCGCAGCTCCGTCATTTTGATCATTCGCAAGATCATCGTCCTGGTTAGGAAAGCCCGTTGAAGGGCGGAAGTGGTGGTGGAAGCGAAATGGGTGATCAGAATTTCATCATCTTTCGTAAAAGGAACCGGTCTGCCGCCCTCTATCTTGTTGATCATCTGCATCACCCCGAACAGGCGTTTTTCCGCGGTTATTAAGGGGACGGTGAGAATCGATACGGTCTGGTAACCGGACGCTAAATCATAGGTCGCGCTGAAAGAATAGGGCTTGCCGGGCTCGATGTGATACGCGTCGGGAACATTGATAAGTTCCCCTTTGAGGGCGCAGTAGCCGGAAACAGATTTATCATTAATGGGAATAGAGAACACCGCATAGATAAGCTTTTGTCCCGGCGGCAGTTTTTTTTGCTGAGTATCGTTTTGAGAATACTTTATGACCAATTTTTCCGTTTGGTTATCCGATGCGCCTTTTTCCCGCACATAGATAGAACCCGCGTCCGCATGAACTATCTTGCGGGCTTCCAGCAGGGTACGTTCAAGCAGTAGATCGAGATCTTGGATCTGATCCAATTCTGAGTCGATAGTAATAATTGAAAAGAGATCGCTTTTCTCCACATCAATGATCCTTTACATCCCTGATGGATAATAGCATACTATTATATATTCGTCCAGTGATTGTTTTTTGAGGAGGGCAGAACCATGGAAACCCGCTATGACAAGGCCGGGCCGGAAGACTATGAAGAATTGATTGATTTTGCAAACTACGTATTTGGACACGCCCACGGGCCGCATGATTTCCCGGCATTGCTGCCTAAACTTTACAAGACGGCGTATTTTATGGATGGTATTCATTATCTAGCGCGTGAAGAAGGGCGGATCAAAGCGGCGGTGGGCGCGTATCCTTTGGAACTGGAATTTTCCGGCGGTTCTCTGCCCGGCAGAGGGATCGGTATGGTTTCGGTACACCCTTACCGCCGTTCCCAAGGCTATATGCGGATTCTCATGGGGATGGCGCTGGAAGACATGAAGCGGGACGGCGTGGTCTTTAGCTGCCTCGGCGGGCAGCGTCAACGCTACGAATATTTTGGCTTTACCCAGGCGGGCAGCGCGTATACTTTTACCTGCTCCGAAGCCAACATCACCCACACCCTTGGCCGGCAGTGGGATACCGGTCTTTCCCTCAAAGAGGTAGATGCCGACGATACGGCCCTGCTGGATCAGATTTATATGCTCCACCAATCAAAGAGCCTCCGCTGCCTGAGACGGCGAGACCGGCTCTTTGATATTCTTTCGTCCTGGAAGGCCGTTGTTCTGGCAATTATTGCCGATACTCACCAAGGAGACCGGCTTGAAGGCTATATCATTGGCAATGGCGGGAACCATATCAGCGAGATTAACATGAACGATCTCTCCCGCCTGCCGGAGGCCGTAGGTCTCTTTTTATGCCGGCAGCGCCGGCGGGAGGGATCGGGCCGCATAACCATAAGCGCCGGGCCCCACGAAGGGGAAAAATTACGCATCCTTTCCCGTTTTACCGAAAACTGCAGTCAGAGCGACGCCTATCAATTCGCCGTCTTTGATCACCTGAGTTTCTTGGAACCATTTCTTGTGTACAAAGCCCGTGAACAGGCGTTGCCTGCGGGCTCTTTTACCTTTCGGATTGAAGACGGCCCCGCGCTCCGGCTGAACGTAAATAACCAAGGAGAAGCTTCTCTTATACCGGAAGATCGTGGGGAGAACGCCCTAACGCTCAAAAGCATTGACGCCGTCCGCTTTTTTTGTTCCCCTTTAGAGGCGGCTACAAACCCGGTTATCAGGAACGATCCTTTCCTCCGCTGCCTCCTTCCGCTGCCGTTGTTTTTTGAAAGCGCCGATCAGGTCTAGGAACGCATCGATTAAGGAGCGCGGGCGCTTCGAGCAAGATGCGCCTTGAATTCAGGCAGCGTTTCCTTACCGGCGTGGGTTACCGGCTTGATCCATTTGCCTGAATGAATATACCGGAGGAAGATGCCCAAGCGGATAAATTCGTCCAGGAAGAGCATAAAGAACACTGCCAGAAAGTGCAGGCGCAGCGCCAAACCGGCAATGGCGGTTGCGGGGATGCTGATAAGAAAGAGGCCGCATAGTTCTACGGTTGTGCCAAACACCGGTTCTCCACCGGCGCGATAGATAGTATTGGCCATATAGTTGCAGCTTCGCAGGGTTCCCGTTACGGTATAGATGAAGATCATACCTTGGACATAGAAAAACGCCTCCGCTCCCAGACCGAAGGAGCGGAGCAAGACTCCCCGCAGCAAGAGGATTATCAACCAAATCGCCAGCGTAACTGCCGGCGTAAGGAGAATAAAGCGCTTGGCGTCGCGGTAACCTTTCAAGTGTTCGCCCGCCCCGATCCGTTTTCCTACCATGACGGATCCGGCGTTGGCGAAGCCGCCGAAGAAGGCAAATATGAATCCCTCCAGAACCCGGAACACCGCGAAAGCGGCAATACCCGCCTCTGTCTGGCGGCCCAATATCATGTTGATAAAGAGCTGACCTACGCCGTAAAGCACTTCATTGGCTACCACAAAGACGATCTTTGCAAAGAATTTTTTTACAAAGGCTTTATCCCAGCGGTACTGTTCCCGAATTCGGATGACAAAAGAATGTTCATCCGCCAAGCAGCACACAAAGAGCGCGAGGATATGAACCACACCGGCAATGACGGTTCCCACCGCGGCGCCCCGGATCCCCATCCTGGGAAAGCCGAACCTGCCGAAGATCAAAACCCAGTTGAGGAACGTATTGGCGATAAGGGATGCAACGGACGCGAAAAGGGGGAGCTTTACCTTCTCAATAGAGCGGAGCAGCGAACCGATGGCCATAGCGAGGGTCTGGAGGGGATAGCTCCAGCCGACAATACGCAGGTAAGGAATACCCGCCTGCCGGATACTTTCTTTATCGGTGTAGACGCTCAAGATGAATTCAGGGGCAAAAACCGCCAATGCGCCGAAGATAAGCCCCACCGCCATCATAGCGGTTAGGGTGAGTCCGTAGGAGCGGCAGATCCCCCGCTCATCTTTGGCTCCCCAGTACTGGGCGAAGAAGATCATTCCGCCATTGCAGAAGCCGAAATATCCCGCAAAGAACAGCATGGAAAAGAGGGCGCAGATTCCCGCCGCCGCCATAGCGGTTTCCCCTTCGGTACCAATCATAATGGTATCGACCATTCCCGCAGAGGTGGTGAGGAGGTTCTGTAAAGCAACCGGCAGTCCTATGACTAAAACATTCCGGTAAAATTGACGGCGGTCTTGTAAGGGCGTATTCATTTTTCCCGCAGTTCTTTGAAAAAAGAGCTCCGCTCCTCACGTATGGCTGGCCGCCGGATACTCCCAGCTTAACAACAGGTACACGCTGGCGGACCAGGTGTATCCCGGCGCGCGCAGTCCCGCCCCGCTGAGGGCGTCGAAGTTCTCGTAGTTGCCCCGGGCGATATGGCAGGACATCCTGAGGTAGCGCCGGGCTATCGTTTCCGCGAGCCGTTCATAGCCCCCCCGGCGCAGGCCGTCCACCGCCAGGTAGGTTGAAGGCGCCCAGATAGGGCCCCGCCAATAGCCGTCGCTTTCGTAGCGGGGGCTGTCCGGCGCTTCGGTGGCCAGGCCGTGCT
>JAIRPG010000058.1 GCA_031257105.1 Treponema sp.
GGCAACACCTTTCAATTCGATTACATGAGTTTCGCCGAGGACATGAGCTACAACAACGGCCCCATGCTGGGGAAGGAAACCTTTGACGAATTCCTGGCCCCCTATTACCGGGAGGTGATCCCCCTCATCAAAAAGATGGACGTGCCGGTCTTCATCGACAGCGACGGGGACATAACCCAGGCGGTGGACTGGTACGGCGATGTGGGGGCCGACGGCATGTTCCCCCTGGAACGGCAGGCCGGGGTGGACGTGGCCCTCTACGTCGAAAAGCGTCCGGAGATGTGCTTCCTCGGCCATTTCGACAAGATGTGCATGAAGTTCGGGGAAGCGGCCATGCGGAAGGAATTCGAGCGCCTCCTGCCGAGCTGCCGTAAAGGCCGGGTTATCCCCAGCGTGGATCATCAAACCCCGCCGGACGTTTCCATCGAAAACTACCGGATCTTTGTGCGGCTTTTCAAGGAATATGCGGCCCAGGTCAGCCGGTAGACGGCGGGGCATGGCTGATATGTTTAGCCGCCGGAGCAACAACGGAGCAACGATATGAAGATCATCAAAGCCAAAGAAACCATGAGCGCGAAGGAGCGGACGCGAAAAACCTTCGCCCATGAAAAGACCGACCGGGTTACCATTGGCTATGAGTCCAACGGCGGGATTAACCGGCGCCTGATGGAAGCGCTGGGGGTGAAAACCGACGATGAATTACGCCTGGCCCTGGGGGTGGATTACCGGGGCATAGGCGCGCCCTATACCGGCCCGGCGCTCTACCCGGAAATTCCTGACCGCCGCCGGGATGAGTTGGAAGGCTGCGTCATGCGCTGGGTAGAACACGATTCCGGAGGCTACTGGGATTTTTGCGATTTCCCCCTCAAGGATGCCGAGGACGAAGCCTTCGCCGCCTTTCCCGTGCCAAACCCCGATGACTTTGACTATGACGCGGCGCTGGACGCGGCCAAGGCCCTGGGCCGGGACTGGGGGATCCATATCGGCGGCGCGGGAACCCCGGACGTTATCAACTCCAACGGGCGCATCATGGGCATGGAGGATGTGCTCTGCCATCTCGCCACGGAACATGAGCCCGCCCTGGCCTTCATGCGCCGCCGGGCCGCCTTTCAGCTTAAAATGATGGAACGGCTGCTGGAAAAATGCGGGGAATGGATAGATTTTGTCTGGTTCGGGGAAGACCTGGGGACTCAGATCGCCCCCATGATCAGCCGGGATCTGTACCTCAAAACCCTAAAACCCATCCACAAACAGTTTTTCGATCTCGCCAATGCGTACAAAAAGCCCAGCATCGTCCACACCTGCGGCAGTTCGAGCTGGGTCTACGATGATTTTATCGAAATGGGGGTCAGCGGTGTGGACACCCTCCAGCCCGAGGCGGCCAACATGTCCCCGGAATACCTCAAGGGCCGATTCGGCAGCAAGCTCTGCTACCGGGGCTGTATCTCCACCGCGGGCCCCCTGGCCTACGGCACCGCGGCGGAGACCCGTGAAACCGTGCGCCGCACCCTGGAAATTATGATGCCCGGCGGGGGCTATCACTTCGCCCCGACCCACGCCATCCAGGACAACAGCCCGGTGGAAAACGTGGTTGCCATGTACCAGGCGGCCCACGACTTCGGGGTCTACCGCTAGGACTTTATGCGTTAAGGGCTTGTCTCTGCGTTTTTTCCGTTTTTTATTGCTTTTTCCCGTATGCAGGTTTAGGATAAAACAAGGAGCTAACTTAAACATGGAAAATAAAAAGGTGCCGCTGACTCCTCGTATTCGTAAACGTTGGACAAAAGATGACACTCACATAACTATCCTCACGGCGCCTACCGTTCTCTGGTACGCGCTGTTCTGCTATCTCCCCATGTTCGGGGTTTTGCTTGCCTTTATCAATTACCGGGTTTCCGGCGGGTTTATCAATAGTATCATCCATAGTCCCTGGGTGGGTTTTGAAAACTTCAAGTTTCTCTTTACCGGCAGCGCAATCAGACTTATTATCCGGAATACGCTGCTCTATAACGTGGTGTTAATTGCCTGCGGTGTGGTGTTTCCCGTGGCCCTTGCCCTGGTGGTCAGCGAACTGCGGCAGAAACGCATGGCGAAGCTGTATCAAACGCTCATGTTCTTCCCCTATTTTCTCTCTTGGGTGGTAGTTTCCGCCTTGGTATTGGGTTTCCTGAGTTACGACATGGGTATTGTGAACGACCTTTTTTCTAAGGTAGGGCTGGAGCGGGTGTTTTGGTACCGGGAAACTAAATTTTGGCCTCCTTTTCTTGTGCTTATCGCTCAGTGGAAGGGACTTGGTAACGGTATGATCCTGTACCTCGCGGCGATTACTTCTCTAGATAAGGCAATTTTCGAAGCGGCCATCATTGACGGGGCGACTAAGATTCAGCAAATTTGGTATATAACCCTGCCGCTCTTGAAGCGGGTGATCATCCTTATGCTGATCCTTGCCGTAGGCAGTCTCTTCCGTTCCGATTTCGGTCTCTTTTTCCAGGTTCCTCGGAATTCAGGCGCGCTGTTCAATGTGGTCTACACGATTGATGTGTATGTGTATCAGCAGTTGATCTCGTCCACTATCGGAATGGCTTCCGCAGTTGCGCTTCTTCAGTCGGTGTTAAGCTGCGCGCTGATTCTCGGCGTTAACGCGATTGTCAGAAAGCTCGATCCCGATTCGGCAATGATATAGGAGTGTAAATATGGAACAGAGCAAACGATACAAAAGCAATGTCCTGCGGTTTACCCAGATAAGTACGCCGACCAATATTATTTTCCACCTGTTGCTTATCGGCTTTTCCCTGGCCTGTATCATTCCCTTTATACTCATCATCTCGATCTCCCTTTCCCCAGAGCAGGCGATCAACGAACACGGCTATCAGTTGATCCCTAAAGCCATTTCGCTGGAGGGATTTGTCTATCTTATAAAGCAGCGGGCGCTGATTACGCGGGCATTGGGGATGTCGGTACTGGTGACGGGACTAGGTACGCTGCTGGGAATTTTCCTCAATACTTCTATGGCTTACGCTCTTTCCCGGCCCGATTATAAGCTGCGGAAGTTCTATACCTGGGTGATCTTCATTCCCATGGTATTCGGCGGGGGGCTTGTGGCATCTTACTTCGTAAATAGTCAGGTCTTGCATATCAAGAACACCATGTGGATATTGATTCTGCCTTTGTGCGTATCTTCGTTCAACGTGATACTGTGCCGTACATTTTTTCGCTCAAATATCCCCGACTCGATCATTGAATCGGCTAAAATCGATGGGGCCACGCATTTTACGATTTATTTCCGCATCATTCTGCCGCTGTCGCTGCCGGTAATCGCCACTATCGGGCTGTTTATGAGTTTTGGCTACTGGAATGACTGGTTTTTGGCTCTGTTGTACCTAGATAACCGGGAACTGTACACGCTCCAGGCGCTTTTGACCAAACTTTTGGCGGATATTGAACAACTTGTAAAATTGGCGCCTTATTTGAGCGGAGGAACAGTCGCTCAGCAAATGGCAAACATCCCTCGGGAGGCGGCCCGAATGGCGGTTGTGGTGATCATCGTGCTGCCCATTGCCTGCGCGTATCCGTTTTTCCAGCGGTATTTTGTAACGGGCCTTATGGTCGGATCGGTCAAGGGATAACCTTGCGGATTCGGCTTTTGGATATTTTTTGGAGGAAATAATGAAAAAACGAATTCTGTTTTTTGCGGTGGCGTTGGTATGCCTGGGAACAGCGGCGTTTGCCGGCGGCGGCGCGCAGAAGCAATCAGGCGGGCTTCCTACAGTTCAGTGGTGGCTTATTAGCGATCCGCCGCCGAATCTGGCGGAGGCGCAAAAAGCCATCAACGATTACATTGGGCCCAAAATCGGCGTCAACGTGGAGATTAAGCTTTTTAGTTGGGCTGATAACAATCAACGGCAGACCACGATGCTGAACTCAGGCGAGTACTGGGATATATGGACGGCCCTGGGGGAAAATTACTACGATTGGGCCCGGCGGGGTTTCCTAGCGGATATTACCGATTCGCTGCCCAAGTATCCGGGGCTTACCCAGGCGATTCCCCAAAATCTTTGGGACGGCTTCAAACTTAAAAACCGCGTTTATGCGGTTCCGACCTACAAGGACTCGTCAGCGACCCATTACGTCATCTGGGACGAAGCCCTGGTGCGGAAATACAACATCGACCTGAGCAGTATGAAAACCATGGCGGACTACGACAAGGCTCTGCGGGCCATTAAAGCCGGGGAAGGCGCCCGGTTCTACCCGATCCATGATGCGAAGAGTGATACAACCAGGGTATTCCTGTTTATGCTGGACTATGATTCGTCCTTTGGCATGAATAACTTCGGCGTAAAGTTCAGCGATCCTAACGGGAAAGTGATAAACTACCTTGAAGATCCTGAATGGATAAGCTACCTGCGGTATTTCCGCCGCTGGTATCAAGATGGGATCATCAATCCTGACGCTAATGTTATCGATAGTACTCCCACGGGAGGGGCTCTCCGCTATGGACAGGGCTGGCCTCTGGCATGGGACGACAATTATGCCACTTCACAGGGCTGGCAGCGTACGGTGTTCAATGTGATATGGGGCCCGGTTTATACCACCAACTCGATCCTGGCCTATAACACCATCAGCGCCAATTCCAGGTACAAGGAAGAGAGCCTCAAATTCCTGGAACTGGTCAATACTGACCGGAAATTGCGGGATATGCTGGCCTACGGCGTTGAAGGCAAAGATTTCGCGTATGTTACCCCTACTACCTACCGGAAGCTGTCTAGTACCTGGAACTTGCCGATCTTTGAGCAGGGAACCTTCTTTATCATATCCACCCTGGATGGCGCTTCCAGCCCCTGGGACGAGGTAAAACAGCTCAATGAACAGGCCAGGGTTTCCTCGATTTATGGCTTTGTTTTTGACCGTACCTCGGTCCAAAACGAATGGGCCAACTGTGAACCGGTGTGGAACCGCTACAAAGTGGACCTGTTTACCGGCGCAGGAGATCCCGACACGCTCATTCCTCAATGTCTGACTGAACTGAAGGCCAACGGCTACGACAAAATTCTCGCCGAAGCCCAGCGTCAGCTTGACGAGTGGAGAAAGACAAAATAAGTTTGAGAAACTGCAAGACTTGTACCGGACTTCAGTCTGTAGAAACCAACTGGATTTCGGAACAAGTCTGATGATTTTTGATATGGGGGCGCCGGATGCTTCTCCGGTGGTATTTGGGATAATTTTTTTTGGAGGAAATGATGAAACACATTTCTCGGATTGCGCCTGCCCTCTTCGCGGCGGCGCTGATGGTGTTTTCTGGCTGTCAGAAAACAGATACAACCAAGGGTGGGGGACTTCCCACAATCCAGTGGTGGCTGACCGGCGATCAGCCTGCCAATTTAGCGGAAGGCACAAAGGCTATCAACGATTATATCGGGCCCAAAATCGGTGTCAACGTAGAGTTTAAATTTTTCAGTTGGGGCGATGCCGGTACACGGCAGACCACGATGCTGAACTCCGGGGAATACTGGGATATATGGTCTCTCCTGGGGGCAAACTACTACGCATGGTCTCGGCGAGGGTATCTTGCGGATATTACCGATTCCCTGCCTAACTATCCGGGGCTTACCCAAACTATTCCCCAGAATCTGTGGGATGGTTTCAAGGTTAATGGCCGTATCTACGCGGTTCCCACTTACAAGGATTCTTCCGCCGCCCATTATGTCATCTGGGATGCGGCGCTCGTGCAGAAATACAACATTGATATAAACAGCATGAAGACCATAGCCGACTATGACAAAGCCTTACGAACCATCAAGACCGGGGAAGGCGCCCGTTTCTACCCGATCCATGACGCGAAGGGCGGAACCATAGGGCGTTTCCTCTATATGCTGGATTACGATTCTTCCTTGGGATCGGATCATCTAGGGGTAAAGTTCAGCGATTCCTACGGGAATGTGGTAAGCTATCTGGAAGATCCTGAATGGGTAAACTACCTTCGCTATTTCCGCCGCTGGTACACAGACGGCCTTATCAACCCTGATGCCAATGTAATCGATCAGGCTTCTACCGGAGCGGCTATCGGATTAGCCCAGGGCTGGACCCTTGCGTGGGACGATAACTTCGCCGCGTCTCAAGGGTGGCAGCATGCGGTGTCCAATCTGGAATACGGCCCGATCTATACCACCGACACGATTTTGGCTTATAACGCTATCGGTTCTAATTCCAAATATAAGGAAGAATGTCTGAAATTCCTGGAACTGGCCAATACAGACCGGAAACTACGGGATATGCTGGCTTATGGCGTTGAGGGCAAAGATTTTGAGTATGTCACCCCCACTACCTACCGGAAACTTTCTACTAACTGGACTATGGCGGCTTTTGAACAAGCAACCTTCTTTATTATGTCAACCCCGGATGGTGTCCCAAACCCCTGGGATGAGGTAAAACAGCTCAATGAGCAGGCGAGGGTCTCGTCAATTTACGGTTTTGTCTTTGACCGGACGCCGGTTCAGAACGAATGGGCTAACTGCGATCCGGTGTGGAACCGTTATAAAGCGGATCTCTTTACCGGCGCCGGAGATCCCGACATACTTGTTCCCCAGTGTCTGGCAGAACTCAAGGCTAATGGCTACGACAAAATTCTTGCCGAAGCTCAACGCCAACTTGACGAGTGGAGAAAAACTAACGGGTGATAGGTAGTGTCTGTCCACAAAGTAACCGACTTTGTGGACAGACACTAGGTAAAGGCAGTTCCAAAACTAAAGTTTTGGAACTGCCTTCCTTACTTGAGTAAGTTGTCCATCTTAGCCTGCATGATGGACTGGATAAAGCTTCTGATTTTAGTCCGCACCTCAGGATCTATCCGCTGAGTAAAGATAAAAACGTATACTTTCATCATGCCTTCCATACGGGAACCGAAAACAATTCCCTCGCCTTTAAGGATCGTGCTGTGCAGTTTTATCTGTATATCTTTACAAAGGGAATTCTTTTCCAGATCCGGATCGGGTACAAAAACGCAGGATAGACCCGCCACGCTAATATCATTGATAACACCTTTATAGTACTGACCGTTATGGGGTATGTTGATGCTGGTAAGCTCTTCATGGCCGGTGGTGGTAGCCCGGAGGAATTTGCGTCGTCCGTGAGCGTCATTGGCCTTGAGAATCTCCATCAAACCGATGATAGTTTTGGATATATCCATCTTATTGATGACGGTATAACCACCCTTAAGCCCCATAGCGCTGTACTTTTGCGATGAATCATCGTTTTTGACAGCGGTTATGACGCCAAGCGCCACAGACGCCATTGTAGGATCCGCCTGTATGCTCCGAATCCAGTTATCCCAATCTTTTCCAGAAAGGCCATCGTCAAGGTTAATAAATACAACAGAATCAGGAAACTGTTTCAAGACAGAGCGCAGATTTATATGTTCTCTGGTAAAATAGACTTCGTATTCCTGTTGAGTAAGATCAAACGCTATCTCATTTTGTATAACCGCCGAAGGGTAGAGGAAGAAGATCTTTTTACCCGAAATCTCAGTGTCTTTTTTGGAGTTGCTATTTTCCATGAATATATGATATTCCGAATTAATGATGTTTTACAAGTTTTTTACTCTCAAGCGCGGATTTTTCTTTATTTGTTTTTTATTTTTCACGGTAACAAACGGTCAGACTATCCGGGCGCAGGAATCGGAATTTACCCTGGGAACCGTTTGCGTGGTCAACCTCTATGAGCGAGGCACGAATGAACTTTACCGGAAAATTTTTCGGCGCATCAGAGAAATAGAGGAGATCATGAGCGCCAATAGAGCGGGTACCGATCTAGATAGGGTGAACAAGCAGGCGGGAATCATGCCCGTCCACGTAAGGGAAGAACTCTTGTACGTTGTGGAACGGGCGCTTGTCTACGCGCAATCGAGCGGCGGCGCTTTTGATCCTACCATCGGCCCCCTGGTAAATCTCTGGGGAATAGGCGGGGATGCCGCTCATATTCCAGGTGAAAAAGCTATTCAGGATGCCCTCTCCCTGGTCAACTGGCGGGATCTTATTGTTGATCGGCAGGCGGGAACCCTCTTTCTTAAACGTCCTGGCATGGCCCTGGATCTGGGGGCTATCGCCAAGGGTTACGCCGCCGATGAAGCGGCGCGGATTATCAAGGAAGCCCGGATTCCCGGGGCAATTGTCGATCTAGGGGGTAATGTCTTTGCTTACGGTGAAAAGGAGGGAAGCAAGCCTTGGCGGATAGGTATTCAGGATCCATTGGAAAACCGGGGGACGTTTGTCGGTATTCTGGAAGTCCGAAATAAAACAGTGGTTACATCCGGTGTCTATGAGCGGTTCCTCCAGGTAGGGGGCAAGCGCTATCACCACATTCTCTCTCCGCAAACAGGCTACCCCGCTGATACGGGGCTCCTTTCGGTAACTATTATTGCGGATCGATCTATCGATGCCGATGCCCTTGCTACCGCCGCCTTTGCCTTAGGTTATCATGCGGGACGTATCCTTGTAGAATCCGTGGGCGGCGCCGCCGCAATCTTTTTGTTTGAAAACAAGACTATCCGGGGAACCGCCCCTGCCATGGCAAATTTTTCTCTCTATAACCAAGGATATAGAATTTTACCATAGAAGTTCTAACGAATTTGCGTTAATTCCATTTCAAAAATGAGGAAGCTGTTCGGCGGTATAAGGCCGTTTCCCGCGCCTTGTGCACCGTAGGCTAATTCCGGGGGAATGACCACAAGCCGTTTTTCACCTTGTTTCATATCCACAATTGTTTCGTCCCATCCGGCGATAACCATCTTCATACCGGCTTTGAACTCAATAGGACCGCCGTTTGTGTCGGAGCTGTCGAACACTTCACCGGTAACGAACATTCCCTTGTAGTTTACCAGCACCGTTTTTCCTGTCGTTGGTTTGTTTCCCGTACCCTGCCGAAGGATGGTATAGCGGATTCCCGAGGGGGTCTCGATAAGGTTAGGATAGTTCGCGTTAATCCGGGCGATGTCTGTATCACGCTGAATTTTAAGCCGGGCGGCAGCGGTGACGCGCTGTTCTTGCAGCAATATATCGAAAGCGTCCTGATCCGCCTTAAAAAGAAGGGCATCCGGGCCATTGCGGATGATCGTTATCCGCTCGATCTTATCCCCTTGCTTGATAGCGTTCACTATCTGCTGTCCCTGAACAACCTTGCCAAAAACCGTATGTTTGCCGTCAAGCCAGGGGGTCTCCGTATGAGTGATAAAAAACTGGCTGCCATTGGTATCGGGGCCGGCGTTTGCCATGGAAAGCACTCCCGGCCCATCGTGTTTAAGGTCAGGGTGAAACTCATCGGGAAAGTTGTAACCAGGCCCGCCGGAACCATTCCCCGCAGGATCTCCCCCCTGGATCATAAAGTCCGCGATAACCCTGTGGAAGGTAAGTCCATCGTAGAAACGTTTTCCGCTGCTCCTATTCATCTTTCCTTCCGCGAGAGCAATGAAATTACATACCGTAAGCGGTGTTTTTTCGTATTCCAGACGAACTACAATGTCACCTTTATCGGTAGTGATTCGGGCAAAAATGCCATCTCCCAAGGCAGCATCGCTCGACAATGCGGCAGGAGCTCCGCTCTCTCCACTGGCTTGACTCTTCGGGGAACATCCAGGACATACACTCAGTAACAACATAATTACCGCCGAATGAGAGGCTAACTTATAGAAGACTTCCAAGTTTTTTCGTGTTCTCATGGTGGAAATGTAGTGTGTTTGTATTTTTCGTGTCAAGGAGGCGGTTCCCCCCTCCACATTCTTACTATTTTTTGCTATTATTGACTCTACTAAAAAACACGGTTTTGCAGCCCGTAGGGTGAAAACCACAAAAACTGAAGATTGTTATAGACGAACAGAAAGGAACAAATTCCGTGGCAGAACCAGGAACCAGTATTTCAGGGAACGGTAGTACCCAAACTCCAGCCGCAAAAATTATCCCTATCGCTATAGAAGATGAGGTAAAGACCGCTTACCTTAACTACGCCATGTCGGTCATCGTGGCCCGGGCCCTGCCGGATGCGCGGGACGGCCTCAAACCGGTGCACCGGCGGATTCTCTACGCCATGGATACCCTGGGGTTGCGGCCAAATGTGGCAACCAGAAAATGCGCCACCATCGTCGGTGAAACATTGGGGCATTACCACCCCCACGGAGACGCTTCCGTATACGATGCCCTGGTTCGTATGGGCCAGGACTTCTCTCTCCGCTATCCCCTAATCAAAGGACAGGGCAACTTCGGCTCCATGGACGGAGACCCCCCGGCGGCCTACCGGTACACCGAAGCCAAGCTTTCCCGCGTTGGGGACGAGATGCTCCAAGACCTCCGCAAAGAGACCGTGGACTTCGCCCCCAACTTCGACGAATCCGCCCAGGAGCCCACAGTTCTGCCGTCAGTGGTGCCGAATCTGCTGATCAACGGATCCAGCGGTATCGCTGTGGGTATGGCCACCAACATGGCCCCCCACAACCTGGGCGAGGTCTGCGAGGCGGTCTGCGCCTACATCGATAACCCGGAGATCGGTATCGAGGAACTGATGAAGTACGTCCCCGGGCCGGACTTCCCCACCGGGGGGATTATCTTTGGCCGCCGGGGTATTCGAGAAGCCTACATGACCGGTCGGGGGAAGATCCTCGTCCGGGGCCGCTTCAACGTGGAAACCACCAAGAATGGCAAGGAACTTATCGTCTTTACCGAAATCCCCTACAACGTGAATAAAGCGTTGCTTCTGGAACGGATCGCCGTACTGGTACGGGAAAAGGTGATAGACGGTATCGCCAACTCCAACGATGAATCAGACCGGGAAGGTATCCGTATCGTTATAGAGCTGAAAAAAGGGGCTATCATCAAGGTAGTACTCAACCAGCTCTTCTCGAATACTCCGCTCCAATCCTCTTTTGGGATCATCAACCTGGCGTTGGTGAATGGCCGGCCCCAATGCCTCAATCTGAAGGAATTGGTACATTACTTTGTGGAACATCGAGTGGAGGTGGTTACCCGCCGAACCCGCTTCGAACTCCGCAAGGCCGAAGAACGGGCCCATATCCTGGAAGGGCTGGTCATCGCCCTGGCCCATATTGACGAGGTAATCGCCATCATCAGAGCCAGCCGGGACGTGAACATCGCCAAGGCGAACTTACAGGAAAAATTCAGCCTCTCCGAAGCTCAGTCTCAAGCTATCGTGGATATGCAACTCCGTCGCCTTACCGGCCTGGAAATCGAAAAACTGGAGCAGGAGCTGGCGGAACTCAAGACACAGATTGCCTACTTCAAGTCACTCCTAGCGGACGAGATTAAACTGCGGGGGGTTATCAAGGACGAAACCCGGGATGTCGCGGAAAAATACGGCGACAAGCGGCGCACCGAGATCGTGGCTGGCGAGGTGGAGAACATCAACATCGAGGATCTCATCAAAAAAGAAGAGATGACGATTCTTATCAGTAACCTGGGTTATGTAAAGCGGGTACCTGTATCCAGCTATCGCAACCAGGGTCGAGGAGGAAAAGGAATGCAGAGCGCTAAATTGACGGAAGACGACTTTATTAAACAAATTTTTGTGGCTTCCACCCATGAATACATCATGTTCATCACCAGCGAGGGCAAAGCCTATTGGATGAAGGTACACGAACTGCCCGAGGGTTCCCGCACGAGCAAAGGGTCTCATATCAAGAGTCTCCTCACCGTAAATCCTAATGAGGATATTACTGCTACCGTAGCGCTTAGGGAATTTACCGATAACCAGTTCCTCTTCATGGGTACTGCGCGGGGAGTGGTCAAGAAGGTGCAGGTGAGCGAGTTCTCCAATGCCAAAGCAAGGGGGATCATCGCTATCAACTTGGATGAAGGGGATAAGCTGGTAAGCGCCCTCCTCACCCATGGCGAAGATGAGGTAGTGCTTATCTCCCGGAAAGGCCAGGCATTGCGTACTCACGAAAATCAGATCCGGGCTATGGGCCGTTCTTCCCGGGGAGTTTCCGGCATGAAGCTCGATGACGATGATGAGCTTACCGGCCTCTTGCGAGTGGATCCTGTGGAGAAGATGTTGATCCTTTCCGAGTATGGGTATGGTAAGCGAGTTGACTTTACCGAATTCTCTTCCCATGGCAGGGGTACGGGGGGACAGCGTATCTACACCGTCACCGAGAAGACTGGGGAAATCGTGGGCTGCGTCAATGTGCTGGACAACGAAGAGATTATGTGTATCACCAGTCAAGGTAAGTCCATCAAGCTCAAAGTAGCCGACATTCGGATCATGGGTCGCAGCGCTCAAGGAGTGCGTATCCTGAGTATCGACAAGCCGGACTTTGTTATCGGTGTAGACCGAATCGCCCAGGAGGAAGAGCCGATGGTCAGAGATAAAGATGCGGCGGAGCCGGCGGATGTACCGGCGGATGTACCGGCGGATGTACCGGCGGACATACCAGCGGGTATATCAGGCCCGGCAGGTGAATCGCCAGAACTTCCCTTTGATGACAATTAATAGAATTCTGTCCGGGAACCAACCGGGTTTCCGGACAACTCTAATGTTTATGCATTTTTAAACAAACGGATGTAAAATTGAACGCCACTTTCTAGGTTTTTGGTAGAGATTCGCTCATCGTGACCATGGATACGGGCCAATTCTTCTTTTTTCAGACATACCGGGGCAAAACGAAAGATGCCTTCAGAGAGGGTCTGGTAATGCCGGGAATCGGTAGTTGCGGTCATAAGGTAGGGTAGAATAGCCGTACCGGGAAAAATCTCTTCGATAGCCTCTTCTAAAGCCTCCCAGCCGGGGCCAACCCGCCGGGCCTGGGCTTCCGTGGCGGGCACAGGGTCAGTGGCCAACTGATGTATCTTTACGACTACCCGGTCATCGTTTATTGTCTTTTTGATAAAACCAACGGCAGTCTCCACTTTCCAAGGATAAAGGAGTCTAAGGTTGATTACAGCCCGCACCAAGGATGGCATGACGTTATCTGCAGCGCTGCCTTCCAATTGGGTCATGGCTACTGTAGTTCGAAGCATAGCGGAAAAATCGGAGCCCATGTTATCCGCAAGAACTGCGAGCATTGGGAAGAAGAGCCGGGGATACCGTATTACCCAAGCCCATTTTTTTGGAGCAAATGGGGCCAACCCGATGAAAAACCGTTCCACCGTCGGTATAAGCCGGGGTGGGAAAGAGCGTTTGGATAGACGTGTCAGAGCCCGGGCCAATACCGCCGCCGCTTGAATCCGAGGCGGCTTTGATGCGTGTCCTGGCGCTTGGGCTACAGAGAGTTCCAGGCTTAAATAGCCCTTCTCTTCAATACCCACCAAGGCCAAAGGCTTTTCCAAGTCTTTGATCTGATCCTCCGCAATTACGCCTCCTTCATCCAGGATCCATTCGAAGCGCAGATTCTGGGAAGCGAACCATTGGGCGATTTTTTCAGCCCCATACGTGCCATTTCGTTCTTCGTCACCCCCAAATGCAAACCAGATTTCCCGCCGGGGGCTAAAACCTTGGGTGCAGAGTTCTTCCGCCGCATCCATCAGACTGATGAGGGTATTTTTCATATCAAGGGCGCCCCTGCCATAGACGTAACCATCCCGTAACTCCCCGTCAAAGGGAGGAACAGTCCACTTTGTTTGCTCTGCGGGAACCACGTCGTAATGAGCCAGAAAGAGCACCGGCTTGTTCTTTCCGCCCTCTAAGGCGGTTCCTGCATTACTCGGCCAGCGATAAACTACCGCATAGGGGCTCAATACCCTTTGTTCAGCGACCCGGTGAAAAGCGGGATACGTTTTTTCAAGGTAATCTTGAAACTGCTTTAAGGGCGCTTCCGCTTCGATATTCCCCAACGGGACGGTTCCTGGCCAATCGGTCCGTATACGCAAAGCCTGGCGTAGGTGTTCTATAGTCTCCACAAGCTATAATAATACCATATCATATATCTTTCAATCGATAAGCTGCCTGAAAAGTTATCAATATGACTTTGCAACAGCCTCTACAGTAATTCTGCAGCCTCTAGCGTATAGCTTGAATCCGGTATATAAAGAGAGCTTATGAAACAGCAAATTGTTTGTACCCTTGCTCTGTGCGCGGCTCTAGCTGGCTGTGCTAAAGAAACTCCAGCCGTAAAAGGCGTGGTTAAAAGCGCCGTCGTAGAAGACACCCTCATTACCGGTATTGACTGGATGCTTATGGAAGTCCGCAATGGAGATGTTATTACCACGCTGGATCGCCAGAAATTTGCGGAAGGGATGGAAGATTTCTTTCGCCTTCGTTTTGATGTAGTTGATGGAGAGAATCGTCTTTCCGGTACAGCGGCGCCGAACCGGTACAGCGCGCCTTATACACCGGGTGATGATAATACCCTTACGATTGGCCTTGTTATCTCAACAAAAATGGCGGCTTTTCGGGAACCAGAGGGTCTTACAGAGTCTGAATTTTTTGGCTACATCTCTCAGATCAGCCGCTGGAATTTACTCGATGAAGGCCGGCTGGAACTCACTACCACGACAAAAGACGGCAGTGTGGCAACGCTTATCTTCTCCCCTCATCCAACTATTGAAGAAACGATAGAAGAAACAGATCAAATAAAAAAGGCGCCTTGAGAATTCAAACGGAACGCCATTTATGACCGATTCGACAAGCCGCATTATCAACGCTATTCTCGCAGTACCCAAGGGGGAAGTTTCCTGCTACCGGGACATTGCCCTAGCCGCCGGACTTCCTAACGGGGCGCGGCAGGTAGTGCGGGTTTTACATTCCATGTCGGAAAAGTACCGCCTACCCTGGCATCGGATTATCCGGGCAGACGGATTCATCGCATCGACAAGTTGTCAGGGGCGGGAACTACAAGCGGAACTACTTCGCGCTGAGGGGGTGAAAGTGTCGGAAAACGGTTGGATTGATCTGGGGTGAATACGTTCAAGATATGCTGGGGGATGGCTGGTTGCAAAACCCGGTTAGGTTGCAACCAGCGCCTGTAGTGTTATTTTAGAGAGTATCTGAAAGTGTCCGCAACCCGTCACGAGAAGTTACATAAAACTGATGATACTGGTCGTACGATCCCGCCGCTTCTTTATCCGCCGCTTTGTTTTCATATACATCGGCTATCTCCAGCAAAAATTGCTTGAGCATTCCATGCGCCGTATCGCTTGCCAGATTTCTCTGTAAATCAGGAATAGTCAATTCCATCCCCGGTTCAAGCAGATCAGGGTCTTCTACGACTTCGTAAGAAGCCATCATAATCAGAGGGAAATACCACCTATTATCTCGTGAATAAAATTCGGTAGTAATTCTAACCAACGTATCACCCTTTTGAACGATGTACGTCTGCGCTCCTTCTAAATCCAGATACTTCCGGTATTTGCCGTAAACTTCACTGAACGCCGAATTGTACTCATCGGATACTTCCGGCTCCTCTACGGGAGGGGGGGGCGCAGGTGGGGTAGTCTTACATGACACTACCCAAAACATCGACAGCAGGACAATAGAAAACAAAAAAAGTTTCCGCATTATAGTCTCCTTAATGAGTAAGAGTACTCAAAATTTATGGCAATGACAAGCGTTCTTTTACGGTATCTATAAGAATATTAGACCTGTTTGGAAACCCGGTTGGCTCCGAACAGGTCTATTTGCCATGTCTTACCGCATTTGTTTCACGTGAAACATCAAGATTGAAATTCTACTGACGCGAAAATTGCTTTATCAGGAGAGGTCAACGCGATTACCAGCTTATCGTCCCGAGTACCGGCTTGGGGGATGATCGTTTCTCCGGGCAAAGCAGGACGTTTATACTCTATTCGGAGCCGTCTGAGGGTAAAATCATCGGGTAGATATGCGGAGGCAATATCTAAATACCGGGCGTTGTTCATGTGGCCGTAATTGTCTAAGTGATAAGACTGTACCTTGAATGGCTCCCCGATTACGGTCATAGCATGGGGAAGTGGGATTTTCCGGGAAAGTACTTCCATATCTAATGGTTCATAACGGATAGAACTGTCCAGAATTTCTTGAGGAAGACGAGTTGGTAACCCTCTGGCTAAATCAACAAAGGCTCCCATACCCACCGAAGCGATACAAAACCGTCCCTCACTGTCGTAGATGACGCTGTTCCGATACCCATAGAGACGATCGCAGTTATAAACCCAAGATTTAGCGATTACTGTTTCTCCATAAGCAGGAAAGCGCTTAATATCTATCTGCCGGAAGGTAAGGTATAACCCAAGATTATGTTGACGAAAATAATCTCGTATCGCTACTTCTGTATCCATCTGAAACCAACTGGCGTTTTGGAGCAAATCAGCCGCCGCGCCCAGTTTTAAGAGGCCATCCCGGCCTATATGGCTTACACCAATAGTAATTTTATACTCAAAGGAAGACATCTCATTTATCGCAAATCAAGCCCGGTGATATTTTCTACCGGTAGAGAGAATACGATACCCGCCGCTGGACTGGTGATGCCGTAGGCCTGACTTACCGCCTGCATGATAGGGGACTTCTTTTCCCGTTTTGCTAAGATGGTGATAATTTCTTTTTCGTTCTGGACGGATATGCCAAAAAATTTTACCGGCCCTTGATGCGCCATCCCCCTGGCATTGATCACTGTGCCACCGGTAGCTCCCGCTTCCCGGGCAACCGACATCAGTTCGTCGCTGTAACCTTGGTTCACTACGATAACGATCAAATCAAATTTCATGTCGCCGCTCATTTTTTCCGTTTCCTTCTCTTGATACCTATCCAGATTTTTGTTAATGCTTTCTTTAAAAACTTTGAGGATAGGGTTGTTTATCCCTGAAAGGGGGATAGTAAAAGCTATGCCTGCGCCAGGATTGTGGAGACCAAGTTTTTTCGCCACTTCCTTGAGCAGCGCCGGCACCATAATATCCTGTTCCAGACAAAAAACTACCGCTTTTTCCGTAGAGCCGATACCCAGTACATCCAAGATTTCTGAACTGGCCGTTCCTTTCCCTTTGCAGATAAAGTGGAATCGAACATTTGACTGTTCAAAAATCTCGGAAACTACATTGATTTTTGCCCAGTCTATGATGAATATCAAAAATTTTAAAATAGGTATGTTTTCGGTCATGCTATCATCCTTGACCCTCATATAGAGGAGTCCTCCCCATATTCTATAATTTCTCCAGCGTCTTCCACCGTGATGGCGCTTATTTCCGGTTTCTCCGCATCCGTAACGCTCTTCATCTTACGGCCATAAATAAGTCCCATAAGCTGAATAACGATTAGCGGCGCCATAGCTACCATAGCCACAATCCCAAAAGCATCTATCATCAAATCTCTGCCAACGCCTTCACAGGTACCCATTGCTAAGGGGAGGAGGAATGTAGAGGTCATGGGGCCGCTGCACACGCCGCCTGAGTCAAAGGCAATACCGGTGAATATCTTGGGAACAAAAAAGGTCAGACCTAAAGCGATAGCGTAGCCAGGAATCAAGATAACCATAATGGGAACGCCTAAGAGTATTCTGATCATAGTAAGCCCCAAGGCGCAAGCCATACCAATGGCAAGCCCACGATTCATCACCCTTTGGGTAATAGCTCCCGAAGATATGTCTTCAACCTGCTTGTTAAGTACGTGAACCGCCGGCTCGGCGGCTACGATAAAGTACCCCACGATCATCCCAAAGGGTACCAGAATCCACTTGAGAGGCGAAGCGGCAAGCTGGGAACCAAGGAGCTGCCCCACCGGGATAAAACCCACATTCACTCCAGTCAAAAAAACCACCAATCCTATGAAAGTATAGAGAAAGCCCACCCCAATTCTGGCAAGCTGGTGTTTTTTGTAACGCCGGGATATGAGTTGGAAGACGATGAAGAAAACCACAATAGCTCCCAGGGCTAAGAGTACTTCTTCTACGAATTCCGGTATCGCCAGAGCGAAATGCCGTATCACTTCCCGGGAATCCCCCGCTTGCTGAATGGTGTGGGTTTCCACCTGCGCCCCAGAGGGACTGTAAAAGAGCCCTAAGATAAAAACGGCGAGAATAGGGCCAATACTACAAAGGGATACCAGACCAAAGCTGTCGTCTTGGGAATGTTTATCACTACGGATAGATGCAACGCCTACCCCCATAGCTAAGATAAAGGGTACGGTAATGGGCCCTGTAGTAACTCCCCCTGAATCGAAGGCCACCGGAATGAAGCTTGGGGGAATAAAGAAAGCCACTATAAAAGTAGCAAGATAAAAAATAACAAGTAGTATAGATAATCTGATATTAAGAATAGTCCGTAGAATAGCGATAACCAAAAAAATCCCTACCCCAACGGCAACAGTTAGAATCAGGCTTATAGTAGGGATAGACGGCACTTGCCGTGCCAGCACTTGGAGATCCGGTTCGGCAATTGTGATAATAAAGCCCATGATAAAGCAGACAAAAAGGATTACCATTAACTTTTTTGTCCGGGTAAGAGCTATTCCAATACCCTCTCCCATGGGCATCATGGCCATATCGGCGCCTAGGGTAAAGAAACCCATACCAATAATCAACAACGCCGCGCCAACCAAAAACATCAGAATAGTACCCGAAGGCATAGGCGCCAAGGTAACGCTGGCAATCAATACTATCGCCGTAATGGGTAATACCGATGTAAAGGCTTCCCGTATCTTTTCTTTTAGGATCTTGTTCATGGGGCTGCTCTATCAATAATATACGTGATTTTTAACAGGATAAACAGAGGCTGCTAAAGAATCGCACGGAAACTGATTCCCCGTTCTTCCGATTGACACTGCATAAAAAAGCAAGTTTCCTATTAAGGCATAATGAGATCCGTTTTGATGAAATTTAAAGACCTGCTGTTTCCCCGGCGGCGGGGAATTATTGTACTGCCGCTTTCCAAATCGCTCCCAATGATAGGCGCCTACACCCTTCAGAAGATCCGGCCCCAGTTCAGAGCGGTACTTATGGTAAGCGTTTACCTGGCGGCAGCTCAGTTCTTTGTACTCAGAGCGCCTTTGCGGGACGCCATTTCTATTGTTACGGGAGTCGGCGCGGCAATACTGGGACTATCTTTTTTTCTTGAAGGACTTTTCCTAGGAATCATGCCTCTGGGCGAGCAGTGTGGAATGCGTTTGCCGTCAAAGATCGGCGCGGCAGGGCTTACGGTTTTTTCTATCATAGTAGGGATCACCGCAACCCTAGCGGAACCCGCCATCGCCATACTCAGACAGCAGGGAAGCGTGATTCCTGCCTGGAACGCACCGCTCCTTTACCTTCTGCTAAACCGGGGTACTTCCTGGCTGGTAGCGGCCATCGCGGCGGGGGTAGGGCTTTCGGTGGTGTTGGGGGTTTACCGCTTTATGTTCAACTGGCCTTTCAAGCCGCCGGTGTTTATTATCATTCCTATCTTGGTTCTGGCAAGCTGTATCTTTGATGAATACGCCGTACTCCGTCCTGTAGTGAACCTTGCCTGGGATGCTGGCGGCGCGGCTACCGGGGCGGTGACAGTGCCTATCATCCTTGCCTTGGGGCTGGGGGTGTCAAAAACCGGTGGAAACTGTTCCGGCGGTTCGGGACTGGGACTGGTTACTCTGGCTTCGGCTCTGCCGGTGCTGACCGTTCTGGTTCTCGCGGCGCTGATCTCCCCTAGAGTACCTGCGCCATCCGATGCGGCAGTTTTTTTCTCGGCGCAGCAAGAACGGCGGGAAAAGGCGCTCTTTGTGGCGGGCAGCGCGGAGGAATTGATCAAAATGGCGGAGGATGCCGTGCAAAGAGGCGATCTTTCCCAAGACGCCCTTCGTTCTTGTTTTCCAGATGAGGCACAGAACCGAGAAAACAAGAACAACGCAAGGGGCGCCGGCATTTCGGAATTTTCTTCCCAGGCATTGTTAGATTTCTTGAAATCCGCACTATTAGCGGTGTTGCCTTTAGCCCTGGTGCTGATCTTTGCCATCACCTTGGTTGCCCATGATCGTATCCGCAATCCCGATGTGGCTGTACTGGGCATCATTTTTGCCGCTTTCGGTATGTTCGCCCTCAATGTGGGGATGACCGGCGGTATTACGGCCATAAGTTCCCAAACCGGTGTTTCCCTTACCCGTACCTACACGGAAACGCTTCTTACAGAAAAAGCGATTGTAGTACATGGTGTTGACGCAAGCTCTATCTTTACCGTACCAGGAAAAGCCGGGCCCGAACCGTTCATCTGGATACCCGGCGAAAAAGGGCCGACGCCAGAAAAGTTTTTCAACGAAAACCTTACAGATGGTGTGTACACCCATATTCCGGTAGAGACTCCCGTGTTTTCGAACTTTGGTAGGCTGGGGGGCTACCTTGCGGTATTGATCTTTGTGTTCTTTTTGGGCTTCCTAGCCATTTTCGCCGAACCCGCCCTGGCGGCTACTGCCGTCACCGTAGAAGAAATGACCACCGGTACATTCAAACGCTCAAAGCTTGTCTTGATAGCCGCCGCCGGCGTTGGGATCGGTATGGCCATCGGTTTTGCCAGGGTACTTTTCAGCAATATGCTGCCTTCGGGAGGGATTCACCTTTCGTGGATACTGGCCCCCAGCTATGCCCTGGCCCTGATCCTAACCGCCTTTGCGCCGGATGACTTTTCTTCAATAGCTTGGGATGTGGCCGGCATTGCTACAGGCCCTATCACCGTACCCATCATCATCACGACAGGGCTGGGGCTTGGCGCGGATTCACTCAGGGCGGATGGGGCTTTCGGCATTGTGGCGACCGCGAGTGTAATCCCAATTATCGCTATCCTTGTGTCGGGTATCCTAGACAAGATACATTCCAAGCGTACATTAGAAGAATAGGGATTACTATGCTTGCCGATATTTCTTGCATTATCTGTGTAGCTGACGTGAATATTACGGAACTGTTAGACGATGCGCTTACCGATCTGGCTATACCGGAAGTCTTCGTACAGCGGACTAAACAGATGTCTCTCGTCGATAAGCGGGGTATTCTGGGGTTGAGGCCAACAACGAAGCTTGATGAGAGTAGGGCGTTGGCATATCGCTTCTACGTTCCCTCCAAGTTCGAGCAGGGGGTAATGCATCGTATTGCCGAAGCGACGGATTTACGCATGGGCGGACGGGGATGTATCTTCGCCCAGCGTATCTCTCTGAAAAGGGGGATGCCTCTTGTGTTTAACGAAGAAAAACTAGAGGCTCTCTGTGGTTCGGACAACAAACCACCGCCAGCAAATTATGTCCTTATCTGTTGTACCGTGCCACGAGGAGTAGGAGACTCCCTTTCCGCCGCAGTGCTTGAACTAGGTGTTTGTGTACCGATTGTCTCTTTCGGTGCGGGAATGGGACTTAGGGATAAACTAGGGCTTCTACGGATAACCATTCCGGTTGATAAAGAGATCCTCTGGTTTTTGGTACCCCGATCCGATGCGGAACTAGTTGAAAAAACCCTTATTCCCAGGGCGCATCTGGATGTTCCAGGGCATGGTTTCTTGTACAAGATATTCGTCCACGCCCCAGTAGTAAACCTTAGGGTAAGGCAAGGTAGAAGGGTACACGCTGCAACTATGGAGCAGGTCATCGCCGCCTTGGATGAGGTGCAGGGCTCCAGCGACTGGCGGCGGATCGGCACAAAGAAGCGCGAGTCTTCCGGCGCCGGAAAAAATAAAACCGAAAGCGAGAAAGGTCTCTTCTTTATCGGTGAAGATGATGAGGTTGACCTATTCAGACGGACGGCTATGGAACACGGCGCGAGGGGGGCTACGCTTAATCATCTGGAAATGCACTCTTACAGCGCCCGTGCTCAAGGTCAGACCAATGAATCACATTCCCGTGAATTCTGTGACATTATCATCTCTGCGGCTTTGGAAGAAGACATTTTAGCGCATATTGATAAAAGTGGACTTTTTGATAGTCAGCGGTCTTGTATCTTGAAGCTGGTTTCCGTAGAAATGCCGGTAACCTTCCGCCATCTGCAGGGCGGCGGAGTATAAACATCAAGTCAGCAATACTTGCTCATATTATATGATATTAGTATACTATGATTACTAGGAGATATTTATGTTTGAAGAACAAGTAAAAGCCGCTCTAGATAATGTCAGACCCTCATTGCAAGCAGATGGAGGGGATGTAGAATTCGTATCCGTAACTGATGATGGTACAGTATCAGTAAAACTAACCGGCGCATGTGGAGGATGTCCTATGGCGCAAATGACCTTAAAAATGGGCATCGAAAACTACCTGAAAAAGGAAGTACCTCAAGTTACCTCCGTTATTGGTGTATAAGCAATTCCTCCCCGTAAACTATCAGGATTTAGCGATACGGGGTTGGGATGCATGTGATTTTATCTTTGTATCCGGCGATGCATACGTTGATCATCCTTCATTTGCAGCTGCGGTAATCTGTCGTGTACTGGAAGATGCAAACTATCGGGTAGGAATTATAGCCCAACCGGACTGGAAAAATCCTGCTTCTTACACGGCATTAGGTCGTCCCCGATTAGGGTTTCTTGTCGGCGCGGGAAACATGGATTCCATGGTAGCCCATTATACTGCCGCTAAGAAACCCCGTTCAGAAGATGCTTACTCTCCAGGTGGTAAAGCGGGATTTCGGCCAGACCGGGCGCTTATTGTCTATACTTCTGGAATCCGGTCAATCTATAAAAACATACCGGTAATCATAGGCGGCATTGAAGCGAGTCTTCGTTGTTTAGCCCACTATGACTACTGGTCTGATACAGTACGGCGATCCATTCTCCTAGACTCCAAGGCGGATATACTGGTGTATGGTATGGGAGAGAAAGCTATCCTGGAGATATGCCATCGTTTAAAAGAAGGCGAGCCTATCAGTGCCATTCGTAATGTACCGGGAACCTGTGTAACCGCTAAAAAACCTCCGGAAAATTCTGATTATTCTAGGCTTCCTGATTACGATGCCGTAAAAGGGGAAGATTTTTCTTCTCTAAAGGCATACGCCCAGCACTTCATGATCCAAAAAATGAATGCTGATCCTCAAAGCGCCATTTCCCTTGTTGAAAAAACTGATAACATACGCTGGGTAATACGGAATCCACCAGCCTATCCCCTTTCAACTTCGGAACTAGATAGGATATATGAGCTTCCCTTTACCCGGCAGGCTCACCCTATGTACAATGCAGCGGGTAGTATACCAGCCTTGACGGAAACAATATTTTCCCTGGTATCCAGCCGAGGTTGCTTTGGAGGATGTTCCTTCTGCGCCATAACCTTTCATCAAGGCAGGGCAGTAAGTTCCCGAAGCAAATCAAGCCTTTTACGAGAAGCAAACATTCTGTCCACAATGCCGGGCTTTAAGGGTTATATTCACGATGTAGGAGGACCTACCGCTAACTTTTACGGTTCCGGCTGCGACCGCCATTCACGGGGGAGTTTTTGTCCTGACCGGGAATGTCTTTACCCTGAACCATGTCCTCGAATCAACCCGGATCATGGCCCATATCTGAGCGTCTTGGAATCATTGCGTACTTTAGGGAAAGGTATCAAGAAAGTCTTTATCCGCTCAGGGATACGATTTGATTATCCATACTTAGATAAAAAAAACGGCAAACGTTTTCTAGAAATTCTCTGTAGGTATCACGTCAGCGGCCAACTCAAAGTCGCGCCGGAACACTGTTCTGAAGCAGTACTGGCTGTCATGGGTAAAGGCGATCCTAAAGGTTATGAACGCTTTAAGAAGGACTATGCTATAATCAACCGTTCCTTATGCCTTAAACAGTACTTAATTCCTTATTTTATTTCGAGTCATCCAGGTTCAACTTTAGAAGATGCTATAGAACTTGCTCTCTACCTTAAAAAAAATCACTTTATACCCGATCAAGTTCAAGATTTTTATCCGACTCCGGGAACACTTTCAACCGTAATGTACCGAACAGGCATAGATCCTCGTACCATGGAACCTATCTATGTTCCCAAGGGAGCGCATGAAAAACGGCTGCAACGGGCGCTTTTACAGTTTACCCACCGGGAATTTCGATCTCTGGTAAAAGAGGCTCTGCACAAAGCAGGCCGAGAAGATCTAATAAAATATCTGTTATAATCTTTCTCCTATCAATTCCCCCTCGCCACGAATAAAAAACCGCAACCGGGAGGAGGAAAACCGGCTGCGGTTATAGAAGATAATCCCTTTTTAAAGAAAACATCTTACAGACCAAATAGTTACATTAGAGCTATCCAGAACCCGGTTGATTCCGGTCAGTTATCTTTTATGGCGATGCTTTTTTCCAACCTCATAAGGGTCTCTTTGAATTCAGAATCTTTAATACTTTCGTAGAGGTTTTTCTCAGAAATAATCTCTTCATCTTGAATATCAACCGGTATATCCTCCGTAGGTTGTTGAGCCGGTTCAAAGCTTTGACTTCTGTCAATTTCTGTACTTTCCCTTTCATGAGACACGAGAACCCCTGAATTCCGGCTTAAACGAAAAGAAATACCGGTTATAGAAAGATCAGGAAACCTCCGGCGAACTGCATTGAGAAGCGTCCGCTGTCTCATCTGGAGGATCTGTATCCAACCGGGATGATCCGCTTCAATAAGAAGTATTGACCGTTCTAATTCAACAATACACGAATGAGCGCCAATCTGATCCCCGGCTATGAACTTCCACGAAGAAAACAGATCATGATAACCCTTGGCTTTTTTAAGAACCTCTTCATTAAAAAAAACTGAAAGAAGTTCCCCTGCTCGTTTCATTTTGATAGACATCCTGCCGTTACATTATAAACCATAGAATCATATCCATAATACCGGTCTATCTGTTCTTCAGGCAAAAAAGTATAAAAAGCTTGATCATAAACAGGCATCATAGCCAAAAAATTTCGCCGTTTTTCAGGATCTAACTCTAAAAGAACATCATCAAGAAGAAGTACCGGACTTTGACCAGTTATTTGAAAGAACCGCTGAGCCTGGGCAGTCCTCAAAAGGAGAGCTAAGAGTCTCCTTTGTCCGGTAGACGCTTTAGAAGCAAACTCAATCCCTTTACAAGTAAAGATATACCTATCTCTATGTGGCCCTGAAAGGGTAGAACCAAAAGCTATGTCTCCTTCCCGATGCTCAGCCAGGTAGATTAGTATCTTCTCCAAAAGCCGTTCCTTCCAAGATGGAGCATAACGTATCCCTATTCCATCAATACCTGAAATCTCTCTATACAGACAGCCAAAAGTAACGGAAAAATCCTTAACCGCTTCTTCCCTTTTTTCCATCAGTTTTATGCCATAATCGGCTATTTGAGGATCTAAAGCGTCCAGAAGATCCCCACTACTACGGCCTTCTCTGAGGATCGTATTACGGATCTTTAGCACTTTCCGGTATTTTCGCAAATCATCCAGGTATACCTGATCATAAAGACTCTGACTTTGATCAAAAAACCAACGCCGTCGCTCAGGGCTTCCCGCGACAAATTCCATATCTTCATGGCAAAATACAATACAAGGAGCCGCTTTCAAAAGTTCTTTGCGATCTTCTACTCTTTTTCCATCTATCTCTACGGATTTCCGGCCATTTTCCAGTTTAATCAATACTTGATCATACGGTGAATTTACAAGTTTCACCGCCGCCGCACAGTTTTTTTCTCCATTCCTAACGAGATCAACATCCCGAACCCCCCTAAAAGAGGAAGCATAGGAACAAAAATATAATGCTTCCAGAAAATTTGTCTTACCTTGCCCATTCTCTCCTACGAGAAAGACATCCTTTGCCTGGATACTTACTTCAGCGTCGATAAGATTTCTAAAAGCGATGGTACGCAGCGTTTCAAAAACCAAGATCCTTAATCAACCTGCATAGGCATAATGATATGAAAAAAGTTCTTTTCCGGTATTGGTCGTATGGTTATGGCTTTACTTACGTCAGAGAAGTGAATACTAACCTCATCTTCTGTCATAACCTTAAAGGGTTCCTCGATATACCGGTAATTAAGCGCAATAGAAACCTCTTCCCCCTCATATCGACAAGGAATCTCTTCTTTAGCGACTCCAATCTCGCTTTCTTCTGAAGAAATCGAGATACCTTCAGCGGAAACTCCCATGTATATCCGCCGGGATTTTTGCTCTACCAACAGCGAAACCCTTCGCAGAGCATCTAACATTTCAAGCCGGTTTAATGAGAAAGAATGTGTCTGATTCTCAGGTATTACACGGCGATAGTTGGGAAACTGGCCTTCGATGAGTACTGACGATAGCTGATAAGAACCAAATTTTACAAATATGGTTTTATCGGTAATAGACAGAGAGATTAACCCTTCATCTCCAGCTCTTTTTTGGATAATATTAAGGATCTTTGGAGGAATTATGACACCCGTAAAATCTTTTATCTCGTCTCCTGTTTCTTTGTAGACATACGCAAGCCTTCTACCATCAGTACCAACCATAATCAGCTTATTTTCCTGTTTTTCACAGCTAACACCATTCATAAAATACCTTGTTTCATCATCAGAAACAGCAAAAACGGTCTGTTGTATCATATCTTTGAATTCTTTTACCGGTAATTCAAAGAATTTTTCATCAGATGGAACGGGAAATTCAGGAAATTTATCAGAAGCGATGCTTTTCAACTGAAATTTTACCTTTTTATTTACCGGTTTTATAGTTATTTTCATCTCACTCTGATCAAATTCTAACTCACCATCAGGGATTGAATTGAGAATTCCAAGAAATTTATCACCAAATACTGTAGTTGAACCTGCTTCAAGTACGGTAACCGGTACTTTTGTTTCAAAATTTACCTTTATGTCGGTAGATTTTATGATGAGCGCATCATTCTCTGCCTCAAGGTATATATTCGACAGTATAGATATTGCATTCTTAGAAGCAATAATCTCCTGAGCTATGGCGATTTCTTTGAGCAGAACACTCCGTTCACAGGTAAATTTCATATCTTCGAGCTCCTTCTTCTCTCTCTTTATATATATAATGAATTAGTAATAGTTATAATAGGGTCGCCTTATATGAGGAAAACCCAGCTAATTCATTATACCACATATAATTATACTTTTAACATACCAAGGATAAGTTTTCCTAAGGTATCCCCATATTCACAATAGCTGTAATTATGCACAACCTGTTCATAAAATACTAATACCTTATCATAATTTTGAACCTGCTTCCCGTATGGTTCGCTTAAGCGTCTCAATAGTAGGTTCCATAGTTGAATCCGTACGGATACGTTCATCTATCCTTGAAATAGCGTGGATGACGGTAGAATAGTCCCGGTTAAACGTCTGACCTATTTCTGTAAGAGTATCTTCGGTGATTTCCCGCGCTATATACATAGCTAATTGACGAGCCAGAACGATAGATTGACCTCGTTTTGGCCCCTTTAAGTCGCTGTATGAAAGGTTAAAGTATTCGGCAATTACCCTCATAATGGTTTCTGTGCTTATGTTAAACTGTTTTGGAGAGGAAAATACATCTTTGAGCTGCTGCTGAGCGATGTCCAAGGTTATGGGTTTTCCTAAAAGTTCCGCATAGGCGATAAGTTTTGTTAAAGCAGCTTCAAGATCCCGTATATTAGTGGAAATGTTCTTGCTTACAAGGTTGATAACTTCATCAGGGATGGTTATATGCCGTTCTTCCATCTTTTTTTTCAGAATTGCACAACGAGTTTCGTACTTGGGAGGTTGTAGATCAACATTAAGCCCTCGTTCAAACCGGGTGCGGAGTCGGTCGGTGATCTGCTTTAGTTCTGATACAGGCCGGTCACACGTAAAAACGATCTGCTTCTTGGCGTCATATAAGGCGTCAAAGGTATAGAAAAGTTCTTCTTGAGTTTGTGTTTTTCCTTGAAGAAAGTGAATATCATCGATTAAAAGTACGTCTGTATGCCGGTATTTGTTCTTAAAGGCCGACATACGATCTTCCTTTACTTCACGGATAAACTCATTGGTAAAATTTTCTGCCGTAATGTATATAATTTTACTTTCTGACTTATCGTGTATTAGATTTCCTATAGACTGCATCAAGTGAGTTTTTCCTAATCCGACGCCGCCATAGATAAGTAAAGGGTTGTAAGTATTTCCTGGGTTTAAGGCTATAGCTTTAGCCGCGTTAGCCGCGAAGCTGTTGTTGTCTCCAATAACGTATTTATCAAAGGTATAGTCTCTATTTAATTGACTATGAGGGGCTTTTTCCTTAATAATAGCGATTTGATTTGTTATAGAACTTGTTTTTATGGTTTTTTCATTGACTTTTTCATCTTTATTAATATTTCTAGCCCTTTCCCGCGGCTTTATTTCAAACAAAAGAGATACATTCTTTCCTGTTAGATCTCTTATCTTCGTCTCTATATAGTTCTGATACCGCTGTTTTACCTGGTCTCGGTAAAAAGCGGAGGGTACAGTGACGGTTATGACATCATCTACGGCTCTTAAATACTCTATATCGAACCACATGGCAAATTCCGGCTCATCTTTTTCGCCGCGAATGAGACTCAATGCCTCCTGCCAAAATACTTCGTAGTCTTGCTCTGCCATGTACAACCTCTAGCTAAAAAAACTTATTAACATATTATCCACAAAGAGAGAACTACGATTTAATGTAGTTATTACTATTAATTGTATCATTTTTTATACACAACTCCTTTATAAATGAATAGTAGACAAAAGCTAATTCTTTATCATACAAGTAAATATCATCAAAAAAATATATACTTGAAAAAATACCAACTAGTTATAGTTTCGGCATAAATCAAATGATAATTAAATACTAAGTTATGCACAACTTATCAACATTTAAGGAACAGTCTCGGTGGGCAGTCTTGGTTGCCGGTTTTCTTCTTTACTTTCCTTTTCAAGATCAATATACTGAAAATTCATATGAGTTCAGACTATTCTGCCCAGAATATCCAGGTACTTAAGGGCTTGGAAGCGGTACGGAAACGTCCCGGCATGTACATCGGAACCACCGGCATTGATGGTCTTCATCATTTGGTCTTTGAGGTGGTAGATAACTCTATAGATGAGGCCATGCAGGGCTACTGTGATGACATTTTAGTGGTTTTAGAAGGGAACGATGTCGCTCGAGTGGAAGATAATGGCCGGGGTATCCCGGTGGACATCCATCCTACCGAGCATGTGAGCGCCCTGGAATTAGTTATGACTCGTCTTCATGCCGGCGGTAAGTTCGACAAGAAGAGCTACAAGGTCTCCGGCGGCCTCCACGGCGTAGGAGTCTCGGTGGTAAACGCCCTTTCCGAATGGTGCGAGGCATTTGTCCACATCAATGGCAATATCCACACTCAGCGTTACAAGATCGGCATCCCCGAAGGCCCTGCCAAAGAAGCGGGAACCACCGACAGGCGGGGTACGGTGGTGCGCTGGAAGGCGGATACGTCCATCTTCGAGACCACTACCTACAACTTTGATGCTCTGAGTAACCGGCTGCGGGAGCTTGCCTTCCTCAACAAGGGTCTCAAGATCACCATCCGGGACGAGCGGCTTTCTACCCCTAAAGTACACGAGTTTAAGTTTGACGGCGGGGTACGAAGCTTTGTTGAGTATCTGAACGAGAGCAAAACCGTGCTCTATAAAGAGCCCATTTTTATCAATGGCATCCGGGAGGACGGGGCCGATGGACAGATCGAAGTAGAGTGCGCCATCCAGTACAACGACGGCTTTAACGAGATCATGTATTCCTTCGTGAACGACATCAACACCCGTGAGGGGGGTACGCACCTAATGGGCTTTAAGGCCGCCCTGACCCGCACGTTGAACGAGTTTCTTAAGAGATCTAAGGTCGCTAAGAAGCTGGACGAAAGTCTTTCTGGCGACGATGTGCGGGAGGGCCTTACTGCGGTACTGTCCGTAAAGATTCCCAATCCCCAGTTTGAGGGCCAGACTAAGGGCAAGCTCGGTAACAGCGAGGTGAAGGGCATCGTGGAGTCGCTGGTGAACGAGCAGCTTGAGCTGTACTTTGACCAGCATCCTGACGTAATCGCCGCCGTCCTGGAAAAGTCCATCCTAGCGGCCAAAGCCCGTATCGCCGCCCGGCAAGCCCGGGACGCTACCCGCCGGAAGAACGCCATGGACAGCGCGGGGCTTCCCGGTAAGCTGGCGGACTGTTCCGAAAAAGATCCGGCGCTCTGCGAGCTTTTCATCGTCGAGGGGGACAGCGCCGGCGGTTCCGCCAAGGGGGGCCGCGACCGCCGCTTCCAGGCCATACTTTCGCTGTGGGGCAAGATGCTCAACGTGGAGAAGCAGCGCATCGAAAAGGTGATCACCAATGACAAGCTTCAGCCCATCATCGCCAGCATCGGCGGCGGCTGCGGCGGAGAATTCAACATCGGCAAGATCCGCTACCACAAGGTCATCATAATGGCTGATGCCGACGTTGACGGTTCCCATATCCGCACACTGCTCCTGACATTTTTTTACCGCTATATGACTGAGCTTATTGAGCGGGGCCATGTATACCTGGCTATGCCGCCCCTCTACAAGGTGGCCTACGAAAAGAAAACCTTCTACGCTTACGACGATGCCGAAAAAGACCGCATCTTTGCCGAAGCGGGTAGGGATCCGGAGAAGATCGCCGTCCAGCGTTACAAGGGCTTAGGCGAGATGAACCCCGACCAGCTTTGGGAGACCACCATGGATCCCAGTAAGCGCAACATTGTACAGATCCATCTGGACGATGCCGTAGAGGCGGAGCGTATCTTCAGTACCCTGATGGGAGAGTTGGTGGCGCCTCGGCGGGCGTTCATCGAGGAGAACGCGCTGGCGGTGACGAACTTGGATGTTTAAGCAAACACCAATAGAAGCGCTTGTTAAAATTGCCCGCTTTCTGGACACCACCTATGACTGCCTTCGGGACGGCTACCGGACAGATCGGGATGATTATACCTTTACCGGTGACGAGATCGTCTTCCTTTCCTCTTCTAGTATGGCGCCTGCAACGGATGTACCAGACGGAGATCTTTCGTCCCTTCCTTTGGCTTACCAGGTAGAGGAAGTTGATGAAGGCGCGGAGACGCTGGAGAGCATTTCCGAGAGCATCTACCAATGTCACGCCTGTCCCTTGGGAAAGACCCGCAGCATGGCGGTTCCCGGTGAAGGATCGCCGCATCCCAAGGTTCTCGTCATAGGTGAAGGTCCCGGTGCGGAAGAAGACGCATCGGGGAGGCCCTTTGTAGGACCTGCAGGACAGCTTCTGGACAAGATGCTTGCTTCCATCGGCCTTTCCCGGGAGGAGAACTGCTTCATTGCTAATGTGGTTAAGTGCAGGCCACCTGAAAACCGGGATCCCCTACCCGGGGAAATCACCGCTTGCGGCGCTTTTCTGGAACGGCAGATAAGTATTCTGGAGCCGATGGCGATTCTTTGCGTGGGCCGGGTAGCCGCGACGACGCTCCTCAAGTCGAGTGAGGGTATTGGGCGGCTCCGGGGACGTTTCTTCGGCTATCGGGGAATTCCTCTCCTCGCCACCTATCATCCTAGCGCTATCCTTCGGGATGAATCTCTTAAAAGGCCGGTCTGGGAGGATCTCAAGCTTCTCAGGGACAAGCTGGCAGAACGGTAAAACAAAAAGCTCTGTTACATACCAAAAGTGTACACGAAGATATTGTATAGCCCATGAGCCCAGGCAATGCCGTGGAGCGATCCGTATCGTAGGAAGATGAAGGACATGAGGATACCCGCTAAGAACGCATTGAGGACGCCCCAAGGTCCCTCGTAGATATGGCAGAGAGAAAAGAGGATTGCCGAAATAACAATACCGGGAATGGGAGCGCGAGGCAGCGTGGCGAATCTGGTGAGGAGGTAGTAGCGGAAGAACGATTCTTCCAGGTATCCCGTACCGGCGCAGGAGAAGGCCATGACCAGCCAAGGGATGACTCCCTGGGGAGCTTCGATGATGGGACCTATGGGAATTGTTGAGAAGATCGGGGAAATAAACGAGATCCCCAGGCCGATAGCCAGAAGCCCCGGCAGCGCCAGGGCCAGAGAAACCAAAGTATCGGATTCTGGTTTTGCCGAGTTGAAAAAGAGTCTGAGGGGGAATTTATCGCCCCGCAGGTATAGCAGATACCAAACGAGGAAGAACGAGGGCATAGTATAGCCGACGAGTTGGAACAGTTCTCTGGAGGTGGAGAAGAAGATCTCTCCAGGAGGTTCTCCACCCCCTACCAGCCCGGGAAGGAAGAGAACCCCGTAAACAATAAAAGGTTCTATATAATGAATAGCGGTTTCCTCCTTTTGACAGTCCCTAGAAACGAGCGTTATAGTTATAGAAACTGACTACGGGTGTAAACAAACGTTTTGCTCTGTCTTACAGTATAATATGATTTTTGGAAATAGGCATGGTTCTTTTAAGCATACTGATTACGATTGCCGTTTTAGCCCTGTTTGTGTTGATTGGTTCCTATATAAAGGGAAAAAATGACAAAAAGGGGTGGCTGCAATTTTATACTAAAGGTAAAGAAATAGGTTTTACCTTCAAAGAAACCGAACATTTGCGGCTGCTTTCGCTCCGGTGCAATCTGGAAGATCCGATGTCGGTTTTCTGGTCTCAGGAACAACTTGATATTTGTATCCGTTCCCTGGTACATAGTTCCCACATCACGGGGAAGGATCAGGATCAGGAAACCCAGGACCTCATTTCCAAGCTCTATGACTACCGGAAGAAGATAGGGCTGGAAAAGCCCCTTTTTCAGACCGGTCTTTCCTCTTCCCGGCAAGTTGAAGAAGCTCAGCCTTTACGTATCCTGCTCAGCGGGGTGGGGGTGTTCAAGTCACAGGTTATTAAGAATACCAGCCAGTACATAACGATTGCCCGTCCGGTTCAGGCCAACCTTCCTCAGAATTTTTCTTGGACCGGACAACGGCTGGCGGTCTACTTTTGGCGGAACGATGACGCCGGCTATGTATTTGACGCTGATGTACACAACGAGGTGTATTCTAAGGGATTGGCGGCCCTCCTGATAAGCCATTCGGATTCCCTATTTAGGACTCAAAAACGCCAGTCAAATCGGCTTAAAACACATAAACCGGCTTATCTCTATATTCTCAGTAATGGATTTAGCGCTGAAGGTCTGGAGAGCATCCCTGGGCTGAAATGTATCATGGAAGATCTTTCAGATGGCGGCTGTGCGATCACTATCGGCGGCAAGGCGAATGTAGGGCTGCGCGTAAAAATTCAGTTTGTCCTCGACAATATTCCTCTTTCCATGAGCGGTACCGTCCGGTCTATTGACTTTCGGGAAAATGTCAAACAATCCCTGCTCCATATACAGGCCGATCCTTTGCCGGTAGAAACGCGAAATCAGATTCTAGGGGAGGTCTTTGGTATGGCCCCCGAGGAAGATGAACCCCTTTCATTTAGAGACATCGAAGAAGAATTAGCGGAAGACGGCGCAGCGCTCGAAACAAATTAAGATTAGAGTTGTAATAAGTCTAATCTATTTGAAGCAGTCCCTGTGTCGGCGCCGTATGATATACGGAGGTACGCATAACTGATGGCGTTCATGAAGTCGGCGCCGGAACGGTTGAGTCCTATCGTATGCGTCGCTTTGGGGGCTGCCGTTTCTTTTTACGGATTGGGATTTCTCCGTCAATCCGCATTTCCTTGGGTATTTGCCGTATGGATAGTGATAGTATTCCTCCTGGGGATACTGGGTAGTGTTCGGGCGCTGGCCACGCTTTCTTTTCTTTATGCTCCCCGGAATCGCTATAGATTGAAGATGCTGGGGATACAGGTGACCGCCTTCGTTTTGGGCTTTTCCATGGGGCTTGCCTGCCGGGGGAGTATTACCGGAAATATTCGGCTGGGGATGCGTTTCGAGCTGGTAACGGGCCTTATCGGTGTCCTGGAGACAGATCCTCGATTGGCTGGCGGTGGGGGTATGGCCTACCTCAAACTGGAAACCGCCGCCGGGAGGGACGGGTTGCGCTGTTCCGCTCGAGGAACGATGCCGGTATTTTTCCCTAAAGGTTCGACGCCCCGGCTCAAGAGTTTTGGTCGAGGCAGCCGGGTTTATATTGAAGGCGTACCGGTTCAGTCCCGGCGAGATTCTCGTCGGGAGACAGATTTTTTATTTCGGGCTGTATCGGTACATATCCTGGAGGCGGCTTCTCCTGTTGAACGTTTTCGTACAAGGTTAAGGCTCTCTATCCTGGAAAAACTATCCCCGCCGCTTTGGGGCGGTCTGGCCCAGGCTTTGATTTTAGGCGCACGGGATAATCTGGACACCGGGCTGGCGCAGGCTTACCGTGACGCGGGCTGTTCCCATGTACTAGCTCTCTCTGGGCTGCATCTAGCGGTAATAGCCTCTATAATCGCGTTCTTCCTCAAAAAACCTCTGGGACTCAAACCGGCGGCAGCCGTGGGGGCTGTTTTCATTATCCTCTATACCGGTCTGGTGGGAACCCAGCCCTCACTGGAACGGGCCGCCATCATGTATCTTCTGGGAACACTGACGATTTTTTGCGCTTTACCCAAGACCCCACTTCCCCTACTGGCCCTGACATTTCTTATCCAGATTGTAGGCTGGCCTGAGTCCGCCGATAGCCTCTCGTTCATACTTTCTTACCTGGCGCTTGGGGGCATTCTTACCCTGGGAGAAGCGATCTACGATTTGCTCCGGGGGAAACTCCCCGATTTTTTTGCCCGGCCTCTGGCGGCCTCTATAGGCGCTTTCACCGCCACTGCCGCTGTAGTAAGTTCCTCTTTTGGGGCGCTGCATCCCGCAGGTATTCTAGGGGGGCTTATAATTGTTCCCCTTACCACAGTCTTTATGATCGTTGCGATGATTTGGCTGACCATACGCCTGCTCATTCCTCCTTTGACCGGTCCGGTTGGAATAGCCCTTACTTTTTTATATACTCTACTTAGCCGGTTGACCTATGCGGTAAGCTGGGCGCCGGCTCTGAATACCGCGCCGCGCATGGCGGCATCTCCAGCGGCAGTGCTGGGGGTAACGCTGGGGTTTTCGGTGATAATCGCGGCGGTATGGAGCCGCCGCTGCCTGATGAGGAACCGCCTTGATCCCTTTGACAAAGGTTATTAATTACGATTCTCCCCAAGCCTTACGACGTTATCTGGATGAGCGGGGACTAGGGATGCGGCAACGATTCGGGCAGAATTTTTTGATCAATGGCGAAGCCCGGAAAAGGCTCCTCGATGCTCTCGAGATAGGCGAGGGGGATACGGTCTGGGAAGTCGGGCCGGGTCTAGGCGCCATGACTGCGGGCCTCCTTGAGCGGGGGGCGGTGGTAACGGCCTTCGAGATTGACCGTGGTTTTGTGGCGGCTCTGGAGGAGATTTTTAGGGGAACGGAGCATTGCGCCGTGATCTCCGGCGATGTACTGCAAACATGGCGCACGGTGAAAGATCCTGGAAGTTACTTTTTAGGGAATTTGCCCTACAACATTGCCGCCCGGCTGCTGGCGGATTTTATAGAAAGCGGCAGGTTTTTCAAGCGAATGGTAGTGACGGTACAACGCGAGGTAGCCCGGCGCATAACGGCCCGGCCTGGTACAAAAGATTATTCATCGTTTTCTGTTCTCTGCGGGTCTGTGTATACCTGTACGCCTCTTTTGGTTCTTAAAGGGGCTTCTTTCTATCCCCAACCGAATGTGGAATCCCAGGGGGTTCGTTTTGATCCGCGTCCGGATGTTCCCCGTTATAGCAGGTACTTTTATCCGTTAATTCGCTGCCTTTTTGCCGCCCGGCGTAAAACCGTAAAGAACAATCTCATGCGGTTTGTTCCTTTTCCAGGGGAACCATGGAAAGAAATTCTGGAACGGGCAAAAATACCGGGAGAAGAACGGGCTGAAAACCTTGGGGTAGCGGAGTTCGCCGTCTTGGCGGAAGCTGTAGAGGCTGTTGTAAGGAGGCCCCATGGGGATCAATGACGCCATAGCGAAGATAGAAGAACGGATCCTCGCCGCTTGCGCTCGTTCCGGCAGAGATAGAGCCGGGGTGCGGCTTATGGGCGTGACCAAATTTCACCAGCGGCCCCTGGTGGAAGAGGCTTGGAATGCCGGACTGCGACTTTTCGGTGAAAGCCGCGTTCAAGAGGCGACAGCAAAATTTTCTGATTTTCAGAAAGATTTTCCCGGTACAGAACTCCATTTGATAGGCGCGTTACAGCGCAATAAGGTAAAATCCGCTGCGCCCCTCTTTGACTGCATAGAATCCGTAGACCGGGATGAGCTTATTGATGCGCTCGGCGCTTTGAGTGGCGTGCCAAGCCCACGCCGGGAACCTTTATCGATACTTCTGGAACTCAACGCCGGAGAGATTTCTAAAGGGGGATATGCCGGAGAGGACAGCCTTTTCCGGGGAGTAGAGCGGACGCTGGCTTTTCCACGTTTGAAGATCCGAGGGCTTATGACTATGGCTCCTTTTACCGATGACAAAGCCGCGATTCGGAAGGCTTTTCGGAATCTCCGGTTGGTCAGGGATAAGCTAAAAGCCCGTTTTCCCGAAGAGGACTGGTCGATACTTTCCATGGGTATGTCCGGCGATTTTGAGATAGCCATTGAGGAGGGCTCTACCTTGATACGCATAGGAACCGCTCTTTTTGGTGAAAGGGTTACGCCGTGAAGAGAGCCCGTGTCTTCCCGCTTATTCTAGCCCTCTGTATGTTCTTTCAGGATCTGCCTGGCGAGGCTCAAAGCGTATCCACCGGAAAAACGAACTATGAAAAACCGGTTCCTCAATGGCTCAAGGATCTGCGCCGGGCCGACATCATTTTCTTCGGTTCTTTTCCCTTTACCTTTTTTTTCTCGACTACCGCCATGGATCTTTACCGTTCTTCTCAACACAACTGGGATACTCGTTACGCTCCCTGGCCGGTAAAAAGCGCCGGCGCCATAAACATGACCACCGATGAGTTTGGTATAACCATCGGTATTGCGGCTGGCGGGGCGTTTCTTGTCGCTCTAGCGGATCATATCATTGTACGGATCAAACGGCGTCAGGCTGAGATGGCGGCGGCGCGGCTTCCCCCAGGGGATCCTATCATTATTAAGAGGCCGTACGGAGGAGTTCCTGAGGAGTCTCCCCAAGAACCAGAGGTTTCTCCGGATAACGGGGAACCCTGAGTGTCGTCCCGTTATTCCGGCAGGGTGGAGGAATTACCGGCGGCGCTCCGGCTTGACCGGTATGTAGCGGAGAAACTGGGGCTTCTTACCCGTTCTCAGATAAAGGCGAGAGCCCTGGAAGGATGGATAAATGGCCGGCGGGCAAAACTCTCCTCTCCGGTTAAAAACGGGGATTTGCTGGATCTTTCCTGGGCCATCCCTGAGCCGGGGGAGCTCCTTCCAGAAGAGAGAGCCTTGGACTTGCTCTATGAAGATGACCGTGTGGTGGTGGTAAACAAACCTCAGGGTATGGTGGTGCATCCCGGCGCGGGAAACCGCCGGGGTACTTTGGCCAATGCCCTCCTTGCTCGGCGTTTAATCCGGGGCGGCGTGGGGGAAGGCTTCAGACCCGGAATAGTTCATCGGTTGGACAAGGATACATCGGGGGTGATCATTGCCGCTTACGACGATGAATCTTTGGTCTTCCTCGCGGAGCAATTTAAGATGAGGACCGTTCGGAAGCTCTATACCGCCCTGGTATCAGGGACTCCTCCTCAAGTGGAGGGGCGGATAATTACCAAGATAAGCCGGGACAGCCGGAACCGAAAGCGTTTTGCGGTGGCGATTAACCAAGGTAAGATCGCCGTAAGCGCATATCGGGTAATCCGCTCCTGGGGTAACTGTTCCCTTATCGCCCTGCGGCCCCGAACCGGCAGAACCCACCAGTTGCGGGTACACATGGCCTACCTGGGCTGCCCCATCTTGGGAGATCCACTTTATCAGCGGGATCGCCGGCTTTTTTCGGGCACGCTTATGCTGCACGCCAAGAGCTTGTCACTGGTATTGCCCGGTGAGGCTGAACCGCGAACATTCACGAGCCCGCTTCCGGCGCGGTTCTGTGAATTCCTAGGGAAGCGCTGAATAATTTAGCTGAATAATTCAGCCGAGAATTATTCACCGTAAAGCTCTGGTTTTACGGATTTTGATAAAGCAGAGGAGGCTTATATGAATCAAACAAGCCGCCGGGAGGCCGCTGATGGCCACCGGAGATAGGACGACAGCGGCGCTCACATTGGCGCGGGAAGCGGTTCGGGAATTTGCCCTATACGGGGATTTTTTGGATGTCGCTCCGTTTGGAGGCGGACATATCAACGACACCTTCGTGTCCCGCTGGAATCAAGCGGGAACCACAGTTCGCTACATCCACCAGCGGATCAACGACCAGGTATTCCCGCATCCGGATCAAGTAATGGAGAACATCCTGCGGGTAACCGGGCACATTGCCGGCAAAGCGGGCGGTTCCGACATACCCCCGAGCCGTCGGACCTTGACGGTAGTTCCCGCGAAGGATGGCAAGAGCTGGGTACGGGACTCGATGGGGGGCTGGTGGCGAACCTACCTCTTTATCGAAGGAACTCATACACTGGAATTGGCCGTATCCCCGGAAGACGCCCGGTTTTTGGGTAAGAGTGTGGGCCTTTTCCAGAAACAGCTCGCCAGTTTGCCGCCGCCGAGGCTCCATGAGAGCATCCCGGATTTTCACAACATGGAAAAGCGCTATCTCCGTTTCTACCGGGCGCTCTCCCAGGATAGTTGCAACAGGGCCGGAGAAGCGGCGGCGGAGATCGCCTTTATGCGGGAGAACGAGGAGCGGGGGGCTATCCTGATACGTTCCCTGAGGGAAGGACATATTCCTGAACGGATCTGCCACAACGACACGAAGATGAATAACATCCTCATCGATGATGCCGGCGGCAGCGCTCTTTGCGTGGGGGATCTGGACACGGTGATGCCTGGAACCAGCCTTTTCGATGTAGGGGATCTTATCCGCACCGTGACTACCAGGGCCGAAGAAGACGAGCGGGATCTTTCCAAAGTAGCGTTTGATCCGGTTTTCTTTAAGGCGCTTCTGGAAGGCTACCTTTCGGAGGCGTTGGAATTCCTTACCCCGGAGGAAAAGGAACTCCTCGCTGAGGCGGGTCGAAATATCACCCAGATTATGGCTCTGCGCTTCCTCACTGACTACCTGGAAGGGGATCACTACTACCACATTGCCCGGCCCGGCCATAATCTTGATCGCTGCCGGAATCAGATCGCCCTGATCAAATCTATGGATCGCCATTGGGAAGAGGCGAAAAAGATAGCGGATCAGGCCGCGCTTTTGAGCGGCTCGTGTTAGGCGCCTGAAGGCGCCGTCCGGGCGAATATTGAGCGGTAGTCAATGATCTCTTGCTCAACTCCCCGACGGGTCTCTTCTATCCGGCCAATCAGGTCTGCCATGCCGGGAATGGTTCGTGTGTTATCTCGAATCTTCACGGCCTGGCGGAACGTATCCAGGCTGAGAGGCCGGGCGCAGGAGAGGTAACGATCAAAGGTAGCGGTATTCATGAACAGGGGGCTGACAGGCCTTTGGGCTATGTCCTGAATAGTTTGAAGGATAAGAATACCATCAATGTCGAGATCGCCGGTATGGTAAAAGTGAAAACCGGATGCGGAAAGAACCCGGATTACTGCTGCGGTGGCGCGGTTAGGATAACCGCCGGTATAAAGGTAACAGTCATATTCGCGGTTTTGCGGATCTCCCAAGGTAAAAAAGGTTTCCTTGTTTTCTATGGTTAAGACCCTTGGGCTCTCTTCGCCTGTTGCGGATTTGATAGCTTTGATGTCCTGGACGCTTGAAAGGGGAAGGCCCAGGATAAAGCCTCCGGTGTTGGTTATGAGAGATCGGTTTTGTTTACCATCGGCGTATTCAAAAATAAGCCTGCCCGCGATCATGGTTTCGGGAAAGGAACGGGTCAAGTAGGAAGTATCCGGTACGGGGACGCCTTGTTTTTCCGCCTGGGCCATAAAAGGGGAAGCGAAATCGAGCACATACTCAAGGCGTTTTGAATCATGGAAGAGCAGCACCGACAGAGCCCGGGTACTTATGCCTCCCCATTGCGCGGGGTCGAGAAAAGCCTCCATCAACCGGACGAAATCATTTGCCGCGAGAGGATCAATACCACGTCTGGCATCCGCCGCCTTAAAATACACGGCGAGATAGTTCAAGAACGAAAGGATCTTCCCGGATTCAGAAACGGGTTTTTGTTTTTCCTTTCCGGTAGCCACAAGATGTGCGCGGATTTTTTCCAGCCGGGGAATTTTATTTTTGATCAGCTCCCGAATCTGTTCGGCTTCCGAGCCAGGGTTCCTTTTACCCGCATCTTCAAAAAGCTTTTCCATGTCGTCACACGATAAAAGCGAAATCCGTTCGCCATTGATTGGTTTTTCCCATCTGAGGCGGAGAATATTCCGCTCTTCCAGCGCTTTCGCGGCATCAAGGTACGCTTTCTGTTCCTCAGGATGGGCGGAGTCGAAGTTCGGAAATATTGAAGAGGAACGGAGGCGTAGGCTATTCCGTTTTGCTTCGGTTGCGGACGAAGAAAAGTGAAATCTAGAAATAAAAGCGTTGGTGATATTCTTTTCCCAATTAGTCATTTTGCGCGATCCTTCATATCAGTTGTCCTGGCTGTAATTTGGTAATAATCAAAACCAGGCGGTGTATTAAGCTTGATGCGGTTATGCGGAGGCATAAAAATTGTCAGATTGCGGTGATAAAAGAGGCGAAAACAGCGCGAGATCAGCAAACAGGGAACCTCCCCATAGTTGCTGTATATTTTGGAATAATAACGGGAATTTTAAAAAAATCGGTAGTTCTTTTTGATTCTCCTCTTCTTTTTTCTGATTTTGGTGTATTGGCAGTTCTGGCAGTTCCGCATAATAAGTACAACATCTCTGAAGCCTGAAATGAATTATAGCATACCAGGCTAGAAATACAAGTATTTTAAGTAGTATTTAAATATATTTTAATTATGAAGAATTCGGGAATCGCGTGTTTTTAATTCCAATATACTCGTCAATAACCATCGTATAGAAATATTGATACAACTGATAGCGTTAATTCGGAGCATTTACGCATCTACCGCCGGACGGGAAGTGGCGATAGATGCGTAAAGCGTTACTTCTTGGAAGCTATGAAAGCGTCAACTTGCTTTTGGTATTCGGCTTTTACCGTCTGCAAACCGGCGCGGTTCAGATCCGCGATGAGCTTGTCGATAGCCGCATCGGAAGGGCCGGCTAGTCCGACATCGAGCATCTTTTCCGCCGCGTCGTAGATCGCCTGGATCTGGGCCAGTTCATTTGCGATGGCGTCGGTGTTCAGGCTGAAACCGTCAAGCGGGGACGGGATGTTGTTCGGGTTGCTCAGGGCAAAATCCTTTTCTTCTTGCCAGAACCCTTCCCGGTACAGGGGATCGCCCCGCATAAACTGGGGTTTAAAGAGCGCCCAGCGGCCCTGCCAGTTCATGTAGTTGGAGTTGTTGTCGTTCATCCCCGCAGGGTACATTACCGTGTTGGGTTTGGAGGTATCCTTCACATACGTTTTGCCTTCAATGCCGTACATAACGAGATCGAACATCTTCTGACTCGTCTCCACCAGGTTCATCCACATCAGCGTCCGCTCGGGATTCTTGGCGGTTCGGGGAATGGCCACGATGTTAGAAAGCGACGTACGGAGCGCGAATTTTTTGTCATCGTAGAGGGAAGAGAAACCCCACCTGGCGCTTGGTTCAACCCAGGCCCGGGTATCGGTGGAATATTCGTGGGTTCCCCATTTGGTGATGATCCGTCCCTGGTTGATGAGTTGGTTATGGTCGAGCTGATCCACCAGCACGTCCGCCCAGATAAGACCGTCCTTTTGCCATTTTTCCGCGTACTTTGCCCGCTCACGGTATGCGGGGACTTCGGCGCGGTACGATACCGTTACCGAAGGATCATCGGGATTGAACACAAAGTTATGGGTCGCGCTGATCAGTTCGTTTTTCGTCAGAAATACTTCGATATTAGCATTTTCAACGGTATAGCGGTCGGGGTACTTCTGCTTGAGCTGATAGAGTATCTTTTCTACTTCTTCAAGCGTTTTTACCGTATTGGGATCAACGTCGATCAGATCCGCCCGCCACTGGAAGAAATTCCGGGTGGTCATAATATTCGTCCAAGGCAGGGCTACTATTTTTCCATTCACCTTGGCGGCCTCGAGCGCTCCGGAAGTCTGGTATGCCTTGAGCAGGTCAGGCGCGTACTTAGGCAGGAGATCGTCTAGGGTCATGTAACCGTTCATCGCCGATGCCCGGTAGTACTGGAGCCAATCGCCGTCAAAGTTAAGATCCCACACATCCCCGGCGCTGAACTTTACCAGCATCTTGTCGATATAGTCGGAACCGGCCACAAAAGAGATGTCAAATTTCGCGTTAAGCTCTTCTTTAAATTCAGAAGCGATGGCGCTCCAAACCTCGTCTGTGGCGCTCGGCTTATTGCCAAAAAAGATGAACGACAGGGTTACCGGCGCAAGCCCTTTGGGGGTTTTGGTTCAATTTTAAGCCCCCCCCCCCCCCCCGTTTTATTACACGAGAAAAAACCCATCGCCAGCGGAATTAATAAAACACCAAGCAATTTCTTCATAACTGTACTCCTCTTTCTCCAAAAATATATTCACGCCATAGGGCGGTGAATCTCTCAATCTCACCCCTTGACTGAGCCGGCGTCTCACCCCTTGACTGAGCCGAGCAGGAGGCCCTTCACAAAATAACGCTGCACAAAGGGGTAGAGCAGGATGATATGGCCGGTAGTGATGATCACCAGCGCCATACGAACCCCGTCGCCGGGAATGTTCGCCATCATCATCTGCATCATAGGGGATGAATCCATGGTTTGCAGGAACTGTATATTGGCGATAATGGCCCGCAGCAGCATCTGGAGGGGCTGCATTTCCTGCCGGTCGATCAGCATGAGCCCCAGCCACCAGTCGTTCCAGTAACCCAGGGCGGTAAAAAGCAGAACCGTGGCCAGCACCGGCTTTCCCAGGGGCATATAGATCCGCCAATAGATGTAGAAATCCCGGGCGCCGTCGATCTTCGCGGATTCGTACAATTCATTCGGCAGGGCTTTGAAATAGTTGCGGATCAGGAAGATGTTCCAGGCCGACACCAGGGACGGCACGATCAGCGCCAGGTACGTATCTTTTAGATGGAGATACCGGGTGCAGACGATATACCAGGGAACCATGCCGCCGGAAAAGAGCATGGTGATGAGCACATAGATGTTGATGAATTTTTTCCCCAAAAGATTTGGCCGGGACAACACAAAAGCCATCATGCTGTTGATCACCAGGGACAGAGCCGTGCCGATGATCGTTACCAACACCGTTACCCGGTAGCCGTTAAAAATGGCCCGGGAATTGCTGAACAGAACCTTGTAGGGCTCCACGGTGAATTCCCGGGGGATCAGGGTAAAGCCGTAGGTAGTGGCCGCCGCCCTGGTGGTCAAAGAACCGCTTATAACCAGCAGGAAGGGATACAAGCAGAACGCCGAAAACAGCCCGATAAGAAGGGCCACCAGCATATAGCCCAAGGTCAATCGTTTTTGTGCCATATTCTTTCCTCCTAAAAGAGCGCCGACCCTTCCTCGATCTTGTTGGCAAGTTTGTTGCTGCACAGGACGAGGATAAAGGAAACTACCGACTGGAAAAATCCGGTGGCTGAGGAAATGCCCACATCCCCCAGTTTCCGCAGCGCCCGGTAAATGTAGGTGTCGATGACATCCACCGTGGGGTAGAGGGTGGGAATATCCCTGGTAACGTTGAAAAAGAGGCCGAAGTCGGCGTTCATGATCTTTCCCACCGCCATAATGGTCAGGATGATCACCGTGGGCCGCAGGAGCGGCAGGGTAATGTACCAGGTCTGCTGGAGCCGTCCGGCCCCGTCGATCTCCGCGGCCTCGTAGTAAGCCCCGTCAAT
>JAIRPG010000114.1 GCA_031257105.1 Treponema sp.
ATCCTTAAAGTCAATAATACCGTTAAGGCCGTCATTGAATTCAACATAAATCCGATAATCCCCGCGCAATTCGGCTTTAATCACATACGGCAGCATCTTTCCACCTCATGCTCATTATACAGCATATGAAAGTGAGGCGGGTTATGATCATCAAAATAAATAGATATAACCATTCCCAAAAAACGGCTCAATTCCGGCATATTTTTATTATACTGCTGTTGACCGTTTCCTGTCCAGTTACGGTATGCAAAAAGGAACAATCCGCCGCAAAATGAAAACACGGCGGAGCCGTAAAAAAGAAATACCGAAAAATTAAACTTTGCCTTGTCAAAAGCATGGGGTTAGTGTAACGGATTGGGGGAAAAGGGCAAGCGCTTTGGCGTTACCTTGAGAAAAGTATTGAAGGATAGTATAGTAACTATGTGCAAAATAATATTGCGGATATAAAACCGAAACTTGACGCGCTGGTTGCGGCGCGTACCGCAATGTCATCAATACAAAAAATGCCGCTTGACCTGCTTGGTTCGAAATCAAACCATTTTATGGATAGAAGGCAATACGCAACGCTGGAACGCAAAATTACGCGGGAAGGGATCAAATTGTATGGGTGATGATGTGCGTGTCGCCCTGCAATATGCCCGGACATAAAAGACTATGTACTGGCGGCTATTAAAGTATAGGTTGGAAATCCGGTGTTAGACACTTTGGCGTTACCTTCTCTTGCTTTCAAGCCGTTTTTAAACTAAAATAGAAATGGGACAGGCGGCGTCTTTGCGCGGCGTAAAGACGCTGCGGTCATTTTTGTTGACCATGTTTCCGCCACATGGCTTCGTGTCCAGGCTGAAGCAACGCATAAAACGCCAGGCTAAACCGCCCGCGCTTCACGAGGCGTTTCCGCGCCCAGCGTCCAATCGAGCGCCCCGGTGTAATGTTCCCACATCGCGCGGTAGCGTCCGCCGGCGTTTACAAGCGCGTCGTGCGTCCCTTCTTCAATCTTGACGCCCTTATCCATCATCACGATTTTATCCGCGCCGCGCACGGTAGAAAGCCGGTGCGCGATAATGATGACGGTTTTGTTTTTCATCAGGCGCGACAACGCTGCCTGAATTTTGCTTTCGTTTTCCGGGTCGGCAAAGGCGGTCGCTTCGTCCAGCGCCAGAATCGGCGCGTCTTTGAGTATGGCGCGGGCGATGACGACGCGCTGCATCTCGCCGCCTGAAAGATGAACGCCCTCTGAACCAAATACGGTGTCATAGCCCTGCGGCAGTTTTTCGATAAACTCATTTGCCTGGGCGGCGCAGGCAGCGGCGATGATTTCAGCGCGGCTTGCGCCTTTTTTGCCGACCGCAATGTTATCCGCAATGCTCTGCTTGAACAGAAACACATCCTGAAACACAAAACTGACGAGGCTCATCAAATAGTCCTGCGTCATGTCCCGAATATCCACGCCGCCGATTTTGACCGCCCCTTCGTCAATGTCGTAAAAGCGCGGCAAGAGGTGCGCCAGCGTTGATTTACCGCCGCCTGAAGGCCCCACAAGCGCCGTAACCTCGCCTTGTTTCGCGGTGAAGCTGACGTTGGAGAGCGCGGCGCTGTCGTTTTTCCCGTTGTATCTGAACGTAATATTCTCAAACGATACGAGGTATCCATTGGCGGTTTTGGGATTATTCGTTTCAGGAAGCGGAGATGCGTCGAGGACTTTATCCATACGTCCGATGCCTTCCGCCACCTGCTGCCCGATTTGCGATACATACATAATTTTGAGGAACGCGGTAGGTATGGACATCGAAAAAATAAGGTAGAACAGCGCTGACAGCGCGAATGAGCCGTAATCGGCGACTCTGCCCGACAGCAGAATGATGACCGGCGCTAAAAAGAGATAGACGTGATTGATCAGCGTCATAAACACCACATACGCTTTTCCGAAGGAGATGGTATAGCCGCTCACAAATGCGCCGTAGTTCGTGATGGTATCCTTGAATTTACGGAACGAGAAGACGGTCTGATTGAACGCCTTCACCACCGAAATTCCCCGCACATATTCCACGGCGGCATTGTTCATGTCTTCCAATGCATCCTGGTATTTTTTCATGAACGCTTTTGATTTTTCCGTACCCATCACAGATATTTGAATCAAAAAGGCGAGTATGACCGGCACAAGGCTTGCCAGTCCCAGCCGCCAGTCAAACGCGAGAAGAAGAATCAGGGTAACCACCGGCAGCGCAAATGAACCGGCGAGGTCGGGTATTTGGTGGGCGGTGAAGCTTTCCAATTTTTCGATGTTCTCGTCCACAACCTTACGCAGTTTGCCGGTAGAATGGGCGCTGTGGAAGCCGAGGGGCATCGCGGCGATATGCCGCAGAAAGTCCAGTTTGAGTTTATACTGCGTAGTGAAGGCCGCAATGTGGCTGCACATGAGCGCGGCGAAGTTGAGCAGCACTGCCGCAACCGCCCCGCCTGCCGCCAGCCAGCCGAGCCGCGTTATAAGCGCCGTATCGACGCCTTCCGCCGCAGGCGGAAGGCACAACGCCCGTATAATGAAGTAAATGGCGACAAACGGCGTAAACGACACGACGGTACTTGCGACCGCCAGCGCGCACGATGAAACCACGAGCCCTTTCTTGACCGCCGCCAATTCCCAGAGCCGCGCCATACCGGTCTTACGAACAGGCGGCGTTTTGTTATTCATAGATTCTCCTTTATAAAGCGGCTGCATAGCCGCTTGTCCATCGAACATAAACACGCAGTGTTTATAAAAACTTCTTTATAAAGCGGCTGCATAGCCGCTTGTCCATCGAACATAAACACGCAGTGTTTATGAAAACTCCTTCACAAAATAGTTAGTCAAAACTAACTATGATGTAAGTTCACCTAAAGATCAATAGGCTTGTGTCTTGGGCCTGTTGAAAAATACGGTGGAGCAGCCTATTATCCAAACAGGGAAAAATGGTGTTCAAAGGACTAACTCAACGGGCGCAGCGTATTTTAACGATTGCCGCTCAGGAAGAAGCCCGGCGTTTCAACTCGGATCAGTTGCTGCCGGAACATATCGTCATAGCGATGCTCAAGGAAGGGGCGGGTATTGCCTGCAAGATTCTGCTCTTTCTCCGCATCGATCTGGCCGAATTTCGGCATACCCTGGAGTTGGAGATTCCCCGGCTGCCCGGAGCGCTGCTATTGGGGGATGCGCCTCCTTCAAAACGGACCAGGCTCCTCTTGGAGAATGCCGCCGAGGAGGCCCGTTTTTTGGCGAGTCAGTACATCGGCACGGAACATTTGCTTTTTGCCGCGGTGAAGGAGCGGAGCGCTCCGGTTTGCGCCTACCTTATCCGGCGGGCGGTGGATATGGATATGCTGCGGGTCGTGGCGCAGACGAACTTTAGCCATGACGGAGAAACGAAAAACGAAGGGGATTTCCTCCCCGCCGGGGGGTATGAACGGAGTTTTGAGCGTACCTATGATTCTTCCTTGTTCCACAACGATGAGCGTTCCCGTTCACGGGTAAAAAATTCCCCTTATTCGGGACTTACCCCGACGCTGGATGAACATTCCCATGACATGACCGCCCTGGCCCGCGCCGGTAAGCTTGATCCGGTGGTAGGCCGCCGGAAGGAAATCGACCGGACGGTACGGATTCTCGCCCGCCGGATGAAGAATAACCCCATCTTAGTAGGCGAAAGCGGTGTGGGGAAGACCGCGATTGTCGAAGGGCTGGCCCAAATCGTCGCGTCGGGCGGGCTTCCGGACGCCCTTGCGCGAAAGCGCGTCATCTGCCTGGACATAGCCTCCGTGGTTGCCGGCACAAAATACCGGGGCGAGTTTGAAGAACGAGTGAAGCGGATCATGAAAGAAATCGCCCAAGCGGGCAACGTGATCCTTTTTATAGATGAGATCCACACGATCATCGGCGCCGGCGGGGCTGAAGGTACAATCGACGCCTCAAACATGCTCAAACCGGCCCTATCCCGCGGGGAACTCCAATGTATCGGAGCCACTACATTGGCTGAATACCGGAAGTATTTTGAAAGAGACGCGGCGCTGGAGCGGCGTTTTCAAGCGGTTCCGGTGAATGAACCGAGTCCGGAAGATACCCTTGCCATCCTGCGGGGACTCCGGGAGCGGTACGAAGCGCACCACGGCGTGAATTACAGCGAAGAAGCGCTCGAAATGGCGGTCAAGCTGGCGCAGCGTTACATAACGGGCCGCTATATGCCCGACAAAGCGCTGGATCTCCTGGATGAAGCCGGCGCGATGCGAAAGCTTGAATTCCACGCGCCGCTCTACGCGCCGCCTCCTGAGGTTACCGGCATAGAGGCGGAGATCCGTCAGCTGGCCCGGGAGAAGAGTGTGCTGGTTTCTTCCCAGGATTACGAGGGCGCGGCGCGGATTCGAGACAAAGCGCGGGACCTCCGGATTCGTATGGAAACGATCCGGACAACCTGGGAGCGGAGCGTCCCGCATGAGCGGGCGGTTGTTGGCGGGGAGGACATCCGGAAAGTGGTCGCCGAGACCACGGGGATTCCTCTGGGCCACCTGGAGGAGCGGGAATCCCGGCGGCTCTTACGAATGGAAGAAGAGCTTCAGCGGCAGGTTATTGGTCAAGACGAGGCGGTAAGCCGGATCGCCGCCGCTATCCGGCGTTCACGGGCGGGCGTTTCCTCTCACCGCCGGCCTATGGGTTCATTTATCTTTTTAGGCCCTACCGGCGTGGGGAAGACCCTCCTTGCTAAGAGCCTCGCGGCGTACCTTTTCGGCGCTGAAGACGCCCTGGCGCGGATTGATATGTCGGATTTCATGGAAAAGCATAACGCATCCCGGCTGGTGGGCGCGCCTCCCGGGTATGTGGGCTATGAGGAAGGGGGCGTTCTTACCGAGCGGATCCGCCGCAATCCCTATCAAGTGATTCTTTTTGACGAGATCGAAAAGGCCCACCGGGATGTCTTTAACCTCCTCTTACAGGTATTGGAAGAAGGTGAACTCAAAGACAACCTGGGTCACACGGTAAGCTTTAGAAACACGGTGATCATTATGACCAGCAACGCCGGAGTCAAGGAGGTTTCCCGGAACGCCCGCCTTGGATTCGGCGCGGGCGAGGGGCTTATGGATCACGGGGAGATCGAGGCCGCCGCCCTGTCTGAACTCCGGCGGCTTTTTAATCCTGAATTCATCAACCGCATCGACGAAGTAGTAGTATTCCATACCTTGAGCCGAGCGCAGGTGGAAACAATCCTGGATATTCAGCTTGAAGAACTCTCCCGGCGGCTTGCGGAACAGGGTTTTTTACTCAACGTTCTCCCCGCCGCCCGAAGGCTTCTTATCCAGAAAGGCTGGGATCCAAAGTCGGGCGGGCGGTTTCTCCGCCGGGCCATTCAGAAAGAGTTGGAGGAACCGCTGGCGACACTCCTCTTCAAAAGCCGTTATTCCCCCGGCGTGATCTTTACCGCGGGGCGCCGGAACGGGAAGATTGTTCTCCGTACGTTAGCGTCTCCCCAACTCCGAGAGGAGGAAGGCCCCGGCGCAGCAGAGCATCAGCACGGTTCCCCCGGCGCAGGCGATCCCGTAGCGGTAAGCCCCGGCGGCGCGGTATATCAGCAGGGGCAGGGTCTCCCAGCGCTCCATCCCCAGGATGAGGATGGCGTTGAGTTCCCCGAGGCTGATGGCCGCCGAAAACGCCCAGGCGGAGCGGAACCTTCCCAGGGTGAGGGGGAGTTCCACGGTGAGAACTTGGGCCGGCGGATTCGCTCCCAAGACCGAGGCGGCCTTGGCGGCGCTTTGGGGGATGCTCCGCAGCCCTTCGGCAATGGAATTGAACGCGAAAGGGAAGGCCGTAACGGCGTGGAGGATCACGAGCGCGGGGAGGGAGCGGGCGCGATTCCCTCCGTAGAGGCTGAGCCAGCCCAAGCCCAGGACGATCCCCGACGACGCCAATGGAGAAGTGGCCGCCACCCGGATAAGTCCCCCCAGAACCCCCGGCGATGACGCGCCGGTCCGGTCAATCCGGGCCGCCGAAGCGGCCAGCGCCGCGAGGACGGTTGCCAGTGTCGCGGATAGGGCCGCGAGGAGCAGGGAGCGGCCCAGACAGGGAAGCGCCTCCTCCCCCAGAGAGCGCCACCAGCGCAGGGAGATTTCCGGCGCCGCCGATCTGGACGCCCTGACCAGCAGGGATTCGGCGGGCGCCGAAAGCAGGGGGCCCATCACGAGGAAGATCAGTGCCAGGCCGTAGACGGCCGCGAAGATTTTCCCCGCCGCCGAACCCTTTCGTTCATCCAGGACGCGCCTGCCCAGATCCCCCGTTCCGGCGGCATTGATGGAGCCGCTTTTCCGCGCAAAGAAGAGGTAGGCTCCAAAGGCCAGCGCGGCGATACAGGTTTCGATCAGCGCCAGGAACCCCGCGCTCTGATAATCCAAGGAGACCCGGGCGTAACGGTAGATTTCCACCGCCAGGGTGGTAGCCCGGGGCCCGCCGCCCAAGACCAGTACCACGGCAAAACTGGTAAAGCTGTAGAGAAACACCAGCAGGGCCGCCGCCAGGACGGAGGGCAAAACCAGGGGGAAGTGGACGGTCAGCGCCGCTTTGAAGGGGGAAGCCCCCAGCGCCGCCGCCGGGGCGTCATAAGCCCGCCTGCTTTGGGCGATTCCGTCTCCCGCCAGCCGTATCACCAGGGGAAAGTTGTAGAAGGCGTGGGCCAGGATGACCGCGCCGGGCCGGTAGAGGATCCGCAGAGGGCCAAGGTTCAGCCCAAAAACTTCGCCGAGTATTGCCAGAGGGCGCGCCAAAAGGCGGTTTGCCCAACCCGCGTTGCCAAAGAAGAGGACAAAGCCCAGCACCACCAGGATGGGGGGCATGGCAAAGGGAACGCTCGTCACGGCCCGGATAAGCCCCCGCGACCGGAACCGTCCGGTTCCCAATAGCCACGCGCCGGGAAGCCCCAGGGCCAAAGCCAGCAGGGTACTCAAAGCGGCCTGCCGGACGGTAAAGGCGGCCACCGCGATGATCCACCCCCGCTCCGGCAAGGCCGTATCCGCCGCGCCGCCTGACGCCGGTAAAGCGGTCAAAAGCGCGGAAGCGTAGGGCATAATAAAGAAGAAAAACACCGCCCCCAGAGGGGGCAGCGCCAGGGCCCAGGGCAATGGGTTTACCCTGAGGAAACCTTTCGGGATCATTACTCCGCCATCAGAGCGGCCCACCGGTTAAGTTCGGCGTCGGTTGGCGCCGGGGGCCGCAGGGGCTTATCGCTTTTGGGGTTGATTCGGAAAGAGGAGGGGAGGGGGATGGGGGTGACGGGGTACATCCAGTTGGTCAGGGGAACCACGTCCTGAAAGCCGGGGCTCACCATGAAGTCCAGGAATTTCCGGGCGTTTTCCTTGTTTTTTCCCGCCCCCAGGAGGCCCGCCGCTTCGATCTGGACGGGATGGCCGTCGGTGAAGATGGCCGCCTGGTAGCGCTCGGTGTTCTCGTACTCCAGGTGATAGCCGGGGCTCGTGGTGTAAGAAAGCACCAGCGGCGCTTCCCCAGCGGTAAAGAGGCCGTAGCCCGTATCCCAGCCCGGCGCGACGGTGAGGATCGACGGTTTAAGCCGCCGCCAGTAGTCCGTCCAGTCGCCGCCGTAGACCGCGAGTGTCCAGGCGAGGAACCCCAGCCCCGGCGATGATGTCCGGGGATCCATCAGGATAAGGCTTCCGGCGTATTCGCCTTTGGCGAGATCCTCCAGACTTTTGGGCGGATTGGGGAGCCGCTGTGAATCGTAGATGATGGCGAAGTAGCTGTAATCCATCGGGATAAGGCGGTATGACGGATCGATGACCAGTTCCGGGAAGATGTCCTCCGCGCCGGCGGGCTTGTAGGCTTCCAGGAGCCCCGAAGAGAGGGCCTTGTCCGCCATATTCTGATCGAGCCCCAGGATGATGTCCGCTCCGGCGTCCTTCCCCTCCAGGAGCAGCCGGGAGAGTACCGCCCCGGCGTCGCCGTGGTTCACCCAGGTAAGGGTGATCCCCGTGAGGGCCTCGAAGCGCTTTTTCACTTCCGGCCCGGGGCCCCACTCTGAATTGAAGGAATCGTAGGTCCAGATCACCAATTCCCCGCCGGAACTCCCCCCCGTCTGGGGACGATCCCGCCGCGCGCCGGCAAAGAGCGGCGAGATTCCCAGGGTAAAGAGGATCAACGCCGGGATGAGGACACCCTGCCTTAGGCGGGCGCATCGTGTTTTCCAATAACGCATATTAGTTCTCCTTATGCCGCATTGGGGGCCATGACGCGCTGAATTCCGCTTTTTAAGAGGGGAGAGGCCCCCAGGCAAGTACGGTTCCCTACGCCGGCATTATCCGGATCAGGTTCAGCGGGTATGATCTCAGGCATCGCGTTCTGACAAACGATGTTTGTCAAACGGTCAACCACCCCGTATCGGTATGTAATATTGTAACCAACCTAGCCGAAAGCGAGGGGTTTGTCAAGCGCCGATAGGGGAAGGACTAGGGCGAAAGCCCATGTTGTTTTTTAAATGCTTTTGCCCTGTATCAAAGCCGCCGCCGTTCTTGCAGTTCCTTGAGGTTTTCGGCAAGCCCCAGTATCAATTTACAGTATTCCTCATCCAGATTTTCAGCCGCTTTGACGAGACTGCGGACAGCGGGACGG
>JAIRPG010000158.1 GCA_031257105.1 Treponema sp.
GTCTTGTATCCCTTTGAACTTAATCCCCTTCACCACCCGTCCGTCGTCCACATCGAGGCAGGGGATGATACGTTTTGTCAGCATTGATCAACCTTCCCGCTTTTATTTTAAGCTTTGCAACAAGCTCTTTTTAGTGTCTGTCTATAATGTAGACACATTATAGACAGACTACCTTAAAATAGCATTTTCGTAGTCTTTAGACGAGAAAATGCAAAGTCTGTCCACAAAGTAACCGACTTTGTGGACAGACACTATATAAAAAATTCCCCGAGGATCTGGGGTTCTGAAGCCGCAAGAAACAGCGTCGCCGTATTACGGAAGTTATTGAACAACTTCCGTTAAAAAACGCGGTTTTGCAAGTCTATTATTGGAACAAAGAGGAGGTACGATGAACCTTGAAATCCGTTATACCGGACATCCCGAAGATGTAAAACGGTATGACACCGAAGCGCTGCGGAGGCATTTTCTCTTTGAAAAGGTCTTCGTGAGGGACGAGATAAGCCTGTGCTATACCCACAGCGACCGGGTGGTCTTTGGGGGCGCTTTCCCCGTTGAAAAGACTCTGCGCCTTGAGGGGGGCAAGGACTTTGGAACCGACGTGTTCCTGGACCGGCGGGAACTGGGGATCATCTGCATCGCCGGGCAGGGTTCCGTTTCCGCTGACGGCACGGCGTACCCCATGAAGAAGGGCGACGGCCTGTATATCGGTAAGGGGACGCGGGAGGTGAGCTTCTCCGCCGCAGACAAAAAAGACCCGCCGAAGTTTTACCTCGCCAGCGCGCCGGCCCATACGTCCTACCCCACGGTGCTTATCCCCATCGAAAAGGCCAATCCCCGCAAGCTTGGCGAGGGGGCGACGGTGAATGTGCGTACCATTTATCAATACGTACACCCGGCGGTCTGCCAAAGCTGCCAGTTGGTGATGGGCATGACCGTGCTGGAGGAGGGGTCGGTGTGGAACACCATGCCCTGCCACACCCACGAGCGGCGCATGGAGGTGTACCTCTACTTCGACATGAAAAAGGACGCGGCGGTTTTCCACCTCCACGGGCAGCCCCAGGAGACCCGGCATATCGTGATCAACAACGAGCAGGCGGTGATTTCCCCCTCCTGGTCTATCCATTCCGGGGTGGGAACCGCAGCCTATACCTTTATCTGGGCCATGGCCGGTGAGAACCAGACCTTTGACGATATGGATACCATCGTTACCACGGAACTACGGTGAGGCCGTTCTATGAGTGTACTTGATACCTTCAGGCTGGATGGAAAAACGGCGGTGGTCTCGGGCTGCGGACGGGGGTTGGGGCAGGGCATCGCCCTGGCGCTGGCCGAGGCCGGGGCGGACGTATACGGCGTAGGCCAAGCGCCCCGGGCGGATAAGACGGCGGAGCTTATCGCCGGAACCGGGCGGCGCTTTGAGTACCTTTCCGTCGACCTTATCTCCCAGGAGCCGGTGGCCCGTATCATGGAAGGTGCCCTAAAGATGTCGGGCCGGGTGGACATCCTGGTAAATAACGCCGGCATTATCCGGCGGAACGATTCGGTGGACTTTACCGAGGCCGACTGGGACGACGTGGTGAACCTCAACCTGAAGACCCTGTTCTTTTTGAGCCAGGCCGCGGCCCGGCGGTTTATCAAGCAAGGTTCAGGGGGGAAGATCATCAACATAGCGTCGTTGCTTTCCTTTCAGGGGGGTATCCGAGTACCGTCCTACACGGCGGCGAAGGGCGGGGTCAGAACCCTCACCATGCTGATGGCCAACGAGTGGGCCAGATACCGCATCAACGCCAACGCCATCGCCCCGGGTTATATGGCCACGGACAACACCGAGGCCCTCCGGGCTGATAAAGACCGGAGCGCCGCCATTCTGGACCGTATCCCCGCAGGCCGCTGGGGAACGCCGGAGGACGTGGCCGGGGCGGCGGTTTTTCTGGCCTCGGAAGCGTCCGCGTATATCAACGGCTACACCCTGGCGGTGGACGGCGGCTGGCTTGCCCGGTAACCGGGTTATCATGGCCGCGGGGCCGGCGTGAATAGCATCCTCGGTCTTGCCAACACCGGCGCTTCATGGTAATTTTCAATAATGGCTCACGAGAAAGATTTTTTCGATCGGCTCCAAGAATTGACGGAGCGTTTTCTCACCCGCAGACGGCGGCTCCGCCGGATCAAGAAAGAAAAAATACAGGCAAAGAACCCCCTCTTAGATTGGCTTGAAGCCTTTTTGTGGGCGGCGGGGGTGGTTCTCATCATCAACCAGTACCTGCTCCAGGCGTACGAGATCCCTTCCGGTTCCATGATAGATACGCTGCTCATTAAAGACCGGATCTTCGTGAATAAGATTATTTACGGCCCGGAACTTCTGCCGGGGGTTTTCAAACTCCCCAGTCCAATCAAACCGAAACGGAACGACATTATCATCTTTGAAAACCCTTCTTACCTTTCCCAGGGCCCCGTATTCGATATAGCCCAGCGGATTATCTATATGCTGACCTTCTCTTTAGTGGATATTGACCGGGATAAGAATGGAGAGCCTAAAGCCCATTTTCTGATCAAACGTGCGGCAGGCATGGGAGGCGATTTATTCGTCACCGATAAAGGGGAACTCTCGATTCGCTTTGCCGGGGAGACCCGGTGGATAACCGAGCGGGAGTACAACGCCCAATTGGGGCTTACCCACCGGATAAGCCGTCTGGTAGAACCCGGCGCGTATCCAGCGTTGGAGGCGGAGGGCAAGGTTTCGGCCTATCGTGAATTGGGTATCTCTCCTCCAGAAGCGTTAGCCGCCGAGGGAACCGCAGCCTATAACCTGCGTTACTACGATAATTTTGCCCTCGAACGTGCCCGGCTGGAAATCCTCCGGGGGGCGTACCCGCAGGATACCCGGTATCAGACGCGCCTAGCTAAGCTGACCCTCGGATGGTACGTACCGGAGGGCTCGGTGTTCCCCCTCGGGGATAATCGGGATAATTCCCGGGACGCCCGGTATTTCGGCCCGGTACGGAAGGCGAAAGTACTCGGACAAGGGGCGATTATCTATTGGCCGCCGCGGCGTATGGGCGTTATCCGCTAAGGGATGTTCATGTTTAATTTTAGTAAATGGCGCAAGTACTCGTATGTGGCTCAAAAGGATCAACGTCACCGGATACGCGGAATAGCGCTTTGGTTTTCGGCTTTTTTTATCCTCTACGTTTTTTTAACAACCTTTATCTTCTCTACCCGGCTTTTGGAAAATGAAACCATGCAGCCCAGCCTCCATAGTGGAGACAGGATCATCGTTTCATCCCTCGTTTTCTATCACCTCCTCCCGGATATACTCTGGCAGGGCCGCGCTCCGCCGTTTCGCCGGGGTAATATCGTCCTGGTGGATACCGCGCCGGGACTGCGGCAAAGCGCCCTGAATAGTATCATCGATGTGTTCCTCCGCTTTTTTACCGGCCAGCAGGTGAGTATCGCGGGACGCGAGGAACATTTTTTCATTAAACGAGTCATCGGTTTGCCGGGAGACGAGATCACCATGACGAATTTTGTCATCCGTGTCCGTGCCGCCGGGAGCGACTACAACCTAACGGAATTTGAACTGGCCGACCGTCCTTACGACGTTACCATTCCCCAAATCCCCGCGCTATGGGATGAATCCATGCCTTTTTCGGGCTCTATGGAACGGATCGTCTTGGGGGATAATGAATGTTTTGTCCTCTCTGATGATCGGAGTAATACAAACGATTCTCGTACCTGGGGCCCTATCCCCATAGACTACATTGCCGGTAAGGTTCTCTTCCGCTACTGGCCTTTTACCCGTTTGGGCCGCCCTCAATAACGTAACCTTGACAAACCGGAAACCGCGTACTAGTATGTCCATGGGGGGTGCGTTGGTTTCGACTGGTGCGATTCGGGCTGTAGGCTGCAGGTGGAGTGCCGATCTCCTGATTCGGCAAAAATTTAACTGCCAACAACGACAGTTACGATTACGCCTTAGCTGCGTAACCGCGGGGAACCGTTCCGCCGCTCTGAGGGACGGCTTCCCTGTCGCAATCAGGGCTGGCCGAGCCGCCGTTTTCAGAGACGGCCCGGTAAGAATTTCTGAAATACGGACAGACTGCGCGAGCCGCCCTGCTTCATTTGTCCCGACAAAATAAATGGCGGATAAACCTGTAGAGGTTTGCGGTGCGCGTATTAGGACGCGGGTTCGACTCCCGCCACCTCCAATGCTGAAACCGTAGAACCGGTCATAAAACTCATTGGTTTTGCGATCGGATCTACGGTTTTTCTTAAAAATTCTTCTAAGCCTTCGGTAAATCTCCTGTCTCCCCTCGTTATGGTTACCCATACTGTAAGATGTGAGGTCTCAAGAACCTCACCGCAAGGTGGAACACGATGAATAAAACGATCCTTTGGATACGGGCCGCCGCTCTGACGGCGGCCTTGGTAACGGTACTCTCCTGCGGCGAGAGTAAAGCCCCCTGGAACAAAGTAACTTTGACTATGACAACATGGTGGCCGGAAGAAATAGTTCCTATACGCTCTCTTTTGGCGGAATATAGAAGGATAAAACCCCAGGTAGAGATCCGGCTCCAAACCATCCCCCCAGCTGAATACGAGAGCGCCCTGGAAACCCAGATGAAAAACGGGACGGGGCCGAATCTTATGTTTGCCCGTTCCTATCAGATAGGGGAAGAATTCTTTCAGGCAGGATATTTTGCCGACTGCGGAGACATTCCGGGAATCCGCGAAAATTTCAATCCCAACGCGCTCGCGCCTTGGCAGACATCCGACGGAAAACTCTTCGGCTTGCCTTTCGCGGCGGTGTCACACGGCGTGTATTACAATAGGACGATTTTTAGAGAAGAGGGGCTGCTGATCCCTAATACCTGGGAGGAATTCTTAACCCTCTGTGAAACGCTCAAATCCCGCGGTTATACACCCCTGGCAAACGGAATAGCGGATGGCGGCTACTTTATGGAAACGTTTTTCCTGGGAATACTTCCAAACTTTGTTGGCGGGGCTTCCGAACGGAATAAGTATGAATCGAGAATGTCGAAATTGAACAGTTCTAACATGGTCGCGGCATTCCAGGCGACGGCGGACATAGCCGGCTATCTTCCCAAGGACTTCAAGGATACCGGCTACCGTGAAGCGTTGGCGCTCTTCAAAAATCGTGAAGCGGCGATGCTTATGGATGGCTCATGGAACATAGGCGTCTATGAAAACGCGCTCTTTGAATGGGGCGTCTTTGCCATGCCGGCCCCTAAGGGCAGAAAAACCCTTGTCACCTTTCACCCTGATGTCGCCATTACCTATAACCCGGCGGCGGAGCGCCTTCAGGAAAGCCGGGAATTTCTGGAATGGCTTGTCTCATCCGAGGGAGCCATCATTGCCACACGGACACTACCGTTAGGCTTCTTCCCCATGATCGATCTGTTCATTCAACCCATGGATGTTCACGCCACCGAATTCTTTACCCTAGCCAAAGACCGGGAAACCGATGTCCGCTTTATCTGGCCCTCGATGATACACCTCCACGCCACTATGACCGATATGGTAACCGGTGTCGTTCGGGGAGACAAGACTCCCCGGCAGGCGGCGGATTCCCTTGAAAAAGCGATGACCATCTTGACCGAAAAAAAATAAGCCTCCTCGGCTTATTTGGTTCCACCTCCATTGAAGCGGATAGCAATTTATGCTATGGTAAAAGCAGGGGAGCTAAAAGAGGCTCGCGGCTCTCGGGGTTCGGGGTTATCGAGGCTCGGGGGCAGGGGGCTAAGGGGGGGGCTAAGAGGGCTAAGGGGGGGGCTAAGAGGGCTAAGAGGGCTAAGAGGGCTAAGGGGGTTAAAGGGGGTTAAATGACTGTAACTGATGCGGTAAAAGTGCTGGAAGGACAATTTTTTTGTGGTGAAGACAAAGCGGACCTAGAGGTAGCTTCGGCTTGCGGAGCGGATTTGATGAGTGACGTTATGGCGTTTGTCAAAGATCGTGTACTTTTACTCACCGGTCTGGTGAATCCTCAAGTGATACGAACCGCCGAACTGTTAGATATACACTGTATTATCTTTGTAAGAGGCAAAAGTCCCAGCCGGGACATGATCGATATGGCGGAAGAATCGAACATTATTCTGGGCGGTACAAAGTTGCCCATGTTCCTGGCCTGCGGGCGCCTCTACGAAGCGGGACTAAAAGCCGGCGGTACGCGGCCTATCTAACCGGTATTTACCGGATCATCATGGCGTTCTTGTCTAAACGGGAGTTACGGAGTGAAATGCGGCGACGGCTAAAAGATCTCCCGCCTGAACGGTTTACGCGGGAAGGTCTTGCTGCCGCAGCGCGTATAATGGGTCTTTCAATATGGCGGCGGTACGATACCGTTCTTCTTTTTTTATCCATGAAAGATGAAATTGATACTTCTCCGCTTATACATGCGGCTTTTAACGCCGGTAAGAAAGTTTTTGCGCCTCAAATTTGGAGCGATACGCTTCGGTTTTTCAGAATGAGCAACGCCGACGCTTCTTGGAAAAATGGCCCTTTCGGTATCCGAGAACCGGCGGAAATAACTCCCGGTAACTCTTTAAAACGGGAAGATTTTCCAGCGCTTATTTTTGTGCCCGCCTTGGCTTTTGACCCCCAGGGAAGACGGCTGGGACGGGGGAAAGGTTTTTACGATCGTTTCTTTGCCGCTCTTGAAACGTGGGAAGTAAAGCCCTATTGTACTATAGGATTATGCTTGGCAGCCCAGATGTTACCTTTTCTGCCTACGGATAACTGGGATAAGCCCGTAAATGCCCTTTGTACGGGGGAAAATTTCACCATTATAGGAGATAATTATGGGACGGATTAAAAGCGCGCTCGAAATTGCGCTGGAACGAACCGAATCGGTAAAAAGCGATAGAGCTGGCATCGAGCAATTCGAAGCGAAACGGCGGGGAATACGGCTGGCCAACGAATACCTAGAGGATTCCAAAACGGTCTCCCTCGGAGAGGCAATCAAGAAGGCTCCAAAGGATGAACAGGAGGCATTGAAGCAAGGTATCTTCGATGTTCTCCTCTCCCAACTCAACCTTCCCGTTTCCCCAGAAGATGAAACCCGGCTCGCCGCCGCCGGCAAAGGCTTGGAATCGGTTATTGGCAACGCCCGGTTCAGCGCGCTCTTCAAACAGTTCAGCCAAGCCCTCTCCCGCTACCTTGATGAAGCGGCCCGGTACGAAGAGGCCATAAAACGGCAATACGCCCCTAAGCTGCGGCAAAAAGAAGAAGAGATCGCCCGCAGAATCGGCCATACGGTTAAATTAGATCCCTTCCAGGACCCGGAATTTACCGCCTTCTATAACCAAAATATGAACTCCCTCAAGGCAAACTACCAGACAATAGTGGATCAGGTACGGGAACAAGCCGTTCTGATGTTCGGAACCCACTGAGCTTTGCGCCATACTCTCTCAAGCTTCCCTAAATCGCTCCCGCAAAATTCCTACCTGCCTGAGGACTTCTTCGGGGGCCGGGCCCCCAGGTAAATGCCGGGCCTGTACACAGGCCGCCGGGCTCAAGGCTTCATATATATCAGCCTCAAAGAGTTCTGACCGGCTCTTGAATTCTTCAAGACTCCGTTGAATAAGACTTCGCTGGCCTGCGGCGATACAGTCCCGTACCAACAATGCGGCGGTTTCATGCGCCCGGCGAAAAGGAAGCCCCCGACGAACGAGGTATTCCGCAGCGTCGGTGGCCTCTAAAAAACCGCCGATGCAGGCCGCCTTCATACGTTCCACGTTAAAAGCGGCGGCGGTCATCATGCCCTGAAACATGGCTAGACAGAGAGCGGTAGTGTCCAAACTATCAAAGAGAGCTTCTTTATCTTCTTGAAGATCCTTGTCGTATGCGTAGGGCAGCGCTTTAAGGAGAGTGAGAAGCGTCATCAGGTTTCCCGTCGTTCTGCCGGCTTTACCCCGGATAAGCTCCGCAAAATCGGGGTTCTTTTTCTGAGGCATGATCGATGATCCGGTACTCCACGATTCCGCCAGCTCAATGAATTTGAATTCTTCGCTGGCCCAGATCACCACATCTTCGCAGAATCGGGAAAGATGCGTCATCGTAATGGCGCAGGCCGACGCGAGTTCCAAGGCAAAATCCCGGTCGGCAACGGCGTCCATCGCATTGAGGGCCGGTTCCCGAAACCCCAGTGAACGGGCTACTTCTTCCCGATCCAGCGGCAGTCCCGACCCTGCCAGGGCGCCCGAACCAAGAGGACACTCGTCAAGTCGCTCCAGCGCGGAGGCAAAACGCTGGCAATCTCTTTCCAAAGCGGCGCACCAGGCGGTAAGATGATGGCCTAAGGTAACCGGTTGGGCGCGTTGGAGATGCGTATACCCGGGCATCACCGAAGCGGCGTGTTTTTCAGCTTGATCCAGTAACGCCCCCCCCGCCGAGGCTAAAGCGGCGCGTAGCTCCGGTACGACCCGTTTGAGGTAGAGCCTAAAATCGGTAACAACCTGATCGTTTCGGCTCCGCCCGGCGTGAACCATGCGGCCCTGATCGCCGAGGCGCCGGGTTAAAATAGCTTCTATAAACGAATGTATATCCTCGGCGGAGAGGTCTATCGTAAGGCTGCCCGATTCCAGTTCCCCGGCGATTCGCTCCAGTTCACTATCCAGCGCCGCAGCGGTTCCGGCGGGAATGATCCCCTGTTTCCCCAGCATAGCGGCGTGAACCCGGCTGAGGCGTATATCATCTTGGGCCAGCCGCCGATCTACGCCGATAGAGGCTTGGAAAGCGAATGCCCGCGCTTCAGGTTTTTCTTCAAACCTCCCCGCCCAGAGTATCTGGGAAGCGTCCCCCCTCCCACCGTTTTGATCTAAATTTTTGGACATCAGTTACGCGGCTTCCGGCTCCGCCGGACGGCTGTTTTCGGCGTGTCATCGGCGGCGCTTTTCGACGAGCGGCGCCTAGACGTTCCGGTAAGACTCCGCTTCATAAGGGAGCGCGCGAGTATGGGAAGGCCGTAAAGCCGGATAAAACCTTTGGCATCGGCGTGATCGTAGAGATCCCCCGTGGTGAAACTGGCAATACTATTATTGTAAAGGGAATACATGGACGTGACCCCTCCCGCGCTAATCGAACCTTTGTAGAGTTTCAGACGCACCACACCGCTCACGGTCTCCTGAGTAGCGTCAACAAAAACGCTCAGGGCTTCTCTCAGCGGCGTAAACCAGAGCCCCCCATAGATTATCTCTCCCATTTTCAGGGCAACCTGCTGTTTGAATGCATACGTCTGACGGTCAAGACAGATATGTTCCAGTTCCCGGTGGGCGTAGTAAAGGATCGTTCCCCCAGGGGTCTCGTATACGCCACGGCTCTTCATGCCTACCACCCGGTTTTCCACCAAGTCGACAATGCCAATCCCGTGGGCGCCGCCAATCTGGTTAAGGGTCCGGATCAGTTTTATCCCATCCATAATTTTACCGTTTACCGTCACCGGGATGCCTTTCTCGAACCCTATCTCCACATATTCCGCTTTATTCGGCGCTTTCTCTGGGCTCACGGTCATCTTGAGCATCGTATCCAGGGAAGGCGCGTTGGCAGGGTCTTCCAACTCCAGCCCCTCATGGGAGATATGCCAGAGGTTGTCATCACGGCTGTAGGAATCACTCTTCTTCATGGGTACGGGTAATTTCCGCGCTTCCAGATATTCGATCTCTTCTTCTCGGCTCCGCAAATCCCAGATTCGCCAAGGAGCGATGATCTCCATATCCGGCGCGAATGCCATAATTCCTAAATCAAAACGGACCTGATCGTTTCCTTTGCCGGTCGCGCCATGGGCAATGGCGGATGCTTTCTCTTTTCGGGCGTAGTCTACGAGTACCTTGGCGATAAGGGGGCGGGCGGTGGAAGTGCCCAGCAGGTATTTATCTTCGTAAACGGCATCGGCCTTGAGCGCGGGCCATACGTAGCTTTCAACGTATTCTTTTTTTACGTCCTCTACATAACAGGCGCACGCGCCGGTTTGGAGCGCCCGCTGTTTGACGGCTTTCCAGTCCGCTTCCTGCCCAACGTCTACACACACCGCGACAACATCGCAGTCGTAATGTTCCTTTAACCAGGGGATGATCACCGTCGTATCCAACCCCCCCGAATACGCTAAAACAATTCTCTTTTTCATTGATTACTCCGTGTATTTACTTTGTCGAAATGTACGGTATCACAAAGCGGAAGCTTGGGATATACGGCGCGGGTCATTCCGTACCCGCAAAACAACTTTACGTGATCACCACATTCACCAGCTTATCCGGCACCACGATGACTCTTACAGGCGTCCCTTCAAGCCACTTCTGAATCCCCGGCAGGGCAAGCGCGGTTTTCTCAAGCAGTTCCTTGTCGGTACCCGCCGGCGCGCTGAACTTGTCCCGAATCTTGCCGTTCACCTGAACCACAATGGTATTTTCACGGTCCGCGCAGAGGATTTCATCCCAGACCGGCCAGGCGGATTTGGACACCGAGCCGGTATACCCCAGTTTTTCCCAGAGTTCTTCCCCCAAGTGCGGGGCATAGGCGCTGAGCATCAACACCAAGGGCTCCCAGAGGACACGTGGAATTTCCGGCAGTTTGGCAAGCTCTCCTGAATAGATCATCATCTGGCTGATGGCGGTGTTGAAGTTGAGGCTCTCCGTGTCCCGGCTCACCTTCTTGATGGTCTTGTGGAGGAGTTTTTCTAAGGAGTGGGGGGGAGCTCCCCCCTCCCCTACTCCACGTACCTTGCCCGCCAATTCCCAGATCCGATCCAGAAAGCGGGACGCCCCCACCAAGCCCGCAGTCATCCAGGGTTTGGTTGCCTCCAGAGGGCCCATGAACATCTCGTAGACCCGCAGGGAATCGGCGCCGTAGTCCCGAACAATGTCATCGGGGTTGATCACATTACCCCGGCTCTTGCTCATCTTCTGGTTGTCTTCTCCCAGGATCATGCCCTGGTTCACCAGGCGCTGGAAGGGTTCTTTGGTGTTCACCAGGCCCAGGTCGTAGAGCACTTTATGCCAGAAACGGCTGTACAGGAGGTGGAGCACCGCGTGTTCCGTGCCCCCCACGTAGAGATCCACCGGCGCCCAGTAGCCGATCTTGTCCCCGGCGGCGAAGGCCGTGTCGTTATGGGGGTCAAGGTAGCGCAGGTAGTACCAGCAGGAACCGGCCCACTGGGGCATGGTGTTGGTTTCCCGCCGGGCGGGGCCGCCGCAGCGGGGGCAGGTGGTGTTCACCCAATCCGTGATAGCCGCCAGGGGCGATTCGCCGGTTCCGGTGGGCGCATAGGACGCGGCTTCGGGCAGAGTCAGGGGCAGGGCGTCTTCCGGCAGGGGAACGATTGCCGAATCGTGTTCGGCTGCCGGGTCGGCTGCCGACTCGGCTTGGCAGTGTTCGCAGTGCACCACCGGGATAGGTTCCCCCCAGTAGCGCTGGCGGCTGAAGATCCAGTCCCGGAGCTTGTAGTTCACCGCCTTCTTACCGATGCCCTTTTCCTCAAGCCACGCGGTGATCCGCTGTTTCGCCTCGGCGGTGGAGAGGCCGTTGAAGGGGCCGGAGTTGACGGCGTAGCCCTCTGCTATAAATGGGGAGTTGGGGGGAGCGCTCTCCACTCTCCACTCCCCACTTTCCGCGACAACCTGGATGATGGGCAGCTTGAAGGCTTTGGCGAAGTCCCAGTCCCGCTCGTCGTGGGCAGGAACAGCCATGATGGCGCCGGTGCCGTAGGAGATGAGCACGTAGTCGGCGATCCAGATGGGAATTTTCGCGTCGTTCACGGGGTTGACGGCGTAAGCGCCGCTCCACACGCCGGTTTTGGTCTTTGCCAGGTCGGTTCGCTCAAGATCGCTCTTCTTGGCCGCTTCCTCCCGGTAGGCCGCCACCGCCGCCCGCTGCTCCGGCGTGGTGATCCGCTCCACCAGGGGATGTTCCGGCGAGAGAACCATGTAGGTGGCCCCAAAGAGGGTATCGGGGCGGGTGGTATATATCTCGATGAAAAGGTCTTCGGTCTTCTCGCCGCTATTCAAGGTTGATTTATCAACCTTGAATACCACGTTGGCCCCCTCGCTGCGGCCAATCCAGTTCCGCTGCATCAGCTTAACCGGTTCGGGCCAGTCCAGGCCCTCAAGGTCTTCCAAAAGCCGCTCGGCGTAGGCGGTTATCCTGAGTATCCACTGGCGAATCCGCTTTCTGGTGACTTTGGTTCCGCAGCGCTCGCAGAGGCCGTCCTTCACCTCCTCGTTGGCCAGGCCGGTCTTGCAGGAGGGGCACCAGTTGATGGGGCTCTCCGCTTCGTAGGCCAGGCCCTTCTCAAACAGCTTGAGGAAGATCCACTGGGTCCAGCGGTAGTAGTCCTTATCGGAGGTGTCTACTTCCCGATCCCAATCGTAGGAGAAGCCCAGGGCCTTGATCTGGGAGCGGAATTTCTTGATATTCGCCGCGGTGGTCGCCGCCGGGTGCGCGCCGGTCTTGATGGCGTAGTTTTCCGCAGGAAGGCCGAAGGCGTCAAAGCCCATGGGATGCAGCACGTTAAAGCCCTTCATGCGGAGGTAGCGGCAGTAGATGTCCGTGGCAGTGTAGCCTTCGGGGTGCCCCACGTGGAGGCCCTGGGCGGACGGATAGGGAAACATATCCAGCACGTAGCGGCGCTTGTCTTTGGGGTAAGCGGGGTCTTCTTCCGCCTTGAAGGTTTTATGCGCTTCCCAGTACTGCTGCCATTTCGGCTCGATTTCCGCAAAAGGATATTTTGGACCTGCGTTTTTTGCCATGAAAGGCTCCTTTACCTCGCCGCTTCCGGCCAGATGATGATGTTCTTTATATAGTGTCTGTATATAAAGTAACCGACTTTGTGGACAGACACTATATAATACGTAGCCCCAGATAGCTGTTTCAAGATTTCCACCTCGCCGCTCAGACTACACGCCCCGAACCCAGCGGTTAATCTCCTCGTCCAGGCGGGTAATGTCGATAGGCTTGGTAAGAAAGGCGTTAAAGCCGTTTTGCAGAAACATATCCCCTTTAGCGTCAACTTCCGCGGCGGTAAGGGCGA
>JAIRPG010000145.1 GCA_031257105.1 Treponema sp.
TCCGCCAGGGCCGCCCCGGCGTGCCGTTCCCGGTAGACGGCGTAGGTGTTTTGCCGCCCCGCGCCGGAGGGTTCAAAGGAATAATCCCGGTATTTGGCGCTGTTATCCCCCTCGCCGCCGCCTGAGTTAAAAGCGAGGAGCAAGGCAATAACAATAACCGCCAGGGGGAGAAGCAGGGCGGAGGCGGCGCCCGCCCGGGAAAGCGATTGCTTTTTCATGTCGATCCTCTTAGCTGGTTAACGGGGGGGGGGGGGGGTATAAGAACACGGGCTTTCATAAAATCCTCCGGTATCTCAGCAAATATACCTGTATATTAGAGCTATTCTAAAACTTCAGTTTTTGAACAACTTCCGCTTAAAACAGCCCCTCATGTTTTACAACAGCTTTTATGTTATTACTGAATTTTCGATTTGTCAAACAATTTTTTAACAGACAAGACGGTTAAAACCAACCGGGTTTTATACAGGCTCAGACGTTGTCCTACTATACTTGTATACATTTGTTACGGTAAAATAAGGGTATTATGAAGGAGAATTCTATGAATATCAAAGCGTTAGAAAAAACCGCGTTAAGCGTCCGGTCGCTGGCCATGGACGCGATTCAAAAGGCCAATTCGGGCCACCCGGGACTGCCCCTCGGAGCGGCGGAGTTAGGCGCTGTCCTCTACGGCGAACTGCTCCGCCATGATCCTGGTTTTCCCCAATGGGCTGACCGGGATCGCTTCCTGCTTTCCGCCGGGCACGGTTCCATGTTTCTCTACGCCCTGCTCCATTTGGCGGGTTATGAGGATATTTCCCTGGAGGATATTACCAATTTTCGCCAGATAGGTTCCCCCTGCGCGGGGCACCCTGAGTACGGTCAAGCGCGGGGAATCGAGGCCACCTCTGGGCCGCTGGGCCAGGGTATCTCCATGGCGGTTGGCTTCGCTATCGCCGAGACCATGCTGGCGGCTCGGTTCAATACAGAGAAACGAAAGATTGTGGATCACTACACGTACGTACTCGCCGGGGACGGCTGCCTCCAGGAGGGGGTTTCCGCCGAGGCCGGTTCTCTAGCGGGGCATCTCAAGCTGGGCAAACTCATCGTATTCTACGATTCAAACAAGATCACTATCGACGGCGGCACCGATCTGGCCTTTACCGAAGACGCCGCCAAGCGTTACGAAGCCTACGGTTGGCAGACGCTCCGGGGTTCCATGTACGACTTTGAGGAAATTGCCCGCCTTACCGCCCAGGCCAAGGCCGAAACCAGCAGGCCCAGCCTTATCATCCTTTCCTCGATCATCGGGAAAGGCGCCCCGAAGAAACAGAACACCGCCGATATTCACGGCGCGCCCCTGGGAACCGAAGAACTGGCCGCCGCAAAACAGCATCTGGGCATTCCCGGAGCCCCCGGTTCCCTCGATTTCTACATCGCCCCGGAAACGCCGGAGTACTTTAAGGCCAAACGGGAGGAATGGAAAAAGATCCGTCAGGCGTGGCAGGCGGAATTTGACGCCTGGTCTGGGGAAAACCCCGAAAAACGTCGGGAATGGGACAATTTTCATTCCGGCAAAGCCGCTCCCGGCGCTCCGGCTGCTTTACCCACGTTCAACATCGGGGAAAAGATCGCTACCCGTACCGCCGGAAACAAGGCGCTGGCGGCGCTGGCGGGGATCAACCGTAACCTCACGGGAGGTTCGGCGGATCTCAAGGGCCCCAACGCCGTGGGACTCCCCGCTGAAGCGGGAACGTACGGCGCGGCTAACCGGGTGGGCCGTTACATTCATTACGGTATCCGGGAATTCGCCATGGCGGCCATCTCCAACGGCATCCAACTCCACGGCGGGCTGCGGGCTTTCTGCGCCACCTTCATGGTATTCGCCGACTACCTAAGGCCCGCCTTCCGGCTTTCGGCGCTGATGAAGCAGCCGGTGATCTACGTCCTGACCCACGACTCCATCTTTGTGGGGGAAGACGGCCCCACCCATCAGCCGATTGAGCATCTGGCAAGCCTGCGGGCCATTCCCAACGCGCGCGTGCTGCGCCCCGCCGATGCCGAAGAGACCGCCGAAGCTTGGGCCATGGCCCTGGAACGGCAAGACGGCCCGACGGCGCTGGCCTTATCCCGGCAGAACCTCACGGTATTCCCCAAAGAAGACCCCGAGTGGCGAAGCACTATCCGTACGGGGGCCTACATCGTTAAAAAACCGGCGGGCGCCGCCAAGCCCGATGTAGCGGTCATCGCTACCGGTTCCGAAGTGGGGCTTGCCCTGGAAGCGTCGGCTCTTGCCGAAGCAAAAGCCGGAGCAAAAAAAATACAGGTGATCTCTATGGTGAGCAGGGAACTCTTCGAGAGCCAGCCGGAAGCCATCAGAAACGCCATCGTGCCGCCGGGAGTCCGGGTAGTGGTCTGCGAGGCGGGAGTGCGTACCGGCTGGGAACGCTGGGCGAAACCGGAAGACATTCTATCGGTAGATCGCTTCGGCGAGTCGGGCCCGGCTTCCAAAGTCGCGGACGCCCTCGGCTTTACCGCAGGCGCCCTGGCGGCGATCATCGAAACCTAGCCCTTCGAGCCTCCACCTCTCGTACGCCCGGCGTCAGACGCCTGCCGCCGGGAGGGGGGCTGGCAGGGGAACTCGCAACGAACGGAGCGAGTTTCATCAGAACAACCCTGTTTTTATTTTGTTCGTACCTGTGCAAACAACCAGTCTCGAACACCTTCAATTGAATAGGCGATCTGCCAGGTATATATATGGCTCCCCCCTATAAAATGAGTGTATTTTATATGGCTGTTTTGCGACGCCATCGCCGCCGCATTATCCGCTTGTTCATTTTCGCTTGCCGCAGGCGGCCAGGTTGCTTCGGTTACCGTAACCCCCTTGCCGTGCCAAAGCGCAACCGCTTCATTCATGTATGGGGTTGCTTTATTGTCCCCTTCGCACACAAGTATCCAAAGATTCTGTTCCGATAGGGGACTTATTACATTTGTGTCCCATTGTCCGGCTACAAGCATCGCCCCGGCAAACAAATCGGGGTTCCTCAGCATGAGCACTATTGACGACATACAGCCGCCCGATTGTCCTGTAGTATATATGCGGCCTGAATCAATAGCATAATTCCGAATTGTTTCTTTTATAACGGCCGCCACCGTGTCAACCTGGGAACTTACATTCCAGTCGTCATCAACATTGGTATAGTCAAAATTCGGAGCGATGATAAAACAGGGATGTTTTGCCTGTTCTTTTGCGGATGCCCATACCACGGCGCCGAGTCCCTGGGTCAACGTGTAGGCGGTATCCTTGCCGGTCCCGCTTGCATCAGGCATAAAAAGCAGGAGAGGATAGGAATGGGACGGATCATAGCCAGAAGGAATAAACAGATTATATCTGAGGCTCGTTCCGGTGGCGGGATCGGTAAAAACATGTTGTGTAAATTCATCCACAATCTCGTTTACCTGTGCCGTGCTTGTTACAGCCCGGTTTACCGCGGTGTAAACCCTGCCGTCCGCCGTTTTGATGTCTCCTGTCTGCGTTATTACCGCCTTTAATTGAGGCAGGGAGCTTCCGTCACTCACAACAGGTTCCGGGTTGCCGCCTACTTTAATAGTTATCCCGCCTCCGCCTCCGCCTCCAGCGTTTCGTTCAGGCCTCTGTCCGCCGCCTCCGTGCCCAGGCATGGAACTTTCAACATTCGGCGCCGCTACCGCAAGTTCCAAAAGCACATAGTTCCCGCTTTTAGCCTGTTCCGTCCTTTGTGGAAGGCTGTTCACATATACAGCCGTTATGGTATTTCCCTCGACAGAATAATCGTTAATATCAAGGCTGTCGGCGGCAATTTCAGCGTCATATTCGACCGCAACCGCCGCCAGCTTTTCTCCATCGCCAAAAACCACGCCGATAGCGGTAACCGACTTAATGTGATTCCCGTTTTGGGATCCACCCGTGCTTGCACAAGCAATCATTGAAGCAGCAATAATACCGGCAAGAAGCGCATTAATAACTTTCATATATCTCCTGAATATCTCTTGAACATATAACAAAAAAAATCAAATCAGGTTACGGTATTTTCATGCCGAAGGGCTTCTGGCCGGGGGCAGATCCCCCATAGAAGGGGGGTAGGCGAATAGCAAGCAAGGGGGGAACCAGCCCTCATTGCTTCCCGTTGCCTACACCCCTGGCGTTACACGCCTGGCGTTACACGCCTGGCGTTACACGCCTTGGCGGTTCCGTCTGAGCAAGTCCATGGTGGTCTGTACGCTCACCGGCGTGTAACCGGACAGAGGCAGGATGCGCTCGTGAACCGCGTCGATGATCCAGTCAACCTGGGGGAAGTAGAGCTGCTCCATCTCCGCCGCCGGAGTGATCCAGTTGCGGCTCCCCACCACCGCTACCGGGGCGTCCAGGTAGTCGAAGGCGAAGGTCTGGATGTTGCTGGCCACGTTGTGGAGGAAGGAGCCCCGCTCGGCGGCGTCGCTGGCCAGGAGGAGTTTCCCGGTCTTCTTTACCGATTCCACGATTTTGTCGTAGTTGAGGGGGTTGATGAACCGCAGGTCGATGACCTCCACGGAGAGGCCGAACTTTTCCTCCAGTTTCTTCGCCGCGTCCATGGCCTTGTACAGCGTAGCCCCCAAGGTAGCAATCGTCAGATCCTTGCCCTGTTTGCGGATTGCCGGTTCCCCTTCGGGTACCTCGTAGTAGCCCTCCGGAACGCCGCTCTTCTCGAACTGCTCGCTCACGTCGTAGAGGAGTTGGCTCTCGTAGAAGACCACCGGGTCGGTGCCCCGCAGGGCCAGGTTGAGCATCCCCTTGGCGTCGTAGGGCGTGGCGGGGAAGTAGGCTTTAAGGCCGGGGATGTGGGCGGTCAGGGCGGCCCAGTCCTGGCTGTGCTGAGCCCCGTACTTGTTGCCCACCGAGACCCGGATCACCAGGGGCATCTTGAGGAGCCCCGCGCTCATGGACTGCCACTTGGACGCCTGATTGAAGATCTCGTCCCCGGCCCGGCCCATGAAGTCGCAGTACATGAGCTCCACCACGGCCCGGCCCCCGGAGAGGGCGTAGCCCACCCCGGCCCCTACGATAGCCCCCTCGGAGATGGGGCTGTTGAAGAGCCGGTGGTAGGGCAGCAGCTCCGTGAGGCCCCGGTACACCGCGAAGGCCCCGCCCCAGTCCCGGTTTTCCTCACCCCAGGCCGCCATGGTGGGGTCTATCGTGAAGCGGTGCAGCATCGCCTCAAACAGCGCGTCCCGGTACTGGAAGGCCTTGTTCTTGGACACCGGCTTGCCGTCCGCCTCGAAGCCGTA
>JAIRPG010000149.1 GCA_031257105.1 Treponema sp.
GACAGACTACCTTAAAACCGCATTTTCGTAGCCTTTAGGCGAGAAAATGCAAGGTCTGTCCACAAAGTAACCGACTTTGTGGACAGATACTAATGAGTGTCTATCGAGGAGAGACAAGTGATAAGTATTACCAATCTGAGTCTGAGCTACGGCGAGCGAACCCTCTTCAAGGAGGTAAACCTCAAATTCACCTCCGGTAACTGCTATGGCATTATTGGCGCTAACGGGGCGGGGAAATCCACGTTCCTCAAAATACTTGCCGGAGAGATCGAACACGACAAAGGAGAAATTGCCATCGGCAAAAACGAGCGCATGGCGGTGCTCAAACAGGATCATTTCGTTTTTGAAGCGTACCCGGCGCTGGAAACGGTGATCATGGGCTTCCCCAAGCTCTACGCGGTTCAGAAAGAGCGGGAAGCCATCTACGCCAAGGACGATTTTTCCGAAGAAGACGGCATGAAGGCCAGCGAACTGGAAGCGGACTTTGCCGAACTAGGCGGGTGGGAAGCGGAAGCCCAAGCGGGGCAGATCCTATCCGGCTTGGGGCTGGATGAGGAAGATCACGGCAAGCTCATGGCGGATCTGGATGAATCTAAAAAGGTGCGGGTTCTCCTTGCCCAGGCCCTCTTCGGTAACCCGGAAATCCTCCTCCTCGACGAGCCTACTAACGGCCTGGATCTGGAATCTATCTCCTGGCTGGAGGAATTCCTGATAAACTTTCCCAATACGGTGATCGTGGTTTCCCATGACCGGCATTTTCTTAACGCGGTGTGCACCCATATTTGCGACATCGATTTTGGCAGGATCAGCGCTTATTCAGGAAATTACGACTTCTGGTATCAGATGAGCCAGATGCTGCAGCGGCAGGCCAAGGATCAACAGAAGAAGAACGAAGAGAAGGCCAGAGAACTGCGGGAGTTTATCCAGCGTTTTGCCTCTAACGCCAGTAAAAGCCGCCAGGCCACAAGCCGCAAGAAGGTGCTGGAAAAGCTCGATCTGGAAAACGTTACCGTCACCAGCCGCAAATTTCCCTATGTAGGCTTCAAACCCGATAGGGAGATCGGCAACAACGTGCTGCAAGTCGAAAAGCTTACCGCCCGAGACTCGGCGTCACCCGACAGCGGCCTTTTTCGGGATCTCAGTTTTACCGTGAATAAGGCCGATAAGATCGCCTTTGTGGGGGCGGAACACGCCGCCAAGTCCGCGTTTTTCAGCATCATCGCCGGGGAAGCTCAGGCCGCCGCCGGGGAATATCATTGGGGCCAGACGACCGCCCTCTCTTACTTCCCCAAGGAAAACAGCGCCTGGTTCAGCGGCAATCTTTCTATTACCGACTGGCTCAAGCAATACTCTCAAGATAAAGACGAAACATACGTGCGGAGCTTCCTGGGGCGTATGCTTTTCTCCGGCGATGAGGCCCTCAAGCCGGTGAACGTCCTTTCCGGCGGCGAGAAGGTGCGGTGTATGCTTGCCAAAATGATGCTCTCCGGGGCTAATGTACTCATCCTCGATGAGCCCACCAACCACCTGGATCTGGAGGCTATCACCGCCCTCAACGAAGGGCTCATCGCCTTTCCCGGAGTAATCCTGTTCAACTCCCATGATCACGAGTTCATCAATTCTATTGCCAACCGGATCATCGAATTCTTGCCGGAAAGCGGCGGCCCAAGCCCCTTTATCGACCGGATGATGCCCTTTGACGACTACCTGGCCGATGATTCCGTCAAAGCGCTCCGCGTCGCAGCCTATCACCATGCGGAACGGCTGGAAATATAGGGACTGCCGCAAAACTCAGGTTCGATTGCAACAGCCCTTTAGGGCGAGGTTGTTGATTCTTCGTGGTAAAAGCCGTTTTTCCAGTTGAAGCGGCTCGTGTTTGGCAGGGGCGATACGGCGGTGAGGGCGGCCATAACGTCTTTGTAGTCTTTCTTTCGCAGCGGCGGGCCCGAAAAGTCCAGAATAAAACGGCTAAACCCCGCTTGCTGTAGGAAAGGGAGCTTGTCCACGATGGAGAAAGGACGCCGGGGTATCACCAGGGAACCGGCGCCCCCGGTTTGCCCGCCTCCGAGCAGCCTGAATTCTTCACCTCGGCTGTCTTGAAATTCTTCAAAATCGTACAAGCCGCCAAGATCGGCGCGGATTCTAAAGAGGGCCGGATAGGCAAAGAGCGTGACGAAGATGGAAGCGCGGCCCTTCTCTACGGTACGTTCCAGGTTCTGGCGGTTGTTCTCTAAGGGCGAAACTACCATACCGGTTCCCAGAGCCGTTACAAAGGAGAGGGCTTGGCGGTTAAAAGTGTAAAGATAGGGCCCGGCTATGAGGAGGGCTGGTTCAACTCCTTGAGGGGTATCCCGAAAGTAAGAAAAATGCCCGAGATTATTCAGCACGAACTGAGAGTAGCCCCGTTCCCGCAGCCGTCTGAGATTCTCCCCCAGCGGTTCCTCCTGCGCCTGGGGAAAATAAGGATCCAGAACCAGGATGATTTCGGCGCGCTTAAAGGGCAGCGGAGGATTGTTTTCTCCCAAGAGGTAGGCGGCGGTTCTTTGGTTATAGCTCAACATAACCCTCACGGGCCGAACAGATTGAACCACGTAGAGATCCTCGATTCGGGAGATCCCGGTGTAGATCCCTTCGGGAAAGGGGAGCTCTTTCTTTTTGAGCGGCAATAAATTCAGCGCCGGAGCCTTGTCTCTGCCGGGAAGCCGCCTGAAGTTATCTAGATTTCTGGGAAGCACCGGGGGGCGTTTGCCCCTCGCCTTGGTCTGGATGAGGTATACCGAATCTCCCTGTTCAAACCCATGGGGAATGGAAACCCAGATTCCACCCTGCCGGTTAGCAACAGCGCATCCGGAGGGGGCTTCTGGGGACGATTCGGGAATCGCCGAAGTGATCTTGTGGGATACCCGCTGGGAATCGTCGGCTTTGTGAAACCGCAGAGAATCGCCAACGCCAAGCGTTACCGTGTCCGCGGCGATGAGCCCCAGCCGTTCTGAGCCCTTTACCATCTGGATAGTTCCCAGGGGAATACCGGTGCCGCCATCCTGCTCCGGTCTAAGCCAATCCCCCTCGTTTCCGTTAAAGTAGAAAAGGGTCTTCTTTCGGGCAAAATCACGGAGGAGCAGTTCTTGGGCCTCCTGGATTCCCCGCTCCCGGTCTCCATCGAGGGAATCGATAAGGCGGCGGTATGCGGCTACCACAACGCCTACGTACTCGGCGCTTTTCATGCGGCCTTCGATCTTAAAGGAGTTTATCCCCGCATCGGCCAGATCGGGGATTTTTTCGATAAGTTGAAGATCCGCCGGACTGAAGTAATAGCCGCTTTTTGATTCGCTGCCGGCAGCGCCGGCTTGGTATATCCGGCGGCACGCCTGGGTACAGAGCCCCCGGTTGGCGGACTTGCCCCCCAGAAAGCTGGAAAAGAGGCAGAGTCCCGATGCGCTGACGCAGAGCGCTCCGTGGACAAAAACTTCAAGTTCCGCGTTGGTTCGTAAACGAAGCTCCCGGATCTCTTCCAGGCTGAGTTCCCGCGCCAGAACAACCCGTGAAAAACCGCGCTTTGAGAGGAGGTTGACCGTCTTGGCGGAAGCGCTATTCATCTGGGTTGAGGCGTGCAGTTTGAGGCTGGGGAAATACTCCCGAACCATCCGGGCCGCCCCAAAATCCTGGACGATGATCCCGTCCGGGCCCAGTCCCGCAAGGTACTTGAGGAGTTGATAGACGCGGTCGGTCTCCCGTTCCTCAAAAACCGTATTCACCGTTACGTAGACTTTCCGTCTCATTCGGTGAAGGATGCGAAGAGCCCCCTCGAACTGGGCATAGGTAAAGTTGGCGCTCCGCAGCCGGGCGTTAAAGGTTTTGAGTCCCAGATATACTCCATCGGCGCCTTCTCCAATAGCCGCATCGAGCGCTTCAGGGGAACCGGCGGGAGCTAAGAGTTCTACGTTAGACATACTGCTTTCCTAAATAGGCGTCTGTCCACAAAGTCGGTTACTTTGCGGACACACTAGATAAAGGCGGTGCGGTTTTTCTTTTCCAATAAACCGCTTGTCCCGGCAATAACGCAGCTTGCGAAGGCGCTGATCATCACATCCAGAAAAGCGCCCACCGCCGCCATGTAGAAGGCCAGGGGTTTTAGGTTCAAATATCCTGCCTCGAAACCTTTGCCATAGTTTAGACAGAGTACGGCCAAAGCTACATACGCGCCATTGCCGGGGTGGCGGATCAAGAGGAAGGAGATAGCCCAGGCCCGTAATCCCAGGGCGATAACATCCGCCACGGTAAGCCCCAGGCTGGAATAGGACTTAATGATAACAATAAAGGCAATTGCCGCTACCATTGCGCTTCCGGCGCGGCCAAAAACGGCGAAAAGGCTTAGGGTAACGGCATTTGCCCGCCGCCTGACGCCTAGGTTCTCCTTCACGTGCCGCAGCAATACCGGCAGGGTAAAATTGATGTCCCCTGAAAAAAACGCGGCCAACGCGGGCCCGAGGGAACCGTAAACCGCCGCCAAGGGATTGATCTTTGGTCTGATAAGCCAGAGGAACAAGGGCAGGATGATAAAACCCAAGACTCCGCTGATAGCGGTTAGGAGAACCACCAGATTCAGGAATACCCCGGAACGCAGCGCCTCCCGATACCGTATCGCCCAATATGCGCCCAGAAAAATCAGCAGGACGCCGAGAATTTCAGAAAAGAACGCCGCGATATGATAAAAAAACCGGGAAAGGGAATCTATCAGCGTGATTACCTGCCTGGAATAGTTCCGGTCATAAGACAGTCCTATCCCCGCGAAAAAGGCGAACACACAGACCGGAAGCAGGAAGGCTCCATCGGTAACCAGGGCGTTGAACATATTGGAAGGGAAGAGTTCCAGAATGTTATCCCAGCCCACCAAGGAAACCGGATCGAGCTGCTTCTCGTTGGAGATCGGGATGCGGGCAGGGGGAAAGATCAATGCGGCGATGATCCCGGCGCTTATGACAATAACCGCGCTCACCGCCATTGCCAGAATGGAACGGAACAGCAGACTCCAAAAATGATTGTCCTGCCGTAGTTCGTAGATCGCCGAGGTTAAAGAAAATATCAAGAGCGGTACAACCGCGTAGCGCCCAATGTGTATGGCTAGTTTTGCAAGCCATTCCACGTTTTCGGTGACTTTTAACGTATCAGCGGGCAGGAGAAATCCTAAAACAACGCCCAGAACGGAACCAATCAGCAATTTCAGCCAAACTTTCATTGCCCGATTCTACAAGGGATTACGAATTCCCGCAATCTATCCCCGGCCTTAGACGCGCAAAGCCCCTGGGCCAGGGGCCCGCGTTCCGGTAATAGAACCTTAGTTGTTGAAGAAGTACCGGATAATATCGAAAGCTTTATAGCTATCGCTTCTGTAATTGGTATCGTAGGGGATAGTAAACTTGAGTTCATTAGCCCCGTTATACACCTTAAGATCGGAACACGATAGTTCATTGCTGCTAGACGAAGCGTAGCGGCTGCTGCCGCTGTTGCTTGAGGCGACGCTGACGACAAATTTCGCCCCCTTGCCGTCGCCGGAGATAGTCAGGGAGAAGGCGGTCTTGGTGGTGTTGCTGGAGGGGGACTGGGAGGTAGTCGCGAGCTTGACTGAATCTACCGTATCTATCCTTTCAATCTTGGTGCTGGAGTTGTAGCTATAATCCCTGGTGATGGTTCCCGCGTACTTGTACGTTCTCCCCATATTAACAAAATTATCGATCTTGTAGGTCCGCTTGTTGCTGTTGGAGCTGGTAACCCAGTCGCCAACCGCGGCGTCGGTGGCATATTTCTGATTCTCTTCGTTCCACCTTTTGTTCCACTTACTGTTATAGTCCGCATAGCTCAGGTTCGAAGACCAACTTTCGTTGGAGGAACCGTTGACGGTAACGGCGCCGGTCCAGGTATAGCCGTTGGGCTGCACGTCCGGCAAGTTGATGGTGGTGGAGGGGACGCTTACCGATAAATTGTAGCTCTTGATGGTGTTATCGCTCCATGGATTCGAAATCCCCTGGTCTTGCTGCGCTTTACTTTTCGCTCTGTTGAATACATCGGCCAAGACATATTGCAGCCTCTGGTAATTCGCAACATTGTTGGTATCCATGGCGTTCACAAACAATTGCAGCGCTTCTGTTTCGGTGGCGGGGAAGCTTCCTTCGGGCGCTACGGAGCAGAGCGCCGGGTCGCTGGGGAGGCTGATGAAACCGTCTCCTCCCTCGGTTCCGCCGTCGGTTTCAGTTCCGGCGGGGCAAGCGGTAAAAAACAATACGAATACCAGCAAAAGGCTGAGTATTCCCGCGGTGGTCTTTTTATTATTCATAAGACCCTCCTTGTGAAAAAAATTGGTTGACCCTGTGCGTCTAAGGCCGGGGACAGAAAAAAA
>JAIRPG010000032.1 GCA_031257105.1 Treponema sp.
CCAGCGGTTAATCTCCTCGTCCAGGCGGGTAATGTCGATAGGCTTGGTAAGAAAGGCGTTAAAGCCGTTTTGCAGAAACATATCCCCTTTAGCGTCAACTTCCGCGGCGGTAAGGGCGACGATGGGTACGGTTTTGGCGTACAGGGTGCCGATCTCCTCGCGGATAACGCGGGTGGTTTCAATGCCGTCCATGCCGGGCATCATGTAGTCCATCAAAACTAAGTTGTATTTCGGTTCCCCCGCGCGGATACGCGCCACCGCCTCCGGGCCGGAGGAAACGCAGTCCACCCGCATTTGGCAGGGCTGTAGAATACCCTCGATGACCTTCAGGTTCGTGGAGATGTCGTCCACCACCAGCACCTTGGCGTCCGGCAGCCGCGTACGGGCAAGCCGTTCATGCTGGCCCTGGGCGGCCTCCGTGTAACGGAAGGCCCGAAGATCGGCGGCGGAGCCGGGCGGTATCTCAGCCTCGTCCACAAATTTCTGGCGCAGGCGCAGGGTAAAAGCGCTGCCCTTCCCGTACTCACTTTCCACCGAAAGGCCGCCGTCCATCATCGCCGCCATACGCTTGACGATAATCAAGCCCAGACCGGTTCCTCCCGCCTTGCGGTTGGCGGCGGCGTCAAGCTGCCCGTAGCCGGAAAAGAGGTTTTCCCTGTCCTCCGTCGTCATGCCGGCGCCCGTATCCTTCACCCGGAGGGTGAGCCACACATACCCGCCCTCCCGCTCGGCGGACACGTCCAGCGTTACCGTCCCCGCTTTGGTGAACTTAAACGCGTTTTCCAAAAGGGTACGGCACATCTGGGTAACGCGGTATTTGTCGCCGAACAGTTCCAGGGGCAAATGTTCCCCCAGCCGCAGTTCAAAACGGACCGCCCGCTCATCGCCCAGGGAGCGCAGGGCGGTAAGGCCGTGCAGCATATCCGGCAGCCTGTAACGGACGCCGGCCAGCTCCAGCTTGCCCGCCTCCAGCTTGTTGATGTCCAGGATGTCGTTGATAACCCCCAGCAGCAAAAGCCCCGAGTCGTTGATAAGCGCCAGGTTTTCCCGGCCCTGTTCCGGCATCTCCTTTTCCCCCAGCATCAGGGAGGAAAGGCCGATAATCGCGTTCATGGGGGTACGCATCTCGTGGCTGATGTTCGCCAGAAAAACGCTTTTGGACCGGGAAGTGGACTTGAGCTCATCCGCCAGGGACGCTATCTTCTCCCGGTGTTCCTCCGCTTCCCGGGCAATCCGCTCCCACTCCTGAATGGGAACCACCGCCTGGCGGGAACCGGCCAGCGCGAGAAACGCGGCAATCACCGCTGAAGCGCCAAACGAAACCAGCATGATAATCAGCGCCCGCTGTAGCAGGGAGTTGACATGGTCTATATAGTAGGCCGCCCCCAAGAGGCCCACCGTCTTGCCGTTCACCACAATCGGCCGCTTTGCCGAAACCAGCGTCCCGTATTCGTTCACCGTGGGCTTCGGGGAAAAGGTCGTTTTCTGGGTGTCGTAGGCTTCGTCCATCCCTTCCGGTACGGGCGTCGTGGGCAGCCACACCGGCCCGCCCAGCCATTCGATGTTTTGATCCGGGGTAACGTCCGAGGCCATCAGGAAGGTCCATCCTGTCTCGTTCCGTTCAATATAGTAGATCCGGGCCAGGTTGAAGGAAGCCGCGATGTTCCCCAGCCCCCGGGAGGTTTCCCAGAACCAGGGCTCGTTATTGGCCGCCCCCCGCTTGAGCGCCGCCGTATCGCGCAGCACAGGATACTGGGTCTCCACCAGCACGGTTACCCGGTCCAGGGTGTCGAAGTAGCTTTCTTTGCCATAGGCGGAATACTGAAAGTACATAATGAGACACGAGATGAGGGAAATCGCCAGCCCCACCAGGGCGAAGAGCAGATAAAAACTCATCTTCAGATTCTTCATGCCGAAGGGCAGCGCTGGCGGTCTCCTCGTTCCCAGCGACAGCAAACCAAGCAACGCTAATAGTGCCATTTTCCCTCGCATCATGTTACGCCTGTCTCGAAATTAAGAATTTAACTTCCGCGCTACTTCCACGATTTCGAAGACTTCAAGCTGGTCGTCAACCTGTACCGTATCGAAACCTTCAATACCGAGACCACATTCGTAACCGGCGGCTACCTCCCGTACATCGTCCTTGAAGCGCCTTAGGCTGGCAATTTTGCCGGTATGAATCACGATTTCATCCCGGATTACATTGACGCTGGCGCTCCGCTTGACCGTACCGGTCAGGACATAACAGCCGGCGATAGTACCCGCTTTGGGAGTCTTGAAGGTATTCCTGACTTCCACCGTGGCGATAACCTCTTCTTTGGTATCGGGCTTGAGCATCCCCTCCATAGCCTGCTGAATTTCTTCTACCGCTTTGTAGATGATGTTGTACTTGCGGATATCAACCTTTTCTTGATCCGCCAAGATTTTTGCTTTGGGCAAAGGCCGGACATTGAAACCGATAATAATGGCGTTAGACGCGGCAGCCAGATCCACATCCCCCTCGTTAATAGGCCCGGGGAGCGCTTGAATTACACTAAGACGCACCTCTTTATTTGAAAGCTTCTCCAGACTGGAGCGGAGCGCTTCGGCGGAACCCTGGACATCGCTTTTGATGATCACTTTGAGTTCCTGAATAGCCCCATCGCTTATCATGTCGTGGAGGTTGTCCATCGTTATCTTTTTGATATTCTTCGCGTCTTCAAAACGCTTAAATTCCTGGCGCTTGGCGGAAATACTCTGGGCAACTTTCCCATCATCTACTACCTGGAGGGGATCTCCCGCATTGGGGATCCCTTCAAAGCCCAAGACTTCCACCGGCATGGAGGGGGTGGCTTCCTCGACTCTTTCTCCCTTGTCGTTGAAGAGTGCCCGAACCCTGCCCGGCCAGATGCCGGCCACAAAGGGATCCCCGATGCCGAGCGTTCCCCGCTCTACCATAACGGTTGCCACTATACCCCGGCCATGATCTATCCGCGATTCCAAAACTTTTCCTTCGGCGCTTCGGTTGTAGTTTGCCTTGAGGTCGAGCAGTTCCGCTTGTAGAAGAATATTTTCGATAAGCTTATCAATGCCTTCTTTCCTCAGCGCTGAAAGTTCCACAAACATCGTCTGCCCACCCCAATCTTCGGGCATAAGCCCCAACTCGGAAAGTTGGCTTTTTACCCTATCCGGGTTGGCTTCCGGTTTATCTATTTTGTTGACCGCCACGATGATAGGAACATCCGCTTCTTTAGCGTGGTTGATAGCCTCTATGGTTTGAGGCATGACCCCATCATCGGCGGCTACTACCAGGATAACAATATCCGTAACCTGAGCGCCCCGCGCCCGCATCCTGGTAAAAGCTTCGTGGCCGGGGGTATCGAGGAAGGTGATCTTCCCCGCAGGGGTATCTACCGTATAAGCGCCGATATGCTGGGTAATGCCGCCGAAGTCTCCGGCCACAACATCGGCGCTCCGGATGGCGTCTAAGAGCTTTGTCTTCCCGTGATCCACATGGCCCATAACGGTAACCACCGGCGGGCGCGGCATCTTTGACTCCTCCTCATCCGTCTCGGTAGCAATCACGGTTTCTTCGTAGAGGCTGACGATCTTGACATCGGCGCCGAATTCAGCGGCCAGTATGGCGGCGGTATCGGCGTCAATCTGCTGGTTAATAGTAACCATCATCCCCATGCTCATAAGCTTCTGAATCAGATCCGAAGCCTTGAGGTTCATCTTTCTGGCAAGCTCGGAAACGGATACCACCTCCATAATATCTATGGACTTGGGAACCGGATTGACCGCCAACGCGATTTTCTTTTTGGTTTGGAGGAGTTTCTCCTCCATTTCTTGTTCTTTACGCTGATAAACAGCCTTTTTTGGTTTGAAGGTCTTTTTTATCGGCCCCTTTCCCTCAATGAGAGGCGGCGCCTTGGGAGCCATACCCGTGCCCGGACGGTTCATGCCCGGACGGATGCCGCCGGGACGAGGCCCGGTAAAGCCGCCGGGACGTCCGCTTCCGCCGGGGCCCCGCGGCCCCTGATGCGAAGGAACAAACGGACGGTTTTGCCCGCCGCTCCGGTTCCCGTTAAAACCGCCCTCCTGTCCGGGCCGGTTCCCTACCGGACGCCCGCCAACCCGCCCGGCGGCGCCTACAGGCCGCTGGGCAAACGGCGGTTGTTGGCTCCTGTGCGGAACGCTTGGAGAAGGCTCTTCTCGGGGCGGCCTCGGCCCGACAAACCGGCCTCCAACCCGTCCCGCCGCCGCGGCGGGACGCTGGGTATTAGGAAATACGCTGACCGGACGTTCCTCGGGCCGTGATACCGGCGGAACGGCAGGCTTTACCTCTTCTTGGACGGGAGCTTCCGTCTTAACGGGGACTTCCGTCTTAACAGGAGGCTCCGGAGTTACCTGCTCGACAACCGGCGCCGGCGGCGGCGCCTTTACCGGTTCGGCGGGAACTTCTTCCCGCGCGTCTCCATGGGTAGCAACCACGATCTTAGGCTGAGTTTTTTTTGCCGCGACTGGGACGGGAGCCGGCTGAGCGATGGTCTTCTTTTTCACCACAACAACCTTACGGCGCTCGCCATGCTCCGGGGAGGACGGAGTCTTTCCTCCTCCTTCAGGCGCTTCCTGTTCATTCTTGGGCCGTTTAATGAGCTCAACCTTTGGTTTTTGTATGCTCGCTATTTCCTCAGCCATAATCCACCTTTATAAAGTCTCTGCGTATAGTATCTTATTCATCTTCATATTCAAAGCTCAAGCCGATTCCGCAATTGGGACAATTGGTCATCGTAACCGTAATCTGGGCGCCACATTCAGGGCACTCGTATTCTTCCGCGTCCACATCCGCGTTTCCCGCATCAACGTTTTCTTCAGTTAATGAAGACGCGGCGTCATCTCCGGCGCCGGAATCACCGGTATCGCCGATACCGACGGCGCCGCTCTCGGACGCTATCCCGGCGTTTGTTTCGGGGCTCTCAGAGGCTTGGAGCGCTTCCCCTTCCTCCACAATTTCCACATATTCCTCGATGAGTTTTCGTAGAACGTCAAGCTGTTCCGAGGCGACTCCCTGGAGGGCATTTTGTTCTTCTTCCGAAAGGGCAAGAAAATCTTCAATAAATTCGATACCGTTGCTCAGAAGAGCTTCGGCAACGGCGCCGTCTACATTGGGCAGTTCGGAAATACGGGAAATTTCCTCGCCGTATTCAGCCGTTTCACCAAAAAGCTCCGACACCGCCCGCCTTGATTCGGAAGCGATGTCCATTTCCGCGAATTGCGCGTCGGTTTTTACATCGATGTTCCAATCTACCAGCCGGTTGGCTAACCGGACATTGAGCCCCTGCTTGCCGATGGCGAGGGAAAGCTGGGATTCGCCCACTACCGCCAGAGCCTGATGTTTCCCCTCGTCCAGGATGATCACATCTCGGACTTCCGCGGGGGAAAGAGCGTTCTTAATAAAACGCCGTGGGTCAGGATCGTACTTGAGAATATCGATCTTTTCCCCTTCCAACTCCCGTATCACCGCCTGGATACGCACCCCTTTAAGGCCCACGCAGGCCCCTACCGGATCCACATCGTCCCGGTTGGAATAGACCGCCAGCTTGGTACGATAACCCGGCTCCCGGACTATCTTATGGATCTCCACCGTTTTGTCGTAGATCTCCGGCACTTCAAGCTCGAAGACGGCCTGGACAAAATCCGTATGGGTTCGGGAGAGCACTACCTGAAGCCCCGACGGGGTCTTATTCACCTCGGTAATGAGGGCTTTGATCCGGTCGTTTACATGGTACGCCTCCCGGGGGGACTGGTATTTTTTAGGAAATATTCCTTCTACTTTCCCCAGATCCACGTAGATTGTGCCGTTTCGTTCCCGTTGATAGTAGCCGATGATGATTTCCCCAACCTTATCCCGGTATTCCGAATAGAGACTGTCCTTTTGAATCTCCCTGATGGATTGATGGGCGGTCTGTTTGGCGCTCTGCACCGAAATTCGATCAAATTCCCTGGGATTCACTTCGATAAGCAGTTCATCGCCGGCTTCGGCATCGGGATTCAGCTCTCTGGCCTCTTCCAGGTCAATCTCGCATACCGGATCATAGACGCCGTCCACAATTTTCTTTTGAGCGTATATCGAGACTTCACGGTTATCTTCGCCGAATCGGATAACGGCGTTTTCCGCGTTACCGAATTTGCGTTTATATGCCGCGAGCAGGGTGTTTTCAATGGTTCGCAGAATGAGGTCCTCCGACATTCCCCGATCCTGAATCAACTGTTGAATGGCTTCCGTCATATCCGTTGCCACGGTTTTAGACCTCCTGTGAATAATCTAATTTTGCCTTGGCGATGACATCGTACCCCAAAGCAACGAGCCCTTCCCTCCCTTGGAGGACAAGCCCTTTTTCATCGGCGGAGCGGAGGATGCCTCCGGTCCAATCGAAAATATCCGTCCTAAAACACCGTATTCCCCGGCCTCGATAGTGAACGAATTCGGCGCCGTCTTTAATGAGCCGCTCGATACCGGGGGAAGATACCTCAACAGAAAGCTCTTCCGCCTTTTCCGTCCGGGAAAAGGCTAACTCTAACCGGGGCAGGATGGCGTGATGCGCCCGGGAACAATCTTCCAACCCCACCCCGGCCTTATACACCACCGCTCGAATGTGCGTTGACCCCCTATGGCGGGAAACGGTAAGTTCCACCAGCGACATTCCCAGTCCCCTGATAACCGGTTCAAGAGAATCAAAGAGGGGGTCGGCTTCCCTCGGGGTATACTTCATTCAGCCCTTCCCAATACTTCATAAAAAAAAGAGCCGCTTGAACGACTCTTTTTATTGAGAATCATCAATTGTTCGATAACAGTCACTTTACCATTTTATACAGAATCTGTCAATCCGGAAATAGTAACCATCCTGGAAGACATACCCTACGCGACTACCGTATAGCCCGCGTCGTCTATCGCCGCCTCTATGTCCTTGAGAGAAGTTTTCCCCGGATCAAACCGAAAGGAAACCGTGCCGCTCTTCAACTCCACCGCCACGCCGGCAAGACCGGGAAGGGATTCCAGCGCCCGCGTCACGGCTTTGACGCAGTGCTCGCAAGACATACCCTCAACCTTTAGAACCTTCTTTTCCATTTATAAGCGCCCCCTCTAAAAGAGCCTATCAGGTTCAAAGGTTTTGTCAACTGTTGGGGCGGCTTGAGCGGGTGATTTCCGCCGCTTGGTCGCTATTACAGGATGTACCGGCGGAACGTTTACGTGAGGCGCCTCGTTCTGGTTCCGGACGCGGTTCCGCCTGCCCTCATTGACGAGGGAGTACATCACCGGGATAAAGAACAGGGTGATAACCGTGGACGACACGAGCCCGCCTAAGACCGTAAGGCCGATGGGCTGAATCATCAGAGCGGAATTACCGGGAAAAAACGCCATGGGAATAAGCCCCAGCACGGTGGTTAAGGTGGTCATCAGCACGGGGCGCAGGCGCGATTCTCCCGCGTCCAAGCAGGCTTCCCGCACCGGCATCCCCCGGCCCGCCAGGAGGTTGGTATAGTCCACCAAGACGATGCCGTTGTTCACCACAATACCCGCCAACATCACGAGGCCTACCAAGCTAAACACGCTCAAAACCTGGCCGGTGATGAGGTAGACGCCTACCACGCCGATAAGCATGAGCGGTATGGTGCAGAGGTTGATGAAGGGATCTTTAAAGGACTCATACTGTCCCGCCATGACGCCGAACACCAGCAGCACCGCAAGGGTGATGATAAGGAGGTAGGTTTGGATGGTTTTGTTGATCTCCCCCCACTGGCCCTCGTAGGAAATACTCACCCCTTCGGGGAGGATGTAATTGCTGTCCAAGAGGGAGCGGATCTTTTCTTCCGCCTCGCGCGCGCCGGAACCGTCAACGAGGTTTCCCGTCACGTGGATGATCCGGGACTGGTTTTCCCGGCTGATGCTCACCGGCCCCAGGCTCTTCTCCATCGTGGCGAAGTTAGAGAGGGGAATAAGGTTTCCCGCGCCGGAGGATACGAATATCCGGTTCAGATCGGGGAGCTTTTGCCGGTCTTCCTCTCGAAGTTTCAGCGTTACCGCATATTCGTTCCCCAGGGAGCGGAAGGTGGTAGCTTCGAGTCCGTTCATGGCCGCGGAGAGTTCCCGGGCGATAGAACTTACCGATAACCCCAAGTTGGCCGCCCGCTTCCGGTCGATGATCACCTCTACCTGGGGGAGCCCTTCGGTCAGATCGATGGAAAGCTCGCTGAGTTCCGGCATATTGGCGTTGATAAGTTCTTTTATCTCCCCGGCGGCGGCGAGTCCCGTATCGATGTCGTCGATGTGGAGCGCTAAATCGATGTCCGCGCCGCCCGACAGCATACGGCCCCATCCCGCGCCGAAACTCAAACTCGCGTTGGGAAAGTCGGCAAAGTGGGCGCGGAGCTTTTGTTGAACGCGCGCGGAGGTGTCCGCGTCCGGATCATTCATGTCGAGCGTTACGCTGAGGCTCCCCTGATGGCTGGAGCCGCTTCCTCCCCCTCCCCTTCCGCCGGAACCGATATTCACCGTGATGGTCTTGATCCCGTTGAGCTCATCAAGCGCGATCTCTTGGAGCTGAAGCATCACCGCCTTGGTATTCTCGTAAAGGGTTCCCCGGGGAAGAGTCACGCTCAAACTAACGGAATTTTCGTTCATGGAAGGCATCATCCTCAAGGGCAGCTTGAGGAGGCAGAGGACGGAACCGGTGAACGCGGCGGCCACCAACAGCACCGTGAGAAAGCGGTGATTCAAGGCCCCCGCGAGGAGCCTCCTGTATCCCCGGTTAAGCCCGCGCTGGGCGCCCTCAAAGAAATCGTCCACCGCCCGGAGCAGCCGGTTCTTGAGGGGTTTCTGCTTCCTGGTATTGAGCGGCAGGTAGGTACTCGCCAGAATGGGAACCAGAAAAATTGCGACAAGGAGGCTTGACGCTAGGGAGATACCCACGCTGAAGATCAACTGCTGGAGCATCTGCCCTTGCATCCCCAGGGTGTTCTTAAAGAGGAAAATCGGCACAAAGACGCAGAGGGTGGTCAAGGTAGAAGATATGATAGAAGACATTACTTCCCCGCCGCCCAGCACGGCGGCCACCGTCGGTTTTGCCCCCCGTTCCCGGTGCTTGTAGATGTTTTCCAATATAACGATAGAAGAGTCCACGATCATCCCAATGCCCAGGATAAGCCCCGCCATGCTGATCATGTTGAGGGTAACGCCTGTCAAGTTCATCAACAGCAGCGTTACCAGGAGCGAGAAGGGAATGGAAATGCCGATGATGACCGTGCTTTTGATGTTCCGCAAAAATAAGAACAGGATCCCGATAGCCAGAATTCCTCCCAGGACGGCGGAGTTTACCATCTCGCTCATCATATCCCGAATCTGGGTGGTATTATCCTGAGTGATCTCCAGGCTCACATCTCCGGGCAGATACTTCTCTATCTCTTTGAGTTTAGCGTAGACCCTGTCGGCCACCGCGGCGGAGTTCGCGCCGCTCTGTTTGGTAACCGACACGTAAACGCTGTTCTCGCCGTTGATGTACACCGCGGATGTTTCGTTGGGATAGGTTAAGGCCACGGTTCCCACGTCCAGGAGCCTAATATCGGCGCCGCTCCGTCTGGCGATAACGGTCTCGGCAATGTCCTGGAGGGAGGTGAATTCCCCGGTGGTGCGAATGTTGTAATTCTTGGAGCCGTCTACGATAGAGCCCGCCCCCAGTTCTATGTTCGCCGCCGCGAGGGAACTTGCGATGCCGGTGATGGTAAGGCCGTATGCCTCGAGGCGGTTTAGAGCTATTTCTACCTGGACCAATTGTTCCCGGCCCCCGTTAACGGACGTGGAGGCCACGCCGTCTACCTGTTCCAGCCGATCCTGGATAACGCCGACCGCAATGGCCCTGAGTTCATTCGCGTCCCGGTTCGCGCCCCTCACCGCGATGTTCATAATGGGCGAGGAGTTCATATCAAACTGCATAATAGAGGGGGTTCCCGCGCCGTCCGGAAGCCTGCCCTTTATCCGGTCAAGCCGGTCGCGGATATCGTTGATCTTGGCGTCTAGATTGGAGCCATAGGCGAATTCCAGCCTGATAACGCTTGAGCCCTCGCTCGAGGTGGAGGTCATATTGGTAAGGCCGCTCAAGTTGACCAGTTGAGATTCCAACAGTTTGGTAACGGTTTTTTCCACCGTTTCAGGCCCCGCGCCCGAGTAACCGGTCGATACCGACAGCACCGGGCTGCTCGTTTCGGGAAACATGTCAATGGCGATACCGGAAAGCAGGTACACGGCTACGATGGCCACAAGGCCGAAGATGACGATCCCGAGGACGGGGCGTTTGACGATATGCTGCGCTAAACTCATAAAAGGCTCCTTCTTTTCATAGAAGAAACGTATAACCGGCGCGAAAAAGAAGCCATTAATGAGAAATAAAGTATTTATAACATTTTGTTATGAGCCGTCTTTCGGATTTGAACCGAAGACCTCGAGATTACAAGTCACGCGCTCTACCGACTGAGCTAAGACGGCGTATAAAACGATTATCACTATAACTACTCAAAAAAGATTGTCAAGCGCGATCCGGGCGGAGGGCTTCCGCGCCGTTCCGGTAGACATGGCAAGGGACGCCGTCCTCGTCTAGATAACAGTGGATAAGGACGCGGATAGTCCGTTCCAGGCTTTTCTGAGCGAAGGCTTCTTGGAGGGTAAAAAGGGCCAGATCCGTTCCCCTGCCGGACTGCCTGAGGGCCGCCGAGGGATTCTTGGCGTCCAGGTCGGGCGTAACCGAAAAAATGAGGGAAACAATATCCCTTTCCGCCAGATGGTTCCGTTCTAAAAGGGCGTCGTAAAGGGCCGCCACCTGAGCGGTGATGTCTTCTTCCTCGTTCCTGCATTGAACCGCCCCTCGGAGGGCAAAGAGCTTCTTCCCCACGAATTCCCGATCCATCTCCCTATCCCCCGTTTCCTCTCGAAAAAACCAGAATAAAGCCCGCGAAAAGAGCCGTCAATACGCCAAAAACGCTCAAGAGCGCGTAAAGTCCCAGTTCCAAGACAAAACGGCGCTGCTCCCGGCGGAAGAGACGGCGGAGCGTTATGCTTACCCCACAGATTGCCATGAGGATGAGGGACAGACTGAAGCCGGACGCCAGACCGAGGAGCATCGACTGGGTAGCGTCCATGAACCGCTGCCGCGCCCCTAACCCATATAAAAAGAGGGTAAAACAATCCATGATAAAGAAAAAGACGGCTCCCCGCCGAATGAACAGGGGAATGAGGCCCCCGCGCTTTAAAAGAATCATTCCGGTATTCGTTTCCCTTGCCCTCGAGCGTATAGATACGCTATGATATTAATATACGTTATTGGAAGGTTCTATGAGGAAATTTTTTTTGGGGCTTATTCTCATTATTATTGCGGGAGGGTTTGCTTTTTTTTTCGGCTGGGCTCAGTTAAAGGTTCCTCCAGGTTCCTACGGCGTTATGCGCTCGAAAACTCATGGTATTGATCCCACGCTTATTCGGGAAGGAGAATTCCGCTGGGTGTGGTATAAACTCATTCCTACCAATGTAACCATCACCGTATTTTCACCGGCTTTTATTGACCGGGCGGTTCATTTTACGGGAACGTTGCCTTCCGCGGATTCATACCGGGCTTTTCTCGGCCTGAAGGCGGATTTCTCCTATGAGTTTTCAGGTTCTCTCTCTTTTTCGATAAAGCCCGGTTCTCTGCCCGCGCTCGTGAGGGAACGGGGAATCGGTAACCAGGATGATTTAGCGGAATTTGAAGAAGCGTTAGCGTCCGATCTAACCGGTTTCGCCACCAGGCGTCTGCAAACCTATATAGAAGAAGACGCTTCGCGGCTAACCGCCGAAGATATAAACCGGCTGCTCCGGGAAGATATAGGCCAGGCCTACCCGTCCATCGAAAACGTGGCCTGCGCCGTCCGGGTGACCCGCTTCCCCGATTTTGCCCTTTACCAATCCGCCCGCTCTCTGTACGAAGACTACCTCTCGCGGCAGCGCGAACTTTTAGCCGGGGAGATTCACGAATCAGCGGGGCGGCGTCTCGATTCCCAACTCAGATTTGATGAACTTGCCCAATACGGTGAATTACTCACTAAATATCCGGTGCTTCTCCAATATCTTGCATTGGAAAAAGGCGAACGGTGAGCGAGGATGAAGACCGGTAACCTTAGGAACGCGCCGGTTGTTCAATAAAGAGGAGTTACGTATGATTGTAAAACGAGCCGTAATCCTGGCGGGATCGATCTTCCTGCTGGGGGCGGTTTATTCCACGCAGGCCCAGGAAGGGGATGAACTACCGCCCCTCGAGTCGGATTGGACAGGGCCGATGCCGACACAGTATTCCAAGGGAGATAAGATCCTAACGCTCGGCGCCGGAACGGTGTTTCCCGCCGTTTTCTTTGATAATAAAGGAAATACCTATACCCACAATATCTTCGCGGTCGGCGGTATGGGATTCGGCGGGTATAGTTACTTTCTATCCCCCCATTGGTTTATCGGCGGCGAATTAAGCGGGATGTTTATCGGTACTTTGAACAAAAACAGTTTTCTCTTCATGGTTCCCTTCGGCCTCTTGGGCGGTTACCAGTTTGTTTTTGGCCGTTTTGAGTTCCCCCTCTCGCTCATGCTGGGAATGGTCGCCCAGCAGTATCTGGAAAGAGGCCACTTCAGTTGGCTTTTCTTAAAACCGTCGGCGTCGGTCTTCTGGCGTTTCAACCCCGACTGGTCTTTCGGCGTTAACGCGGCCTGGTGGTGGGTACCCGAATGGCCGGAGGACGCCGCGAAGAGCCGTTATGGAAATTTCATAGAACTGAGCCTTTCGGCGCGGTTTCATTTCTAGGATGACTTTGATGAATAGTTACGCGAAAAAAACAATTCACGCCCGGGGGCATACCCTGGGGTTTGTACTCTGCGCGGCGGTTTTCCTCACCTTCGGGGCGTGCCGGGAACCGATTTTCTACATAATCCAGCAGGAAGTTAAACTCAAGGAGCCGGTAATTCCCGGAGGGCCCGGCGCCATTCTCAAGTTTGAGAACGCGCTCTATGTCGCCAGCGGGAAAATCTACACGTATAGTGAGGATACCGGCCGTCGGTGGAAAGTCGCGTCTAATCCCCCCGCGGGCAAGACGCTGGCGCTGGCCGCGACAAACGGCTCCCTCTACGCGCTCACGGGGAACGGCGAAAGCCTCAGTTCCAGCCGGCTGTACCAGATGGGTACGGACAAAACATGGCGGGCGGTAGAAAACAGCGGTTTCAGGCAGCTCCAGTCTGTTTTCGGCGCCGGCGACAAGGTTTTTGTGGGCGCGTACAACACCAGCCAGAATTCAGACGGTAAAAACGTGATGAGTTACGGCGTTATGACCGTAGATGATGGGGCGGCGAACCCGCCCGTCTTTAAGTCCATCGCCCTCGATAAGCGGCTCACCGGGGCCTGTAAGGGAGCGGATGGCGCGTATTACCTTGCGACGGGCAGCGGTCTATACGTCTGGGACGGGGGCGATACCCCGCCTTCTCCAATGGAGGAGTCCGGTAACTTTATCAGCCTCTTCGGGTGGGAGGATTTCGAACACCCCGGCGCGGGAAATACGTATCTTCTAGGAATTCTCCGAGACGGAAGCGATGGCGACAAGCTCTGGTACGGCGCTTTTACCAGCAACGGGTTCACGTGCACCACCACCTCCCCGTCGTCCACCGCTTTCTTCACCGGCGCCGCCGGGGTGTGGAGCAACTCTATTGCTTATTCGCCTAAATTCCTCCTCCTGGGGCGCGGGAGGAAACCCGACACGACAGTTACCTATACCTATGGGTATTATGAAGTAAAACTAGAATCTAACGGCTCGCTAACCGGTTTTACGTTACGGGATCCCGGCAATGAAGAACTGGTTACCACGGGTATCAAGAAAGATCAGGTTACCACGGTGGCAAAGAACGAAGCGTACGC
>JAIRPG010000003.1 GCA_031257105.1 Treponema sp.
CCGCCTGATGGAACCGCGGTCATCGCGCCGTCCGTTTCCCGTTTGAACACGGCGAGATCGGCTGCCGGGTCGATGCCGCCGCCTACCGCGTAGTTGACCTTTCCGGGCGCGGCTACGAGTAGGGGGCTTTGCGCCTCGGGCCGTACCCACACCTCGTAGCGCGCGAACAGGCCTCCGCCCGCAAGGACGGTTATCGGTACCGGCCCGGCGGCGGTCAGGGGCGTGATGGGGCTGACGGCGAATTCGTTGGGGTAACTCAGCGTAATGCTCCTGCCGTAGATGTCCCGTTTGTAGACTTCGACATCGCCCGCCGGGTTGATCGAAGCGCCGCAGTCGTAGATGGTTTTTAAGGGCAGTACCTGCAGTTCTTCAGTGGCGTAGACCTGCACGGCGGGTGAATCCACGTAGACCTGGTAGGTGGCGCTGGTTGTCTGGCCGGCGTCGGGGTAGTTGTGGACGGTGATGGTGACGGTTTGCGGGCCGGCGGAAGTAAAGGGGCTGTGGGAAATAGAGAACCCGTTCCCGCCCCGGTAGTCGGTATGGTAGGCAACCGTCGTCCATGCGCCGCTGGATTCGCGTTTTTTCACTTCCAGGTCGCCTTCGCGTACGGCGCCGCCGATCGGGTAGTCAATTTTGTTCGGCAGCATCTTGATTTCCGGCGCGTACTGAGGGGCGGCGCTTTCCACTACCTCCGGCGGATTGAGCGTAAGAGCTTCTTCTTCAGGGCTTATAGCGCTAAAATTGGCCATACAGGCGACAAACAATGGCGACAAGATAAACGCTCGGACTGCGTATATGACGGGAAAGCGGCGGATTTTTTGGGTTATCATAGTATCCCCTTTCTTATAATTATCTTAAAAATCGAAAGAAAAACAAGAACGTTGCCGGCGTATTACCAGTCCCAGGTAGAAAGTCGTTTTCCCAGCGCTCCGGCTAATACCGTCGTGATCAATGCCCCGGTTTCCCTGGTGGAATCACCGTCCATGGTGTAACGCCCCAGCAGGGAAGGCGCCAGATTTTGCGCCGCCAGCAGCCAGCGCCGGCATCCGGGGCCTGCGGGGAGCGGTTCCTCCAGAGTCACGCCATCCACGCAATCCGCACAGAGCAACCCTTCTTCCGGCGTATACCAGAGCCTCCCGCCGGAGGGAACTTCAGCGCCGCAGGAACCGCAGCGGGTAATGTCCGGACGCAGCCCCAGGTGTTCCAACCAGTTCCAGAGGAAGTGCAGGAAGATACGCCGGCAGGTGTTCTCGTCCGCCGTATCCAGGGCATCCAAGGCTAGATCCGCCATGTCCAAGGCGAGACGCCAGTCGCCGCCGCCGCCGTGAGCCGCTAGAATCGTCTCGGCAATGGCTGACGCGGCGGCGCTCCGCTCGTAACATTCCCGAAGTCCGGGCCGCCAGCGCTGAACGTCAAAATCCGTTACTTTTCGGGAATCCCGCACCGGATCATGGTAGATCCAGAGCTTCCCCCGGTTAAAAGGCGCCGTATGGGCGCGGAGCTTACTCTTGGCCCCCCCAAAAACCGTTGCGCGGAGAATTCCTTCCTCGGCGCTGAGAAACCAGAGATCCCGGTTAGATTCCCCAGAGGGCTTCACTCGGAGGATCAGCGCGGTATATGTATACGTCCGGAACATATCTGTTCAGTATAGTCTGGGCATCACGCCATCGTACAGCGCCGACTTTCCGGCTTGATTTTTTTCCGCTGCCGGTTTATCAATACGTATGAAGTTGTTGTATTTAGGAACCGCCGCGGCGGAAGGAATCCCCGCAGTTTTTTGTGAATGTCCGGTCTGCCGGGCGGCCTGGGAACGCAAAGGGAAAAATATCCGCACCAGGAGTCAAGCTCTGGTAGACGGGCGGCTCCTCTTTGATTTTCCCATGGATACCTATAATCACTACCTTACCGTTGGCCGCAGCCGCTTTAACCTTCCCGCCATAAGGCATCTCTTTATTACCCATTCCCACCTCGATCATTTTTACCCTGAAGAACTACAGATGCGTAAACGTCCGTACGCCCTTCAACCGCTGGAAACCCTCCATGTGTACGGCAATGCGGCGGTGGAAAAACTGCTGCGCCGTAGTCAGGAAGAAGTACGGGAGGCGGGATACAACGAATTCCACCATGCCGGGCCTTTTGAGCCCATTGATGCGGAAGGATACCGGGTAACTCCCCTGCCGGCCCTCCATGACCGCTCGGAAGAATGTCTGTTCTACAGCGTTGAACGGGAGGGCAAGGCCCTGCTCTATGCCCACGATACGGGGATTTTTCCGGACGCGGTCTGGGATTATTTTTCCCGGACAAAGCCGCGCTTCAACCTGGTGAGTCTGGACTGTACCGTGATGATCCAAAAAGACGGAAGTAACCACATGGGTATTCCCGACGCCATCGAAGTCAGGCGGCGGCTGCTCTCCCTGGGGGCCGCCGACGCGAAAACCGTTTTTGTACTGAACCACTTTTCCCACAACGGCGGTTTATCCCACGAGGAACTCTGCGCCGCCGCCGCCAAAGAGGACTTTATCGTCTCCTTTGACGGCATGGAAATCGAGGGCTGACCCCGGAATATCAAGCTACCGCGTTATTCCCATGTGCGCTTCCATAATTTTACAGCGCTCTTCAAAGCTCACTTCCTTAACGACTTGATGGAGCATCCACACGTATCCAAAGGGGTCTTTAACAATGGCGTTGATAACGCCGAGTTCCTGCATATCGTTCAGCGGCTGAATAACGGTAAAACCGGCGGCTTTGGCTTTCTCGAAAGTGGAAACAATGTCTTCCACAGATACATTACACCAGAGGGGTAACACGCCTTCTTTGGGCGCGTTTAGGCTGAATTCGCTGTTTTCGTCCAGCAGGTGGAACCGCGTCCCATATATCGTAAAAACGGCTTCGTTTAATCCTTCCTGGTAGGATGTGGCCTCTATTTTCTTTGCGCCGAATACCTCTTCATACAGGTTCAGCGCGCTCAGACAGTTGGTAACAACCATATCAATCTCTACTCCGGTTATCATTGCGGTACTTCTCCATGTTGATACATTTATCTAAAATGTTCAGAAACTGAGATTTCAGAACAGCTCTCATACCTTAGCGTGTATTTCAAGGAGTATCTATCCATGCTGAACTATTCCACCGGAGCCCGCGAACTGGCGGACTACTATTCCCGCCCCGCCGAAAACGCCGAGGGCGTCTTGCAAAAAATACGGGACTACTGCGATTCCCATCCGGCGGAACGGGCGGTCACCAAAAAGG
>JAIRPG010000147.1 GCA_031257105.1 Treponema sp.
GGAATCAAATATTAAGGAGTTCTTAAATGAACAAACTTATCGCTTTGGGAGGGGTACTGGTCATATCTCTCTTTGTCATGACGACCATGGGGTGCAACACCGAGCTTTGCGGTGATGAAAAAGCGATCACTGTCGGATCGGGGAATTATGCCACCACGTATAAGCTGTTGTGCATAAAGGACAAGGGGCACGCTGGAGAACATTCCGCTCCGGGTGAAGGCAGGATAGAGACTTGGAAATAACCACCCGTAGCGCGTTTTTTACCGGGTCATTTTGATCCGGTATCGGGGCGCGGCGGGGTGCCGCGGGGCGCCGGTGCGAAAGCGTTCCTTAAAAGGAGGGAGCGCTCCCTCGCTCCGAACCCCCGGTTCCCCGTTCCCCCCATCCCCCGGGCGGTATTTCAGTACGTATTTTCGTCCATGGCCAGAAAGCGCTCCCGAACCTGTTGGAGCAGAGCCAGTTCCCGGTTGATGGTCTTTTCGTAATTCAGAGATCGCGTTTCGATTCGCCCGGCCTCATCTTCCCAGAACTGCACATTCCGTAGGTTGATAAACCGGAACCGGCGATCCTGGGCTTTCGCGGCCCATTGGACGGCGTCTTTCCAGTAATACAGGGCCGTCCGAAAGCATGTTTCGGCGGTTTCGAGGCTTTCCAGGTTCTGTTCCTTCCAGGGGGCGTTATAAAAATAGGCGTTCCGCTTGTTCCACTTGTTTCCCAAAAAAAGATACTGCTCGATCATTTTAAGGTTGACGTGCATATTGAACAAATACCGGTACTTTTCCCACTGGGTCTCGTTCTCGATCAGAGCCAGCGCGTACAGGGGGTTGGCAAAATCGGCCTTTATGGCCTGTTCTAGCCAGTAGATGTTTTCCATGGTGTCATCCGGGTTCTGGATGTAATGCAGGTGGAAAAGCCGGTAGTACTGCTCTTTATATTGAACATAATAAGCGCTCAAGGGCGCGCCGGAAGGGATCGTCAAAAACGCCGCCGCCAGCGCCGCCGCCAGCGCCGCCGAAGAAGGAATAGGTAATCTGATATGAATTTTAGAAAACGTCGCCGGTTTCACCTTTTTACTATCGGCGTTTTCCGGATCTCCCCATAACTAATACCGCCGATCTTTGTTATACTATTGAGAAGCGAGACGATAAGGAGAACAGGTGGGTTCCGCGGAAACCGGCGCGATTAATAAGAAACAAGGCTTACGGATAAGTATCGATATTCTGATATTCGCGGCCTTGACGTGCGTGACCGTTCTGGCGGCGCGCCCGCTTCAGATGTCTCTCCAGGAGCGGCTTGCCGGCCTGCGGGACGCTCTCATTGCCCGGGCGGAAGGTTATCTGGGACTGCGGATCAGCTACGAATCCATGGGGCCTTCTCTTTTCAGCGCCTTGGATATACGGCGGCTCCGGCTTTACTCAGGCGGGGAAACCCTCGTGAGCGTTTCCCGGCTGCGAATATCATACTCCCTCATCGCCCTTCTCAAGGGAGATTTTCAGAACTCCTTTCATACGATTACGCTGGATAAGCCCGTCCTTTTCTTAGGCGAAGGCCGGGACTCCGCTCCGGCGCTCCTTTTGGAGCGCTTGGGGAAGGGGGAGGGCCTGTCCGCCGCCCGCTACCTCGATTCGCTCCCCCGGAACCTGCGGGTGCGAGTCCGGGGAGCCGAGTGTTCTTTTTTATACCACGGCAACCGGATTTTCGTTATGGGGATTGGGCTGGACGGCGTCATCCTCGATGGCCGGATACAGGCGCGGGGCGCCTGGAACGCCAAGGCGAGCTTGAATGTGTTTCCCCGGCGAGAAGCCCTGGAACTCGAGATGACTGGCCGCGTTACCGGCGAATTCGACGCCAAGCGGCGTGAAGGCAGCATCAACCTTTCGGCGCCCTCCCTTTCGGGCGAACGGTTCAGCTTGAAGACCATGGCGTTCACCATGGGTATCAGCCGGGAAGGACTGGCGCTCCGGAAAAAACCCGACGCTTCTCCCTTCGACCTCCGCCTGGATTATACGTTTGCCGATAGCCGTTTGAGCGGGGAATTCCAAGCCGACGGGTTCTCTCCCGCCGATATACTCATACTCCGGGGCCCCTGGAGTGAATATAACCGGTTCCTTTCAGCAAGCGCCGGCGGACGGGCTTCTTTTAGCGCCGGACGGGAAGAAGGGTTCCGCTATGCCCTCGACCTGCGGGGAAATCTGGACGGCGCCGCGTCCTTGGACCGCGCCGTGTCTTTAGACCGCGCCGCGTCCTTGGACCGCGCCGCGTCTTTAGACAGCGCCGCGTCTTCCGGCTCTTTTTCCTATGACCTCGTTTGCCGGGGGGATATGGAACGCATCGGCTTTGATTCCCTGGATATACGATCCCCCCGGGGGAATATCCGTTTTTCAGGCGAATTGGGGTTACAGCCCCCGGCGCCGAATGGAACCATCGTTATCGCCGGGTTAAGCCTCTCCGGGGGCGGCGAGTTAAACGCCGAACTGCCGATCGTCTCCCAAGGGGAGCGGATCAGCGTCATTGGCGGCAGCCTGACGGTAGGCGCGACACAGCTCTCCGCCTTGAGCGCTGAAATTTTCCAAGAGAAGGGCGGCCTTGACTTTTCCCTCTCCGCCCTCTGTTCAGCCGAAAGCCCGCCCGGCGAAGAACCCGCTCCGGATACCCGCGGACGCATCTCCGCCGAGGGTGTCCTGGAATACGAGCCCCGGCGTCTTGAGGCAAGCCTCGCGGTGGACGAGTTCTCCGCCGCGGATCTCTTCAATCTGGCGGGGCCGTTTGTGAACGCGCCTTTCCCCCCGGGTATCGCCGCGGCGTTGAAAGACGTTTCCCTTTCTACGGAGATCTTTTTCAGCACCGACTTTGAACATATCCTGTACAACGCCCCCCGTTTTACGGCCGTTTATGGGGGGCGGGAAGAATCGCGTACCCGGCGCTTGAAAGCAGACGCGTCCGTTTCCGGCACGGATCGGCGTTTCGACCTCAACGAAGTCCGGCTTGTCTGGGATGGGGGAGGGGCAAATTTTTCAGCGTTCGTGGAATTGACCCCCAGCCCGAACGGCCCAGGCCGTCCCGGCCCAGCCCTTCCTGGCCCAGCCCTTCCTGGCCCAGCCCGGGACGTTGCTTTCTCGCTGCGCGGTTCGTATCTGGATATTCCCTACGCGCTCGACGGCCTTATCCAAAGCGGAGAGACCTTGAGTCTCCAGGGTTCCTATGGACTTTCGGCCTCGGTAAGCGCCGACGGCCGGGGGGGGTACTCGGGGTATCTCAAGGCCGATTCCATTCCCGTGCCCTTCCGGGGGCAATTCGCCCGCCTGCAATTGAGCAGCGTCCTGCGCTATGAATCACGGGATTCCTGGTCGGTCGATCTGGAAAACCTGACCTTGACCGGTATCGCCACCCCTTCTTCCGTCGGGGCGGCGCTGCGGGTATCCGGAAACGTGGATCAGGATTGGGCCTTCTTTCCGGCTCTGTACTTTGAAGACAATGAAGGCGTCCTTTCGGGACGGGCCGCTTTCAATTGGACTCGGGATTGGAAAGGGATCGCCGCCCAGATCCGGTTGGAGGATAAAACCCAGGAGGAAACCTACCGCATCGAGGGGAATTACCAGGACGGCGCGGATATTCGTTTCTACGGCACGGGGATACGGCTGAACCGGCTGTTTTCCAATGCCCATAACGCCGTCGCCGCCTGCGACGCCCGGCTCATCTGGACTTCCATGGACTCCTATTCCCTCACCGTGAACCTGGAATCCCTTGCCGCCAACGACGGGGAACGGAATATCGCCCTTTCCGGACGGGGGTTCCTTGATGAGGAAGAACTCCGCATCGGGGAGTTGAAGCTCCGGTACGGCGCTTTTCAGGGGGAACTGCCCCTGCTCCGGGTGAACCGCCGGGAAGCCGGAATCCAGACATCCTTCCGGTTCTGGGGCCCAGCCGCCGGGCGGGATATAGACCTTTCGCTGGTTTTCCAGGCCGGTTTTGCGTCTCCCGATTCGTGGTTCAACCTCGATACGGCCTTCGATTCCTTTAGCGGCTCCCTTCGAGTAGAGGAGTTCCGCTACGGCACGCTGGAAAGCCGGGAGCCCTTTGTGTTCAATTTTTCCCGTGACGCCGCCGCCTTGTCCCTTTCCGGCGGCCCCGACGATATGCTCCGTTTCCGCCTGACCCCGGACGGATCCTTCTACGCGGGGTTTTCGTATCCCGCTCCCCTCAGAGGTTCCCTGTCCGGCGCGATCAATTCCCGGACTATTGACGCCCACGCGTCTCATTTATATGTCGACCTTGTATCCCTGTGGCGTTTTCTCCCGTCGCAGAATATTCTTACCTGTACCGGCGGCTTTGTGAGCGCCGACATCACCATCCGGGGGCCTCTGGGCGATCCGGAATTCTTCGGTACGGCGCTCGGTCAGAGCGTGCGTCTCCAGGTTCCCCGGTATGTGGACGCGGAAATCGGCCCAACCCCCATCGCCGTGACTTTTGAAGGAAACGAGATGCGCTTTGGGCCCCTCACAACGCCGGTAGGTTCCGGAGTAGGCACGGTTCAGGGGTGGTTCCAGTTTGATCGCTGGATTCCCAATGTTTTTAGCCTCGATATTCAGAGCCCGCCGGAACGTCCCATACCTTTTAAGGTTGATGTCAAAGGGATCGCGGTTAAAGGAAAGACCTCAGGCAACCTGCGTTTGACGATGGAAGATACGATTCTCGCGGTTACCGGAAATCTTACCGGCGAAGAAACGGAAATTACCCTGAACACCCAGGAAATCGCCGCCGGGGGATACGCCGCCGGGTTGTCTGAAAGTACCGTGACCACCGACCTGGTTATCTGGGCGGGCAAGAAGATGGAATTTCTCTGGCCCAGCGCGGAGCTTCCGATACTGCGGACGTACGCCAACGCGGGAAACAGCATCCGGATCAAGAGCGATTCGGCGGCGGGCGTTTTTTCCGTCTCCGGCGATGTATCCGTCCGGAGCGGGGAACTGTACTACTTCCAGCGGAGCTTCTACATCCGCGAAGGATCCCTGTCTTTTAACGAAAATGAAGTGCGGTTCGATCCCCGGCTTACGATCAGAGCGGAAGCCCGGGATCGTAACGAGGATGGGCCGGTGACTATCTCCCTGCTCGTTGATAACGCCCCCCTCAAGTCCTTTACCGCCCGGTTTGAGTCGAATCCGCCCCTTTCCCAGATAGAGATCCTCGCGCTCTTAGGCTCTATCCTGCCGGAGAACGGGCAGGAGGGCGCGGACGGGACAAGCCTCTCCGCCATCCTGGAACCCGCTTCGGACTTTTTCTCCCAGTTCTATCTGGTACGGAGCGCCGAACGGCGGGTACGTGATTTTCTGCGCCTGGATATGCTCTCGTTTAGAACGCTGTTCATCCAGAACGCCTTTATGCAGCTTACCGGGCTCCGAAACCCGGTTGACAGACTAGGAAAGCTTGGTAACTATTTTGATAATACAACTGTTTTTATAGGTAAGTACTTCGGAGCGAATATTTTTACCCAGGCGATGTTATCCCTGCGGTATGATGAGAACAAAAATGAATTGGGAAGGCTGACACCGGAGTTGGATATAAGTATTGAACTCCAAAATCCGTTGTTTGACATCCGGTTTAATGTGGTTCCCCTTCACCCGGAGAATTTGTTTATCAACGATATGTCTTTTACGCTGTCGTGGAGGCGGTCGTTCTAAAGAGGCGCCGGAAACGGGTTATAACGCTTCCGGTGTTTGTTTTTATGGAGTCTAAATGCGCGCTGTTTTGGTAATGATGTTGATTGGCGGCCTGGCGGGTTTTGGTTTTGCTCAGCAGGAAGGGGAATGGTACAAAGGAAAACCGATAAAAAATATTACCTTTGAGGGGCTTAAACACGTAAAATCCGCCGAATTGGACGGAATTATCGAACCGTACATCGGCAGGGCCTTTACCGACGATGTTTTCTGGGACATCCAGGGAAGGCTCTATGCTCTGGACTTCTTTGACCGCATTACCCCCACGGCGGTGCCCTCGGATATGTTGGGCAGCGAAGTGATCATCCGTTTTACCGTTGTGGAAAAGCCCGTCGTGTCTCGAATCGTGTTTACCGGGAACAGTTCCCTTAGGCGAAACGAGCTTTTGGACGTGGTGGCCATTAAGGTGAACGATGTGGTTACCCAGATAAAACTCAGGAGCGACGAGGCGGCGTTGGTCAATAAGTACCTGGAAAAAGGTTTCCCGGACGTGAAGATTCGTTCCGGCTCCCAGACGAACGGCGACGGTACCCTTACCATTACCTTTACCATCACCGAAGGGGATAAGATCGCCATCGACGAATTCCGCTTCCAGGGGAACAGCGTCTTTTCCGCCAGAACGCTCCGGGGCAGGCTATCGCTGAAAGCCAAAGGGCTCCTCAACGACGGCGCGTTTCAGGAGGCCAAGCTCACCGCGGATCGGGCGGCCCTTATCCAGTATTACCACGACCGGGGGTACATTGACGCCGAAATAACCGACATAGTCCGGGAAACCCACAAGGATGCCAAGGGCAACAACCTCATGACCATTACCTTCCGGGTCTCCGAGGGGCGGATGTACAATTTTGGCGGCGTCGTGTTTGAGGGGAACAAGATTTTCTCTCAGGAGGAGCTTGCGGCCCAGGTATATTCCAAAGAGGGCGCTGTGGTAAACGCCCGGCGGATGGAGGCGGATCTCCAGCGGGTGGCCGACCTGTATTACGAAAACGGGTACATCTTCAATACGTTAAGCCGGGAGGAAAATCGGAACCGGGAAACGGGAATTCTGTCCTACAAGATTACCATTATCGAGCGGGACAGGGCCCATTTGGAAAACATCACGATACGGGGGAACGATAAAACCAAGGATAATGTCATACTGCGGGAGATCCCCCTGGAACCGGGAGATGTTTTTTCCAAAGCTAAGCTGCTGGACGCCTGGCGGAACTTGATGAACCTCCAGTATTTCTCCAGCGTGATACCCGATACCGTTCAGGGCACCACCGATAACCTCATGGAACTGGTCTTTACCGTGGAGGAACAGCCTACCACGGATCTTCAACTCGGCCTTACCTTCTCGGCCAGCGCCGATCCGGAGGACTTTCCGGTATCGGGGCTCTTGAAGATCCGCGATCTGAACTTCCTGGGGTACGGCAACGTGATAGGCGCCGAGGTAAACGCCTCCTTAGGTACCCAGACCGTCTCCCTTGAGTATACCCAGCGCTGGCTCTTCGGCCTGCCCTTGTCGGGCGGCTTTGACTTTACCTTTAAACACAGCAAGCGGACGGCGGCCACCATGGGCGCGTCCAACTTTCCCCTCTTTAACGGCGACGAGGAATACGCTTTTCCGAACGGCTTCTATAGCTACGATGACTATTATAACACCGGCAAACAGCCCGCCGATGAATACCTGATGAAATACGACCAATGGGGGCTTTCTTTCGGTTTTTCCACCGGGTACCGCTGGGGCACCCCGCTGGGCAATCTGGGCTTGAGCGGAGGGATACGGACCGGCTGGGTTATGAACGACTACGATCAGAGCCTAGGCATCTATCCCTTTGACCCGATTATACGCGAAGGGGTCACGTCTTGGATTCCCTCCCTATCCGTCTGGACGAGCCTTTCTATCGATCAGCGGGATATTTATTACGATCCGTCGAGCGGCTATTACGCGGTGCAGCGCTTCGGCTGGTACGGCATCCTCCCGGTAGAGCGGGAGCATTACTACCGCACCGACACCAAGGCGGAATGGTTTGCCACGCTGCTCGATGTCGGGATCACCGATACATACCGTTTTAAGGCCGTCTTCGGCATCCATTCGGGCCTTTCCTTTATCTTCCCCCAACCCGGCTATGACCCGAATATGTTTATCGAGGACGCGAATAAACTCTTGGTAGACGGGATGTTTACCGGGCGGGGCTGGCTCGACCAGCGGAGTAACCGGGGCCTTGCCCTCTGGGAAAATTGGGCGGAACTCCGCTTCCCGGTGGTTCCCTCCGTGCTTTCCTTGGATTTCTTCTTTGACGCGGCGGCGGTAAAGCCGACGCCGAAGGAGTTCTTCACGAGTTTCGAGATGGATGATATGTTGTATAGCTTTGGCGCGGGCCTGCGGTTTACCATACCTCAGTTTCCCTTTCGGTTTATTTTTGCCAAACGGTTTCGAACTCATAACGGCCAGTTTGAATGGAAAAAGGGCGGATTGGGGGCGACCGGCGACACTGACGGAATCGACTTCGTCCTGTCCTTTACTATGTCTACCTACTAACGGCGGTAGAGAAGGGGTAGGGATGAGAGGATGAGGAGGTATAGGTGGGTATAGGCGGGTATAGGTTAAAACGCGGTATCGCGCTTTTCTTCTCTTTAGGTATGCTGGGTTCCCTGCAAGCGCAGCAGCTTACCCGGTTCGCGGTAGTCGATCTCACCAAGGTTTACGCTTCTTTCTTCCGTAATTCCCGGCCCGTTCGGGAACTGGAGGAACGGAGCGCTAAGGTGCAGGCCGACATCGACCGGATGACCGCGGAGATTCAAGAACTCAAGAGCGCCCAACTCAACGCGGAGCAGTCGGGAGATCGGGAACGGGCGCTGCGGTTGGACAGCGAAATCAGCCGGAAATCCGATTACCTGCGGGAATACTACCAAGTAAAGACCACGGAACTGAACGACGAGCGAAAGCGGCTCTCTTCATCGGATGCGTTCCTTGAGCAGGTGTACGGCGAGATTCGGTATATTGCCGAAAGCGAAGGATACAGCATGGTTCTTAATTTAAAAGAAAACACAGGCATCCTGTGGTATAGCCCGGCGGTGGATATTACCAACAAACTTATTGCCAATTTGTTATCCAAGGCCGGACGTTAGGAGGCTTTATCAATTCCGCCGAATCAAGTCCTTTGCTCGATCAGTACAAACGGATAAAACGGGAGCACGAGGGAGAGGTTCTTTTCTTTCGGTTAGGCGACTTTTACGAAATGTTTTCTGAAGACGCTCTGGAAGTATCCGCCCTTCTCAATCTTACCCTTACCAGCAGGAACGGGCTCCCGATGTGCGGCGTGCCCTACCACGCGGTCAGGTCGTATATTGCCCGGCTCCTCAGACTCGGTAAAAAGATCGCCGTCTGCGAGCAGATCTCGGAACCTTCCAAGGGGAAAGGGGTGATAGACCGGAAAGTGCTGGAGGTTGTCACTCCCGGCACCACCGTTGACGAGTATTACCTTGACAAGGGCAGTTCCAATTACCTGGCCGCCTTGGCTTCGACGGCGAAATTCCTTTCTTTTGCCTACATCGATCTTTCCGCGGGGGATTTCAACGCCACGTCTTTTCCTTTTGAAGGCGGGGTGGAGCGGCTCAGATTGGAATTGGAACGGCTCCAGATCAGGGAAATCATCGTCCAGGAATCCCTGCTGGAAGAGAATTCGGACATCGCCGCATCGATAGCGGATAGGGCCGCCCTGGTGGTGAACCGCTGGGCGGACTGGCTCTTCGAGGCGGGGCGGGGGAGGGACCGGCTGGAACGGCAGTTCGGAACATCCGGGCTCCGGGGTTTCGGCCTGGACGACGGTTCCCCGGAAATTTTGGCCGCCGGGGCCTTGCTGGATTACCTGGACGATACGGCCAAAAGCCTGCTCCCCCATGTGCGTTCTATTACCATCTACTCAGGCGGTGAGTTTGTGGGGATCGATGAGTCTTCCCAGCGGAATCTGGAACTTGTGAGAAACCTCCGGGACGGGGATGTGCGGTTCTCCCTCCTGGAAGTGATGGACGAAACCAAAACCGCCATGGGTAGGCGGCTCCTCAAACGGCGAATCCTCCACCCCTTGCGGGACGAAGGGCGGATCAACAAACGGCTCGATGTTGTGGAGCCCCTCTACCGGGATCAGAGCCGGCTGAACGCCGTCCGGGATATCCTGGGGAAAACACCGGATCTGGAACGGCTTATCTCCCGGCTTGCTATGGATCGGGCCCACGGCAAAGATATGCTTTCCGTGAAGAACGCCCTGGATGCGTTCAAAACGCTGGAGGAGCTTAACCGCGACTTGAATTTTTCATTTGAGGACGCCGCCGCTTCTTCTCTCGGCCAGGAAGCGTTCACCCGGCTTATCGAACTCAAGGAGACCCTGGAACAGGCATTGGCGGAAGATCCGTCAATTTTGCTTACCGAAGGGAACCTTATCCGGAGCGGTTTTAATTCCGAGCTCGACGGCCTCCGCCGACTCCAGGAGAACGGGCGGCGGCTTTTAGAAGCGTACCTGGAAGAGGAACGCCGGAATACGGGTATAGCCGCCTTAAAGATCCGGTACAACAAGCTTATCGGTTATTTTCTTGAGGTTACGAACGCCCATTTGTCCAAGGTTCCCGCTCACTTTATCCGCCGTCAGGGTATGGCCGGGGGCGAGCGGTTTACGACCGACCGGCTGGCGTCAATAGAGTCGGACATCAACGGCGCCGCGGATCGGAGCGTCGATCTGGAAAAGCGGCTCTTTCTGGATATTCGGGACAAGGCGAAAGCGCGTATCCCCGCGCTCACTTCCGCCGCCCGGCGTATCGCCGAACTGGATACGGCGCAGTCTTTGGCCAGGGCCGCCACGCTCAGGGGTTGGATTCGCCCCCAGGTAGACGCCGAAAACCGCCTCTGGATACGGGAAGGCCGGCACCCCGTGGTAGAAGCGCACTTGCCTTCGGGGGAATTCATCCCTAACGACGTGATCCTTGATGGGAACGGCGCGGCCTTTGTCTTGATTACCGGCCCCAATATGGCGGGAAAGTCCACGTATCTTCGCCAGGCGGCGTTGATCACGATTATGGCCCAAGCGGGGAGCTTTGTGCCCGCCCAGGAAGCCCGGATCGGCTTGGTAGACCGGATCTATTGCCGGGTGGGGGCTTCGGATAATCTGGCGCGAGGAGAATCGACATTCCTTATGGAAATGAACGAAACGGCCTACATTCTCCACACCGCGACCGAGCGGAGTTTGGTGATCATGGACGAGGTGGGCAGAGGAACGGGCACCAACGACGGACTCTCCATTGCCTGGGCGGTGAGCGAGGAATTGCTCGAACGCCTTCGGTGCAGAACCCTCTTCGCAACCCATTACCACGAGCTTGCTATGATCGCCCACCCCCGTATGGCGAACCGTTCCATGGAAGCGCGGGAGCGGGGAGGGGAGATCGTCTTCCTGCGGAAACTCAGAGAAGGGCCGACGGCGGAATCTTACGGCCTCCACGTAGCCCGCCTCGCGGGGCTGCCCGATGCGGTACTGGATCGGGCGGAGCGTATCCTGGAACGCCTTAAAATGAATGAACGGAGCCTCGCGGGAGTGGAATCTTCGCCGCCCGGTTCCCCCGCCCCTGAACCCGCCCCCGCCCCCGCCCCCGAACCGTGGGGCCGGCTGCTGGAGGATCTGAGGACGCTGGATCCGGATCGGATGACCCCTTTGGAGGCGCTGAGCCGCATCCACGCATGGAAGGGGATGTTCGGCCAAAACCCGGCAAAGCCCGGCCTCCCAGCGCGTAAAGCCATCGGGGGGCCGTCCTTGTTCGATTAACCGCCGTTAGCGAACCGCGACAATCTTTACCGCGTTATGCCGCCATCCGTAAATGGCGGAATTCCCGTTTGCCCCTACGTATGCCCCCGGCTGCCACGCCCCGGCGCCCATTATATATGGATCAATGGTATTGGCGTCCACATATATCGTGATGTATTCCACCGGTAGGTTGTCGGTGCTGGCTAATGAAAAGAGCCAACGGCGGCTCGTATCTGTAGGCAATGCCGGCGGAGTTGCCGGTAGATACAGCCCCCTCAGGCTCCTACAGTCCTTGAATACATAATAGTCCTGGATAGTCGTTAGCTTGGGGAGCCTTACCGTTTCAAGGTTATAACATTCCCCAAATGCGTACTCACCAAGGCTTATGACTTGGGGAAGGTTCACCGTTTCAAGACGAGAACAATAGCGAAACGCCCACGCATTTATCCTTGTAGCCTTCGGAAGGTCAACCGTTTTCAAATCACAACCGTAAAAGGCGTTAGCCTGAACAGTCACCGCGAGGGGGAAGTCCGCTTTTTGTAGTCCGCTGGAAAGAAACGCCCCATCCGCGATTACGGTTAATAACGGCATATATACCTCTTCCAAGAGGCCACAAAGTTCAAAGGAGTGGTAAGCGAGAGAAACCGCCTGCGGAAAGGAGGCCGTCTTCAAGTTCGCGCAACCAGAAAAAATTTGTTTATTAATGGTTGTAACGCCCGCGCCGCTTACGGCTGCAAGACCGGTATATCGTACAGACAGCGAATCATCCCGAGTCCCGGCGTTGTTGCCCAGCGTTGTTACCGGATCCGGCAGAATCAGGGATTTTATCCTCCCCTCATTGGCGCTCAGGGTGTTGAGATGCCAGTCTCCAATACCCCCGACGCCGCCTAAATCCACAGCCATACCCGGCGTATCCAGGGCGGATGATAGGGCGGCTGCCAGATCGGGAGTCCAGTCTACGCCGGTCAGGGTGAGGGTTGTTCCCGATTTCGCGGCGTTTACCACCGCCCCCTCGCTCCCGTCGTTTACGGCCCACTTCGCGTAGAGCGTAAGGGTCTCCCCGCCGGCCATAGCCGGCACGGAAGCGCCGGGAGCATACTCCACCGGCCCGGCGCGGGTTCGTGACCACCCCGCGAAATCGCAGCCCTGCCGCGTAAAGGAACAGGACGCCGGAAGCGTGTGCGCCTGTCCGTTTTCCGGGTAGTCCCGGGCCATGTTCCCCGCGCCGCCGTTCCTGTCATACACCAGCGTCCAGGGATCAACGGCGTATACGCGGACGGTATACACGCCGGTCATGGCCGGATCGGACAGCGTTACCGTTACGGTAATCTCTCCCACGGCGTTCAGGATTTCGAGGCTTACGTTAAACCGGCTCGCCGCGAGGGGTTCCATCATGCCGTCGCTTCCCCGCAGGTACGCCGCCAAGTCCCGGGTCTTTTCAATAGAATCCCCGATAGTATAGATGAATTTGCGGGGTGTTATCTCAAGGCTCTCGGTATAGCTTGGCGCTACCCATATCTGATAGGCCGCTTCCGGAAGCCCTTTGACGCGAACCGTGACGGTCTGCGCGCCCTGGACGGTTAAAACCCCGGCGGGGTCAATCATAAAGTCCGCCGCGTCCAGCCGGGTCATCGCGCCGTCCGTACCGCGCCGGTAAACCGTTAGGTGGAGCTCGCGGTCAACGCGCTCGTTTAAGATATACGCCGTCTTGAGGGGGATGAGCACCAAGGCTTCTTCGTACTCAGGCCGGCCCGGCCCCACCCATACGGTGTACCGCTCCTCGAGCCCCGAAGCGCGAACCGTGACGGCCAGCGCTCCCGCGCCCGACGCGGAAGGAGGGCTTACTTCAACATCCCCCGCGTCCAGCCGGGTCATCGCGCCGTCCGCGCCGCGCCGGTAGACTATCAGGTCTTGGGCCGGGTCGATGGGTTCATCCTGGGTATAGGCCGTCTTGAGGGGAACGATCAGCAGCGTTTCCTCGTAGACGGGCTGCCCGCCGTTTTCCTTGTCCTGTCCCGGCTTTTCCCTGAGCATATCCAGGTAGTAGTCGTTACATCCCGCGGCGAATAACGCCGCCGCGAGCGCCGCCGAGCGCACTATCCATGATAACACGCCGTATCGAGAGGGGTTTCTGTTTTTCATCGCGTATCTCCTTCCGGTTCGTTGAGGACTAAGAAAAATTCAACCCGGCGGTTCAAAGCGCGCCCTTTGGCGCTGCTGTTATTCGCTGCGGGCAGCGCCGATCCATAGCCCCGGGCGGTAAGCGTCCCGGCGCTTACGCCGCGTTCCACGAGAAAGCTCCGCGCGGCCCGCGCCCGGGACAGCGCAATAGCCTCGCGGCCCGCAGGGGTGCCTGTGTGGGCGGTGAACCCCGCTACGATAAAGCTTTTTTCCGGGTAACGGCGCAAGAGCGCGGCGGCTTTTTCCAGACCGGCGCGGGTCTGGGCGGAGAGCGCGCCTGAATTGGCGGGGAAGTAGACCGTCAATTCGCTCAACGGTATTCCCCGTTCCCCGCCGGGCAGCGTGACGATGTCCGCCGCTTCCACCAATTCCCTTAGCTCCCGCTCGGACATCGTCTCAAGAGACGGTGTTTCAAGAGACGGTGTCTCTTGAAACGGCGCTGTTAGCGGGACCATTTCGACATACGCTGCCGGTTCCTCAACAACAGGTGCCGCCCTTGAAGGCGCCTCTCCTGTAGGCGCCGCCTCTAGAGGCGCCGCTTCTAGAAGCGCTGCCTCCGGAGGCCGACGGCGGGGACGGAATCGCGCGCCCGCCGCGATGGCGGGCATGACGTTAAGCCCGGTTTTCTGCGGCAGCAGGTCAACGCCGATTTCGATGAAAACACCCCACGCGCGGGAACCCGGAAAGGGGATTTCTCCGTCAAGCCGGAAGCCCGTCTGGGGCGTAAAGGCGGTATCCCCTCCGGCGTTGGAAAACCATACCCCTCCGGTAAGGCCGGCGCCGACCGTAAGACCCGGCGCTAAAGGGTAGGCGTACCCGGCGCGTAGCGAGAGCGGAAAAAGATTCGCCGTATCGGCGGGACGGTGATCCCCGGTGAGGCCGGTATAGTTCCAGCCCGCTTCGGCGCCGGCATTGATCAAACCGGGGCCCAGGGAAAACTCCCAACCGCCGCCCAGCCTCAAGCCGGGCATCGTCTGTTCAAAAGGTTTGGTAACCGCGAAGAAATGCTACAGCGCCCCGCTAAAAAACAGGTCGCCTTGATTTTGCGCCCCCAAGAAACAGGGCGCGGTTAGAAAAAGAAATACTCCCCAGAAAAGGCGGCAGGTACGGCGCTTTTCATACCCCCCCCCCCCCCCGTGTGTTATCGAGCGACGCTTGCGGACTTCGTAAAATCGGCATACCTACCAACCTTTCGCTTCAGCATAACAGACCTGTCCGGAAACCTCCGGGCTTCGATACCGGTCTATTATACCATGGGTTGTAGAAAAGTAAAATCAATTTTTTGACCTGTTATAAAGGGTATGAATAACGTACATCATCTCTTTGCACTCTGCCGGGAATATGCCTTTCCCGGAGGCTGCCCGATCTGCGGGAGGAGTCTCTTGGAACCCCAGGAGGCGTGGTACGGCCTCTGCGCGAGTTGTATGCCGTTCTTTGAGCCCGGCGGAGAGACTCGCTGCGATATTTGCGGGAGGCCCCTTATTTCGGAGCGCGGGCGCTGCGCCTCTTGCGTACATGAAGAACGGGCCTTCGACGGCATCTGGGCGCTGTACCCTTATACCGGGAAGTTCAGACGGCTCCTCTGGGCGTACAAGTTCGGTACCTCTCGGGCGCTGGGACATTTTTTCGCCGAAAAAATGACGGAAAGCCTCGTTATCGCCCAGAGCGTCGCCCAGAGCGCTGCCCAGAGCGCCGCCCAGAGCGCCGGTGAAGCGCCCTGTTGGGTTCCCGCGCCTCCTCGTCCCGGAAAAATCCGTCGGGCAGGCTGGGATCAGGTAGCCTATCTGGGGGCGTTGCTCCAGGGAATGAACCGGAAAGATCCCCTCAGGCGTCCGCCGGTTTGCCGCTGCCTCAAGCGGCTTCCCTCGCAAAGCCAGAAAGAACTGGATCGGGAAAAGCGGAAGCGCAATCTGCAAGGCCGGATAATCTGTGTGAAGCGGCCTCCGCGGGAAGCGATCCTCTTTGATGATGTGATCACCACCGGCTCCACGCTGGACGTATGCGCCGCCGCGTTAAAAGCCGCAGGCGCCCAGCGGGTTTTCGCGCTCTCTCTTTTCTATGATTAGCGTTGTTCCAACGCTATTAAGCGCTGCCGCGCTCGATGATCGAGTGGCTGATACAGGTGGTTCGCCCGATGTTAAGGCTCCCCGCGCATAGCGCGTCCAACATCCTGACCGCTTCCATCCCCATCTCTTCAAAGGACTGCCGTACGGTGGTAAGGCGCGGGCGACAGGTTTCGGCGATCTCAATATCGTCAAAACCGGTAACCGCTATCTGATCGGGGACGGAAACGCCTAACTCCCGCAGTTCCATGACGCAGCCGGCGGCTATATAATCGGACACGCAAACCACCGCGTCGGGTTGGGGGGTGAGTTCCGCAATCTTTCGGGCCGCGTCAATCCCTCCCTCCACGGTATAATCCACCGAGAAGATCATATCCCGGTTAAAGGGGATACCCGCTTCTTCCAGGGCGGCGCGGAACCCCGCTTCACGGCGCGTGCAGAACCGGTAACTGCGCCGTTCCGGGCTAAAATAGTTCGATACCAGGACGAAACGCCGCCGTCCCCGGTCGATGAGCAGCTTTGTTATATCATACAGCGCCCGCCGGTCGTCGGTTGAAACCGCGAAAACGGGTTCCTGTTCAACGTATTCGCCTATCTGTACCAGAGGGTAGCGTTGGAATTCCGTCATAAGCCCTTCGTCGGCGCACACATTATTGAAGAAGATGAGCCCCCGAAGCAATTCAGGGGGCAGCATCTTTATGAGGGACAGCGCGTTGTGGTAGTTGTTTTTGGTATTCGCGGTATAACAGAGCGCCACTTCGTAATGGGCGTCGAGTTCCCGTATCGAGGCGGCAATGCCTGAATACACCTCTTCCAGCATCGGGAAGATAGAACTGACCACCAGAATGATCTGGTTCCCCGGGGCGCTCTTGGCGGTACGGCTTACCGGAACGTATCCGAGTTCCCGCATCACCTGAAAAACCCGCTCCCGTTTCGATTCGGTAACGACATTATTGTTGTTAAGCACCCTCGAAACGGTAGCGATAGAGACGCCCGCGGCTTTTGCGACATCATGAATGGTAACCATCCGCCTCTCCCGTATCGGTTTTTTCTAATCGTCGAGCGCCGCTTCTTGGGCGTTCCCCGTTTTTACGCCGGCGCGGAGGGGTTTGGGCCGCTCGCAGCCGGTTGCCATCCGGTACACTTTACCGGTTCGCCCGCTCTCCAGCATCCCATGGATAATCTCCATTGCGTGAAGCCCCAGGTCAAAATGAGCCCGGGGCCGCCGGTTGTTCCTGAGCGCGTAGGCCATGTCCGCCATGGCAAGGCCCCGGCTGTTTTCGCCGTAACCGTGAAGGATAGGAAGCCGTACCTGATCGGGGATAGGACGGTAGCCTTCCGCCGTGTTTTTGCCGGTATCCCGCTCCTCGTCAACAACGGCGCCGCTCCGATGGAGGATCAGGGGGCCGCTGAACCAGTTCGGGTGGAAGAGGTGGAGAGAAGCCTCCGAGCCATGAACCGAAAAGCTGTCATAAACCGAAGCGTCTGAGGTGATAAGGATCACGCCGTAGACGCCGCTCTTAAATTCCAGCGTCCCGGATAGGGTGGTCGGCGTATCAACCTGAAAAGGTTCTTTGTACCGAGGATGGCTGGGGTTGCGGTACATCCGGTCGGGATCGATGTTGCCGCCGAAACCGCTCACCCGGTTCACCGGGCCGAAGAGGTTGATCATGTTGTGGAGGTAGTAGCCTCCCAGATCAAAGGGGAGGCCCCCGCCCGGATGGAGGGGAAAAAAGAAGTGATCCGGATCCAGATCGAAGGTATCGGTATCAGGCTGGTAGCTGCAGCTTATCACCGCCGCTACGCCTATGGGTTTGCCGATAAAACCGTCGTCGATATATTTACGCGCCGACTGCCAGCCGCCTCCTAAAAAGGTATCCGGCGCGGCGCAGTAGAGCAGGTTTTTCTTTTTCGCCAATTCAGTCAGTTCCAGCGCCTCGCCGAAGTTGACGGTCATCATCTTTTCGACGCAGCAGTGTTTTCCCGCCTCCAAAATCCGGCGGCTCACCTCGTAATGGGCTTCCGGAAAGGTAAGGTTCATCACCATCTCGATCTCCGGGTTGGAGAGGATCTCCTGATTCGTCATCGCGCTCACGCCGAATTCCTCAGCCCGTTTTTGGGCCCGCTCCGGAATAATATCGGAACAGCCCACCAAGTCGATGACGGCAAATTTCTTAAAATTACTCATGTAGATATGGCTGATAGTCCCGCATCCAATAACGGCAGCCTTAACCGGTTTTATTTGTGCCATAAACACTCCTCTCTCGCAGCCGCTCTAAAAACGCCGCGTTGCTTTTTTCAGTCTATGCTGAAAGTAATTTTCGGTAACCACATCGAGCAGCACCGCCGTAAGAATCAACATTCCCTTGGCTATCTGCTGCCAGTTGGAATCCACCCGGGATAGGTTCAGAAAGTTATTGATAACCCCGACAATGAGACAGCCGAACACGGTGCCCATCACCTTCCCCTTCCCCCCGGAAAGAGGGGTTCCCCCGATAACCACCGCGGCGATTGCGTCCATCTCCATGCCCTGGCCGGCGGTCGGCTGGGCCGACGCCGCCCGCCCGGTCATGATCACCGCGGCTCCGGCGGTACACAGCCCCATGAGCGCGTAGATCGCCACGGTGATAAAGTCGGTATCGATCCCGGACGCGCGGGCCGCTTCCCGGTTCCCCCCGGTGGCGATGGCGTAACGGCCAAACGCGGTACGGTTGAGGATAAGGTAGATCAGGATGGCGGCAATGGTAACGATGCAGACCGGAATGGGAATAGGCCCCGCATACCCTTGACCCGCCGTTTTGAACGCGGCGGGAAGCCCCGAAACGGGCGAGGTATTGCTCGCCAGGTAACAGATCCCTTTGTACATCTGGCCGGTGGCCAACGTTACAATGAACAGGGGCAGCTTAAAATGAATACCGATGATCCCGTTAAAAAAACCGCAGAGCCCTCCGGCGAGAAACCCCAAAAAAATCACCAGGGGAAAAGGCATCCACGTTTTTGAGAGGAGTCCCATCAGTACGCCGAGCATACCCAGCATATACCCCACCGACAAATCAAGGTTCCCCGACGCGATGACGCAGGTAAACCCGATGCCGATCATGGCGCTGGTGGAAATCTGCCGGATAACGTTTCGTAAATTGACAACGCTTAAAAAATGAGGCGCCGCAAGGGAACATCCCGCGCAGAGAAGCAGCAGGATGATCAGCGCTTTGTTATTAAGCAGCAGTTCCAGCGCTTTATTTTTATCTCGTATGTCCATAACACACCCTTCTTTCTCATAAGCTTAAGGCTTCAAATGCCGAACATGGAGCGTATCAGTTTTTCATGATCCGCGCCCCGTAAAAATTCACCCGTAATTTCCCCGTTTCTTATCGTAAGAATCCGGTCGCTCATGCCCAGGATTTCGGGCAGTTCCGAGGAAACCATAATAACCGCCATCCCTTCCCCGGCCAGGGAACTGATAAGCCGGTGGATTTCGCTCTTAGAGCCGACATCGATGCCTCGAGTCGGCTCGTCGAGGATCAGCACGTTCGGTTTGGCAAGGAGCCATTTGGCGATGATCGCCTTCTGCTGGTTCCCGCCGGACAGGGACGCGATAGCTTGCTTCATAGAGGCGGCTTTGACGGCCAATTTTTCAGCCATCGCGTCCGCAGCCTCCCGTTCTTTAGCGCGGTTTACGGCGCCGGCGAGTCCGCAATATAACCGCAGGCTCGCCAGGGAAATATTGTACCGTACCGCCAGATTCGCAATGATGCCCCCGCGCCGCCGGTCTTCCGTGACCATCCCCAAGCCCAGGGCGACGGCGTGTTTTGGGGACTTGATCCGCGCTTTTTTCCCCTCCACAAGGATCTCTCCCGAATCAAAGCGATCTATCCCGAAAATGGCCCGCATGATCTCCGTTCTTCCGGCGCCCACCAGCCCGCAGATCCCCAAGATCTCCCCCCGGCGAACCGTAAAGCTGATGTTTTGAAAGTTCCCGGCGGAACGGAGATCCCGGACTTCCAGCGCCACATTTTTGAAGGACGCTTCCGTCTTGGGATACCGCTCTTTGATGGTTCTTCCCGCCACCTGTTTGACCAGTTCATCCATCGAGATCTCCCCAATGGGCCGCTCACAGATAAACCTCCCGTCCCGCATCACCGTAAGGCGATGGCAGATCTCGTATAGTTCCTCAAGTTTGTGGGAAATAAAAATTATCGCCGCGCCCCCGGCGGCCATATCCCGGATTACCCGGTAGAGAAACCGCGCCTCTTTATCCGTCAGGGAACTGGTTGGTTCATCCATGATGATAAGATCAGGCCGGTACGAAAGCGCCCGGAGCAGTTCCACCAGTTGCATGTCCGCCGGGCTGAGACTTCGCACCTCGGCCCGGGGCGAAAAGGCAAGCCCCAACCCGTCCAGCAGTTCTTCCGTTTCCCGGTACCGTTTTTTCAGGTTGATGATCCCCCCTTTTGAAAAACGTTTTTCCCTGCCGAGCCAGATATTCTCCGCCACATCCATGCCGGGAATGAGGCGGAGTTCCTGGTGGATCATCGAGATCCCCGCTTCCAGGGCCTCGCGCGGACTTTTGAAGGAAACCTTTTGCCCTTTGAAGATGATTTCTCCTTCGTCCTGGGGAAAAAGCCCCAGAAGGAGGTTCATCAGGGTAGATTTACCCGCGCCGTTTTCCCCGATAAGCGCGTGGATCTCCCCCCGGCGCACGGTAAGGCCAGCCTTATCCAGCGCTTTTACACCGGGGAAACACTTCACGATGTTCCGCATTTCGAGGATATAATCGCTCATTTATCTTTCGCTAAAATTTCGCGCAGGTTAGAAGCGGTCATGAGGGCGGCGATCTCATAGCCGGGATCGACCCGCGTTCCCCTCAGCGCATCCCATTCGCCGTTTATGATCCTTATGGCGTAGTCCACCGTATAACGGGCTTCGGCCCGCTTCGACGTGTACACCGTAGCGCTCAGAATACCGTCCTTGAGGGCTTTCTGGGCGCTGGGAGATCCATCGATCCCCACAACGATGCAGTCTTCAAGGCGCTTGCCCGCGGCTTGGAGCACGTTTGTCGCGGCCAGCGCCATTTCATCGGACATGGCGACGATGCAGTTCATCTGGGGGAATGCCTGCATCCAATCTTCTACCGCGGCCATAGTTTCCACCGCCGACCAATTGCAGACCTTCTCCGCCAGGATCCGCGCCCGTCCGGGGTACGCGGCGAACAGCGTTTCCTTCCATCCGAGATAGCGGTCGGTTACCGCGGAGACCCCCTGGGTACCCCAGAGATACCCTATCCTGAGTTCCTCGCCGGGGTGGGACTTGAGCCATGTAATACAATATTCCGCTTGTAGGGCGCAGAGGGCGTACTGGGAAGACAGGAGCTTGAAGGTATCCCGGTAGTTTACCCCAAAACTGGAATCGATGGTGGGTATTCCCGCGGCGTTACAAGCCTCAAACGCCGGCGCCGCCCCGTCGCTGTCCGTGACCCGGATCACGATTATATCGGGCCGCTGCTGGATCAGCGATTCTACATCCTGAAGCTGCTTATCTACCTTGCCTTCGGCGTTGGTCATGAGTATCCGGCAGCCTTTCGACTCGCCGTATTCCTTAAAATACCCCCACCACTCGGTCTGGAATTCATCAAGGGCGTTCATTGATATGGCGATAACCTTTCCGGTCCCGCCGCTTCGAGGCGCCCCCCCGATACCGCCGCCAAACGCCGTGACGGCGCAGTACAGCGTCATGCCCGCGATTAACACGCTCTGTTTCAACAACATCTCTCTCCTCCAAAAAATGAGCCGCCGGTTATGACCGCCACTCGATACCGGAGAACTTCTTAAAGCGCTCCATGCTGATCTTGATGCTTTCAAGCTCGTCATGCTTGCTAAAGTCTTGCTCCAAAATGATGTAATCCGCTTTGCAGGCGGCGTTCCCCATGTTGATGATGTCCTGGATGGGCAGTATGCCCGCGCCTATCTCGGTAAAGGTTTCCTGTTTTACTACGCCGGTAAAGTAGTCCATATCAACCGTAAGACCGCCCTTGTTCACCGGATCGATCAGGTTGATCGCAGCTCTGTATTCCCCGGGAAAGTCTTTCTGGTGGATTAGAACCACGCGCCCGCCGTAGCGTTCGAGGAGTTTTACCGCGTCCTGCCCGCCCCTAACGGCCCAATAGGTGTCAAGCTCGATCTTTACCAAGGCGGGATCGGTGTTTTCCATGATATGATCGAACACCGTCTTCCCTTCGAAGACCTGAAATTCGTGGAAGTGGTTGTGGTAGACCAGGGTGATCCCCGCCTGGGAGCAGAGCCGCCCTACCTCGTTAAACCCTTCGGCCTGGCGCAGCGTATCCGCCTTGTCCTTGAAAAAACCCATGGGTACGGCCAGGTAGCCGGTTTCCAATCGGCTAAAATATTCCACCACGGACTTCATGATCTCCACGTTGTTGGGAAAGATATGGCAGCCGACGATCCGCGCCCCGGTTTCATCCAGAAGCTTTTTGAGTTCTCCCGCCGGAATGTCGAACCCGATGCCGGGATCTTCCCCCGCGTTATGATTCGCCGCTTCAATGGAGCGGTAGCCTGCTTCCGCCACACACCGGATGGTTCCGATGGGATCGTCTCGCATGTGATTCCGCACCGAGTAAAGTTGAATACCTACCTTCATAAGGTACCTCCTGAAACTTGCTATGAAAATCATTTGAAAAAAGATGAAAAATTATTTTCATTTTCATAGCCTTTTCAAACAAGGTATCACCCATCCTGGGCGAAATCAAACGTTTATATGGCGGTAAAATTGTTTTTTTGTATTTAATTAGAATTTGTCCATGATGTAGATACATTATGGACAGATTCGAGAATAGGGTGTTCAAATCTAGACACAAAGCCGGGCCGGTGGCAGTATACCTGTTATGAATACCGCATCTTTGCTTAAAACGTATGCCGCCCCCTACAAGTATGGAAAGGCCGTGCTGGAAGGCTCAGGGGTAAAAGGCGCCTTCGACGAGCGGGCCGTAGACTGTCCCTTCCTTTTCCGCCACGGGGGAAAATTTTTTATGCACCATATCGGCTTTGACGGATCGGGCTACCGGTCGGCCCTGGCGGTAAGCGATGACCTGCTCCACTGGAAACATCACGGCATGGTGTTAAAGCCTTCAGGCGATACGGGGAAATGGGATGGGCTCAACATTGCCGGATCGTGGCTGCTCCGGGACATAGACCTCTACGGCTCCTACGAACTCATAAAATTCCAGGGCAAATACTGGATGATCTACCATTCCTATCCCGGAAAAGGCTACGAAAACGGCCCGGCGGAAATGGGGCTCGCCTGGACGGAGGACGAAAATCTTTTGGATTGGCATCGCCTGGAAGATCCGGTGTACTCCTGGCGCGGCGGCGCGGACTGGGAAAAGGGCGGGCTCTACCGGGCCTCTTTCTTCCGGCACGGCGATCTGTTTTATATGTTCTACAACGCGAAAAACACTGCTTCATGCGAACAGACCGGCGTTGCGACCTCAAAAGATCTGATCCACTGGGAGCGTTATGGGGGAAACCCTGTTTTGAAAGTAACGCCTGATACCTGGAAAAGCCGTTTTGTCTCCGACCCCTGCATCGTCCGGGACGGGGATCTCTGGCTCAACTTTTTTTTCGGCTATGACGGCGGCCACGCCCAGGACGGGATCGCCTGTTCAAAAGACCTCTTCCATTGGGAAGCGGCGGAAAAACCGTTACTTCCGTCCGGGGTTGAAGGGGAAATCGACTCGACCCACGCCCACAAGGCGTCGATCATCACCGTGGGGAAACGGATATACCACTTTTACTGCGCCTGCCGTCCCCGGCGGGAGGACGACCGGGCCGATAACGGCGGCGAATACCGTTGCATCGGCGTGGCAAGCTCGGAACCGTTCACCGGTTGATCACGCCTCTCGCAGGAAAGCCATATACCCCCGGTAGGTGGTGTACAGATCGATTTTGCTTATCACCTCGAAGGGGGAGTGCATAGACAGCACCGGAATACCGCAGTCCAGCACCTCTACACCAAGGGCGGCGGCGTACCGGGCAATAGTCCCCCCGCCGCCCTTGTCAACCTTGCCTAAGTCGCCGTACTGCCAGGCAACTTTGTTGCGATCCAGGAGAGAACGTACGGTGAGGTAGAACTCCGCATTAGCGTCGCTGCCGCCGTACTTCCCGCCCGAACCGGTGTACTTGCAGAGAACCATACCTTTGCCGAAATACGATGCGTTTTTCTTGTCGTACACCGAGTCGAAGTTGGGATCATAGGCGGAATTTACATCAGCCGAAAGCATAGACGAGCGGTTCAAAGCCCGACGCAGAGAAATATCGGAGCTTTTACCGGAATCCGCGCCGGACGAACCGACGATGAGGCCCGCGACAAAATCTTCCAGTAACCGGGATTGAGCGCCGGTATTCCCCATAGAGCCGATCTCTTCTTTATCGGTGAACAGGCAGACCGATGTCTTCTCCGGGATGGGAGCGGTTTCCAGCGCCGCCCGCAGAGCGGCGTAGGCGCAGGAGCGGTCATCGTGGCCGTAAGCGCCTATCATGCTCCGGTCAAAGCCGATGTCCCGGGCCCGGTGGGCGGGGACAAATTCCAACTCGGCTCCGGCAAAGTCCCCCTCGGTAATACCGTACTGCTCGTTGAGGAGCTTCAAAAGGTTAAGTTTAACTTTTTCTTTTACCTTCTCATCGATAAAAGGCCGGGAGCCGGCCAGGATGTTGAGATCTTCTCCCACAAAAAATTCCGAAGCCTTCTTCTGCATCTGCTCCCGCGCCAGATGGGGGAGCAGATCGGTAATCGTAAAGACCGGATCTCCCGATTCTTCCCCAAGCCGTACGGTGATACGCTTGCCGTCAGAGCCGAATATTACGCCATGCAGGGCCAGGGGAATGGCCGTCCACTGGTAGTGCTTAATTCCCCCGTAATACTGAGTGTCAAAGAAGGCTAAGTCTCCGTCTTCGTAGAGGGGATTGGTCTTCAGGTCTATACGGGGAGAATCCACGTGCGCCCCCACGATGTTCACCCCTTCGGAAACGGGCCGGGAACCGAGGACGGCAAAGACGAGGGACTTATCCCGGTTGATATGGTAAACCTTGTCACCGGGTTCCAGACCTTTCCGAGCTACGATTTCTTCTATATCTCTAAACCCGGCGGTTCTGAGTAACGCCGTCGTCTCGGCGGTAAATTCCCGTTCGGTTTTGCCCCGATCAAGAAACGCTTTGTAATCTTCCGCGAAGAGACGGATACGCTCCGCCTCTTCCGGGCCGGCCTCTTCCCAGCAGTTCTTCTTGTTGATACAAAGCTTTTCCGCCAAGAGCTGGCCTTCGCTTTTCTTCCCGTTCTGTCCGTTTTCTGTCGTCATGGTCCCAGTCTACCGCTTGTATTTGAGGGTTTCAAGGGTAGAACTACCCCGGACGACTTCGAACCAGAGTTCCTTCCCGGCTTTTTCCCGCAGGAGCCGGTAAAAAGACGCGATGTCCCGCACCGGTTCGCCGTTGACGCTCACGATTCGGTCTTGCAGCTGGAGGCCCATAATCCCCGCGGGGCTATTGGCGCTCACCTGGACGGCGATAACCCCCTGGGCGTTCCGATCCAGTTTGAGGCTGTCCCTGATGGTTTGAGTGAGCGGCGTAACATACACGCCGGGCCAGAGCTTTTTGTTATCCGCGGCGATGGCATCATCCCGAATATCGATGCGTACCGTCACTTCCCGTACGGCGCCGTCTCGAATCAAGGTAAAGGTCGCCTGATCTCCGGGCTGGAGATCTCCCACCGCCAGGGTGAGGGCGTTTACCGTCCGTACTTCCCGTCCGTTGATATGGGTGATAAAATCTCCGGGCTGAATACCGCCCTTGTTGGCCGGTGAGTCCATGAACACCTGCGCCGCGAGCGCGCCCCGCTTGCCGTCCAGTCCCATCGCCAGAACGGTCTCCCGGTCGGGCTCCGTGAGGGAGACTCCCAGCCAGCCATACCGTATCTCCCCGGAGTTGATGAACTCATCAATACTGCGTTTGGTGTTGTTGATAGGGATGGCGAAGCCGAGCCCCACGGAACCGCCGTTACTGCTGCTGGCAATCCAGGTATTGATCCCGATAACCTCTCCCCGAATATTTACCAAGGCGCCTCCGGAATTCCCCTGATTAATAGAGGCGTCGGTTTGGATAAAGTCGTTGATGTTATTGCCGGGCCCGCCGGTTCGTCCCAGAGCGCTGACGATTCCCTTTGTCACCGATGACATGAAGCCCAACGGACTCCCTACCGCGATGGCCCAGTCCCCTACCCGGAGCGCGTCAGAATCGCCCAATATCGCCGGGGGGTACAATTCGCCGGTCTTGAAGGAAACCATCGCCAGATCTTTTCGCTGATCTTTCCCCACCATCTCCGCGGTGTACTCCTTGCCGTCGTTGGTGATCACCGAAATCTCGTTCACGTCTTCCACTACATGGTTATTGGTCAGCACATAGTAGGTATCTTTATCCTTACGGACAATGATCCCCGATCCCAAGCCCTGGGAGCGGTATTCCCGCTCTTGGCCGTTAGAACCGTTATCTTGCTGGGGCCCAAAAAAGTATTCCCAGGGGATGCCGTTGTAGTTTTGGATCTGCCGCCGCTGCACGGAAACGGTTTTGAGTTCCACGACAGAGGGAAGCACTTTGTCCGCCACCGCGCTAAAGGCGTTTTGCAGACCTTCCGCCAAAGCCAGCGCGTCCGGGGGGATGGCTACCACGCTTTGCTGTGCCCGCGCGGTTTTTGCCTGAGGCGTCGAGCAGGAAAAAGACAGAAAGGCCAGAGAAAACCCGAAAATGGCCCCAATGAGCACCAAGTTAAAGACAAAGAAATTTTTCGAAGCCAATTTTTGCGTCAACATACCATACGCTCCTTAAATAAGTAGTTTTTCGCGATCTTCATTTTTAGTGAGCCTCTTGCAAAACTCGGTTGGTTTTGCAAGAGGCTCTAGTAACATAACAAAAAAAACGGCCCATGCCTAATGGTTACAAGCGTCAGCACAGACACTAGAGAATCAACATCGCGTCGCCGTAGCTGAAGAAACGGTAGCCTTCGCGAACCGCCTCGGCGTAGCTTTCCAATATGAATTCCCTTCCGGCAAAGGCGGAAACCAGCATGAGCAGGGTTGATTGAGGGGTGTGAAAGTTGGTAAAGAGGGCGTCCGCGGCCTTAAACGTATAGCCCGGGTAGATAAAGATACCGGTAGTCCCCTCTCCCTGCCTGAGCCGTCCGCCCCCAGGCGCCTTCTGCGGCGCCGGTTCCCAGGCGGATTCCAGCGCCCGTAGGCTGGTGGTGCCCACGGCGATGATACGCCGGCCTCCGGCGCGAGCGTTTTCCACCGCCGCCGCCGTTTCCGGGCTAATAAAAAAAAATTCTTCATGCATCCGGTGATCCTCCACGAGGGGAACGCGCACCGGTAGGAAGGTTCCCAGCCCCACGTGGAGGGTGACAAAGGCGATCTCGATGCCCCGCCCCGCCAGTGCGGCGAGGAGTTCATCGGTAAAATGAAGTCCCGCGGTAGGCGCGGCGGCCGAGCGGCGGGCGAAATCCCCGCCTGCGGCGGGATCTTCCGCGTAAACCGTCTGGTAACGTTCCGCGTCTTCCGGCGTATCTCCCCGCCTAATGTAGGGCGGCAGGGGAATATGGCCGTACCGCTCAAGCCACGCTTCGCCCACGGGCCGGTCAAAGGCGATAAGCCGGAATTCCCCTTCGGCGCCGGCGATCTCCCCTTCTGTTTCGCCGGGCAGGCCCTCCGCGAAGATATAGCGGCTTCCTGGGCGGCGGCGGCGGGCCCGCTGAGTCATGGCGAGCCAGGTATGCCCGTCCCTCCGTTCCAGGAGGAGGAATTCCACCGATGCGCCGCTCGAAAGGGATCGACCCAAGAGCCGGGCCTTGCGAACCCGCGAATTATTGAACACCAAAAGAGGCCCCTTCGTACCGCCGCCGGAACGGAAGTCAGGCGCCAAAATATCCGGTAATTCCGCTACCCGCCGATGTTCCCGGCGTCCGGTAGAACGGGAGAGCGTCATGAGCCGGCTTTGGCCTCGTTCAGCCGGAGGACGCTGGGCGACAAGCGCTTCCGGCAGATTAAAAGAAAAGTCCGTTACTTTCATGGCCGTTTCGGGGCTCAAGCCGTAAATGCTCATAGGCCAGAGGGGTAACTATCCGTCCTCGAGGGGTGCGCTGGAGGAGACCCGCCTGGATAAGATAGGGCTCATAGTAGTCTTCCAGCGTATCTACCGCCTCCCCCACAGAGATTGCCAGGGTCTCGGCCCCTACCGGGCCCCCGTTATAGCGCTCGATGATGATACGCAGGATCTCCCGGTCATAGCGTTCCAGCCCCAAATTGTCTATTTCCAACCCCTTGAGGCCCTCCGCCACTACCGCTCTGGTGATGGCGGGAGACCGTTTAATCTGAGCGAAGTCCCGCATCCGCCTGAGGAGCCGGTTTACGACCCGAGGGGTTCCCCTGGATGACGCCGCCAACAGGCCCGCGGCGTCATCCTCGATAAATACCGAGAGTATTCCCGCGGAACGGCGGACAATGGCCTCCATATCCCGCTGATCATAATAGGAGAACCGGCATACGATGCCAAAGCGGCTCACCAAGGGGCTGGAGACGTTTCCCGCCCGGGTGGTGGCCCCTACCAGGGTAAACGGCTTGATGGGAAGCCGCATCGTCCGGGCGCCGGGGCCCTGACCGATGATCCAGTCTAACTCGTAATCTTCCATGGCGATGTAGAGCATCTCCTCGATGGCGGGTTTGAGGCGGTGGATTTCATCAATAAAAAAGACCGTTTTATCCCTTATGGTGGTAAGAAGCCCGACCAGATCTTTGGGCTTGTCCAGGGCCGGCGCGGAAGTCACCTTGAAATCAGCCCCCAACTCATTGGCTACCACCTGGGCTAGGGTAGTCTTGCCCAATCCCGGCGGGCCGATAAGGAACAGGTGATCCAGGCTATCGTTCCGTTCCCTGGCGGCGGTGATGAACACCGAAAGGTTCTCTTTCAAAGCCGCCTGCCCCAGGAATTCTTTAAGGTTCCGAGGCCGAAGGGAAAGATCCCGGGAATCTTCTTCCAGGACTTCTTCCGGGTGGAGCAATGCCCCCGAACCTTTTGCATTGGAAGCCGGCGCGCCGCTGTCTTCAGGTGCCGCAGATTTTATTTTGGCCATTTGGCGCTTTTTCTCTTTAAAATTTTTCTTTAATCTCGATCCGTGCGACTTCCCCGGTTTTTTTCAGAGCGCCGGCTAATTTAGAAATATTCGTATCATTCGGAATCCATGCCAGTACCCGAAGCTTGGAAGGGAGACCTTTTCCCAACCCCTGATTCACGTCCATGGACTGAACCCGGATGCCGAAATTTTCTAGTATCTTTTGCGCCCGCTGGGTATCGGGGCTGCTGTTTTTGTAGGAAAGTTCCAGGAATTTATTCCGCTCCTGAGGGAAGATGTATTTTTCCATCCTCCCTAAGATCATGAGCGCGGTGAGGCTCAACGCCTCGGCAACGGCGGCGGCGAGAAACATCCCCGCGCCCAAGGTCAGACCTACCGCGGCGATAAGCCAGAGCGAAGCGGCGGTGGTGAGCCCGCGGATGTTGTTTCCCAGCCGGATGATCGCCCCCGCTCCAAGAAAACCTATCCCCGAGACGACCTGCGCCGCAATCCTGCCCGGATCCCCCCGGCCCTGTTCCCCGGACTGCTGAGAAATCCACAGAGAAAGGAGCATAAGAAGCGCCGACCCCAAGGCAATAAGAATATGAGTTCTGAGGCCCGCTACCTGCCGCCGACTGGAACGTTCCAGGCCGATAATAGCCCCTGCGGCAAATGCCAAGGCCAACCGCAGAATAACATCAAATTCAGTTATCGCGTTCATAGGGGGAAGCATACCGCAAACAGGGAAGCTGCGCTATACCTCAAACCTTCGCTGATATTAGGAACCGGGATCATGAACGAGCGCAATATCGCGCAGGGAATACTGAACGCCGGCCTTTTTACCGTTTGCCAGGAGCATGTCCTGGGCAAAGGCGCGGCCCCGGACGCTGACATTCCGCTGTTCAAAACCGGCGAGTTTGCGCTGCTCCTCCTGGTCAATATACCAGTCGCGGTTTTCCGCGTCGCTGATAACCAGCAGGGAGAACGGTTCGCTGCCCACCCGGCGGATGGCGCCGCTGATGGTCATTTCGCCCAGAAAGCGGGGAAGGTTTTCCGTCCGCCCGGCCTCTGCCGGCGCGGGGGCGGATTGGCTGGTTGGCGATTCTTCCCG
>JAIRPG010000017.1 GCA_031257105.1 Treponema sp.
AGTGGTGGGCCAGCGCCGAAACCCAGCTCCGTTTTGGCCGGGAAATGGAAAGCGTCATGGGGGCGGCGGCCCGCTACGCCACGGCGAACATCGCGGCCTTTGAGCGCCTGGCCTGGAAGTCCGATCAACTGGCGGCGCTGCAGGAAATGCGTTCCTGGACGGTGGGAACCCCGGAGGTTCCCGGGGGCTATTACGTGAGCCGGCACGTTATGAACGCCGCCCGGCAGATGGTAACCGCCAAGCGTGATACCCGGGAAGTCCTGATCCGCTACAACCGTACCATCAATGATGAGCTGTCGAAAAAACGGAAAGAATTCGGGCTGGAATAAGGAGTAAGAGGAAAAATGCCGCAGCGAAAACGAAGCGTCCTGGTCTTTTTATTGCTGGTTCCCCTCTGTATGGCCGTCCCCGAGCCTTCCCACTATACCTATAATTACGACCAGCGGTTTAACTATGTGTATTCCCCGGACGCATACCGGGTGGCGGACTATCTTCTGGGAGCGGATCTGGGGATTGGCAATTTTTTAGACCCCCAGGGGCTTTTTATCCGGGATAACCGGCTCTATGTCTGCGATTCGGGAAACAACCGCATCGTCGTCCTGGAGATACAGGAAGAGGGCTGCGAGCTAAAAAATGTTGTCTATTCGGTGGAGATCGATGGGGTTGAAAGCCCGTTTAACAGTCCCCGGGATATTTTTGAGACCGAAAACGGCGATCTCTACATTGCCGATACCAACAACAGCCGCATCCTCGTGCTGAACCGGGACTGGTCCTGCCGGTCGGTGATTCTGCAGCCCGATGACGAGACCATCGATGCGGAGGCGGAATTTATCCCCTCAAAGCTGGTGGTCGATTCCGCCGGACGGCTCTACCTCCAGGCCGCCAACGTGAACAAGGGGCTTATGGAATTCGATCCCCAGGGGAACTTTGTGGGTTACATGGGGGCGAACAAGGTACTGTATAACGCGATTGATTATGTGTGGAAACTCATCTCCACCAAGGCCCAGCGCGCGCAGATGCAGCTTTTTATCCCCACGGAGTACAGCAATCTGTACCTGGATCCGGAAGAATTCATTTACGTCACGAGCCAGTCGATTGCTACCCGAACCAGCAGCAACATTATTTACCCCGTCAGGCGGCTGAACGCCGTGGGGGAAGATATACTCTTCCGCATCGAAAACTTTGCGGAACCCATGGGGGATATGAGCTTTTCCAATAATTCCGAGTTGAGCGCCTCCGTGCGGGGGGCCTCCCGGTTTATCGACGTAACGGCCTTTGACAACGGCGTCTACGCCTGTTTTGACCGCACCCGGGGGCGGATTTTTGTCTATGACTTCCAGGCCAACCTGCTCTACGCCTTTGGCGGGGTGGGCGGCCAGGAAGGCTATTTTACCGTCCCCGCCGCCCTGGATCACTGGGGCTATTCCCTTTTCGCCCTTGATTCCCGCAGCGGGGCGGTAACCCGTTTCGAGCTGACCCGCTATGGGGAGACGGTGAACGCCGCCCTGGGGGCCTATAAGCGGGGCCGCTATGAGGAATCCGCGGCGCTATGGGAAGAGGCGCTCAGGATGAACGGCAACTACGACCTGGCTTATATCGGCCTGGGCCGCGCCGCCTTTTTGCAGGGGGATTATAAGACGGCCATGAAGTATTTCAAGCTCAAGCGGCAGACGGAAAGTTACGGAGAGGCGTTTCAGTATTACCGCAAGGAATGGATGGAACGGAACATCTGGTGGATCATCCTCGCTTTGATCGCGCTCATCGTGGCGCCGCCGCTGATACGGATCATTCTGAAACTGCGGAAGGAGGTTCTGGAAACATGAAAATTCCGGCGCGGCGTACCGTTTCGGGGGATCCCCCCCTGGCGGATGCGCTGAAATATTCTTTTTACGTCATGATTCATCCCCTGGACGGGTTCTGGGATTTGACCCACGAAAAACGGGGCTCCCTGTTCGCGGCCCATGTCATAGTCGCCGCCGGCATCGTGGTGGAGATGCTGCGTTTGACCCTGACCAGTTTTCAGTTCATCACCGTTTACCTGGAAAGTTTTAACGCCATCACCGTGGCCCTGGGGATCATTGCGCCCCTCGCGCTGTGGACGGTTGCCAACTGGGGCCTCACTACCCTCTGGGACGGCAAGGGGCGGCTCCACGAGATTTACATGGGCACGGCCTATGCCTTAACCCCCTCTGTGATCATCAACGCGGGGATGATCGTCCTCAGCCGGTTTCTCAGCTTCCAGGAGGGCGCGATCTACTATCTGCTGGCCGGTTTATCCGTGGTATGGACGGGGCTCCTCATCCTTTCGGCGATGATGATGATCCACAGCTACACCCTGGGGAAGACCTTGATTTCCAGTTTCTTTGCGGTTATCGGCATGGGGGTAATCATTTTTATCTTCGTGATCTTTTTCAGCCTGATCTCCGACGGCATCGCATTCTTTGTGTTTCTCGCCCGGGAAATCATGTACCGGGTTTCGTAGGGGGAAGGCATGGTTTTTGTTCACCTTTCCAGGCCGCCGGCGCTGCCGCTTCTGATCCTCGCCGCCCTCCTCGTTTCCTGCGGCGTCAGGCCGGGCGGGGGAAAACGGATCACCGTCTATGAGCGGGGGAAGGGCGAAACGGAATTGACCCTGGAAAACGAAGCGCTGCTGCTCCGCTTTATCCCCGGCACGGCGGAAATTCTGGTAACCAATAAAAGCACGGGGACGGTTTGGAGAACGAATCCCGCGGACGCCGCCGCCGATCCCGGGGCCGAACCGGTAACCCGGGATCTCCTCCAGTCCCAGTTTATCCTCACCTACACCGATGACGCCGGGCTGGAGACGACTTTTTCGAGCCGCCGGGACTCGGTGCAGGATGGCCGCTATGAATACGCCCTGGTGAACAACGGCGTCGAGGTCAGCTACACGGCGGGTAATGTGGCCCGAACCTACTACATCCCCTCCGCCGCGCCGGAAGAACGGCTGGCCGGCTTCCTCGAAAAAATGTCCGCCGAAGAACGGAGCGCCGTGGAATCATCCTACCGGCTCTACGACATAAACCGGCTCTACAGCTCGGACAACAAAAGCGACCTTTTAGTGAAGTTCCCGGATCTTGAAAAAACCCGGGTCTACGCGCTCCAGGAAAACACCCGGGACTATGTGAAGGAAAACCTGGAACAGATTTTCCAGGCGGCGGGTTACACTGTGGAGGACTACGAGGAAGACGCGGCCCATTACCATTCGCTGCAAGAAGACGCCCAGCCGGTGTTCAACGTAACCCTCCGCTATGAGCTTGACGGGCCCTCCCTCCTGGTGAGCGTGCCCTTCGACCGGATCGCCTACCGGAAAGAATACCCCCTGACCCACCTCAACCTGCTCCCCTACTTCGGCGCGGGGGGCCGGGAGGACGAAGGCTACCTGGTCGTGCCCGACGGCTCCGGGGCCCTGATCGATTTTAACAACGGGCGGCAGAATCAGAATCCCTATATCAGCCCGGTCTACGGCTGGGACGACGGCCAGGCGCGGCTCGTGAAGCTGACGGACAACCGGGCGAATTTTCCGGCCTTCGGCATCCAGAAAAACGGCGAGGCC